>NZ_CP044310.1:6122572-6447596 GCF_009664365.1 Paenibacillus xylanilyticus
ACCCAACCCGGCTTGGGGAAGTACTGCGGAAACTCCTGCTGAGCAATATGTACAATCTCCCCATTGTGGTTAAACAAAATAGCCCGTGAACTCGTGGTTCCCTGATCAAGAGCCATAATATACTTTTCCATATCGACAACCTCCTGTTCGCATATTGCATCATTCGATATCCCAGGTGCCTGATTGACAGATGCAATAATGTTGAAATTCATGCTATTGTTTCGGTTCTGTAAGCGATTCCCCAAAATGTCGAATCAGGTCAAAATTGGACGTGGTCACCGCTGTTGCACCGGCCTGCAGCGCGAGCTCAACCTCTTGGGCAGACCGGATCAGCCCTCCGGCAATAATGGGAATCCCCGTCCGTTCCGCTACCTCGGTAATAATATGCGGAATAACGCCAGGAAGCACTTCAATATAATCCGGCTGTGTCTTCGTCAGCAGTTGATAACTTTTCTCCAAGGCATTTGTATCCAGCAAAAACACCCGCTGAATCGCGGTGATCCCCTTTTGTTTCGCCTTTTGAATCACTGTGGCCCGTGTAGAGATCAAACCCGCAGGACGAATATGCTGACACAAATATTCTGCCGCGTACTCATCGTTCTTCAGCCCTTGGACCAGATCGGCATGCAGCAGGATTTTTTTGCTTCGCCGCCTTGCCTCATCCAGCAAGCTGTTCAACTGGGCAATGTGGGTATCCAGCAAAACCCCATAGGTGTAAGGGCCATCAATAATCGCTTCGAACTGCTTCATGCTCTTGGCAGCGGGTAACATGCTCTGTCCCTCAAATGGCACCATCGTTCCTCCTGCATCATTCAGATTGCCTATATTGTATAATCCGTATGGTAGATCGGCAAGCAGAGCCCGGCACTAGAAAGCATCCCCATAGTGTTCATTGCTCTGTCGTAAACACCAAAAGGCCGTTGTCATACACCCCTAAGGAGTGAACAACAACAGCCACTTTTTGTCGATTGCACAGCAAGATACCTTCACTGGAATCAACGCTAATTTAACACTTAAGGTTAACACTTAAGGTGAAATTTAAGCCTGCGCATGCGGAAGCAGTACATCAGCCCCGGCCCAGCCATCATTCTCTGCCAAGTGACCCGAACGACTTACTTTCGTTTGCAGGTATTTCTCATTAAACGCCGAGCGATCGCCCCACAGCGGAACACGTCCACCCACATTCAGTCCCGCTTCCTGCAGTGCAGCCAGCTTCCGCGGATTGTTGGTAATCAACGTAACCGGTGCAGAACGCAGTGCACGCAATACAGCGATGGCATCGTCGTAGTTACGAGCATCATCCGTAAAGCCAAGCTGCAGGTTCGCATCTACGGTATCCAGACCTTCCTCTTGGAGGATGTACGCCATCGCTTTGCTGAACAGACCGATCCCGCGACCTTCATGGTTCGCCAGGTAGAACAAGGCACCCGCTCCATGGGCTGCGATCATTTTCATGGATTGCTCCAGCTGGAAGCCGCAATCACAGCGCTTGCTGCCAAAAATATCGCCTGTATGACAGATGCTGTGCATCCGGATCAGTGCTTCCTGCGCTTCGGCAAAATCGCCGTATACGAGCACACTCGACTGCTGACGTTCTGCCAGTTCTGCAGTAGCCAGCGATTCAATCAGCTCGCCGCTCTCCATGACCTTATCCGATTTCAGCCAGCTGTACCACTGGAATGTATGCGTCTCTCCATCCAGATTGACCGGGAGCTTAATCGGTCCAACCAGATATATAAATTCTTTTCCACTCGGAAAAGTCTGGATTTTGGGGGCAAGTAGTTGAATAATATGTGAATTAATCATAATGTTTGTTTCCTCCTGTTAAGCCATTTGATATACAGATTGATTCGTATCCAGACCGAAAAAAGATCACTGGACGTTTATAGTACGTATCTATATTATTGTCATCATCATTAGTTACTTTATGTAAGCAAGTTTAAAATAAAAATTATATTGTGTCAAGTAACTTTTGTTTTTAAAGTAACTAATAAAATCAGGATACGAAACCGACACAAATTTGTGTTTCATTTTCGGAATATTGGGTATGAGTTTATAAACTGCTCATAGAATGATGTTGTAGTCCAAAGTACTTCATGCCTCGAACTTAACGATGAGGGGGTTGTGCACATGATCCGCCGGAAAAAAACCTGCTGGACAGCCATCATGATGGTCTGCGTCCTGCTTATAAGCGGATGCTCCATCTGGCCAGGACAAGACGATTCTGCGAACAACAAAAAGGTAGCGCTTACACTATGGTACTGGAACCGTTCCATTGATGATAAGCTGATTGCCAAGGCCAGGGAACAGTTCCCCAATATAGAACTGACTGCCCAGAAGATCGGCGGTGACTTCAAGGCGAAGCTCAAGACAACGCTGGCCGCCAAATCAGGCGAGCCCGATATTGTTGCCCTAAACGACTGGATCATGGAACTGTTCCCCAGTGAAGACCGTTTCTATAACCTGTATGATCTCGGCGCTGGGGACGTCGAAGACCAGTATCTTGAGTGGAAATGGAAGCAGGGCGTCACGCCCAGCGGACAGATGATCGGTTTCCCGATGGATACGGGACCGACAGCCCTCTTTTACCGGGCAGACCTCTTCAAGGAGGCTGGGCTGCCATCTGAACCCGCTGAGGTAAGCCGTCAGCTGAATAGCTGGGAAGCATACGCCGCAGCAGGCGAACAGATCAAGGAGAAACTTGGGGGCAAGGTATTTCTAACCGATAACATTGGAAGCGTTTACAATCAAGTCCTGTCCCAAGGAGCTGAGCGCTACTTCCGCCCGGATGGTTCGTTTATCGGCATGGATTCTCCTCTGGTACGAACAAGCTGGGATACCGCCATTGATTTCAAGCAAAAGGGATTGCTGGCGAATGCAGACGGCTGGACTCCAGGCTGGAATGCAGCGATGAATAATGGGGAAATTGCCTCCTTCGTGGGTGCGGTCTGGATGAAGCAGGTGCTGCAGGAAGCCGCGCCAGATACATCGGGTAAATGGCGGGTGGCCCGTGCTCCTGGCGGAGATGGCAATAACGGCGGTTCGTTCCTGTCCATTCTGAAGTCCAGTGAGCATCCTCAGGAAGCCTTCGAGCTGGTGCGCTGGCTGCAGAGTCCGGAAAATCAGCTGGAGCAATATCAGACGTTGAACCTCTTCCCTTCTGCGCCGGGTGTGTTCGACTCTCCCGCCATGAAAGAAGAGGAGCCTTTCTTCGGCGGACAGGCGACAGGGTCTGTATTTGCCGAATCGGCACAGCATGTTCCAGACGCTTTTTTTGGTGAACGTTACCCATCGGTACACAACATTATTACCCGGCGCCTGAATGATGTCGCGAAGCAAAATGCCGATGCCCAGCAGGTCTGGACCGATACCGTACACCGCGTAGAGCGGGAACTCCAGCGTTGACCTGAAGAACGTGTGTGTTCGATATCCGCATAAGGAGGAATTCATATGGCTGTAACCGAACCCCATCTCACTCCCGAACCCGGAGCCGTGCGTCCGGACCTGGATCGGAAGAAATCTCTTCTGTCCCAAATTTGGGAACATCGTGCCCTATATGCAGCGATCTCGCCGTTTTATATTCTCTTTGCCGTGTTTGGACTGTTTCCCATCGGTTTCTCATTGTACCTGGCCTTCCATAAGTGGGACGGCATTGGCGTAATGACCTACAATGGGCTGAACAATTTTAAATACATGCTGACGGATGCCGAGTTCTGGCAGGCTGTGGGCAATACATTCATGATCTGGATATACTCGACCATTCCCATGCTGTTCTTCGCCCTGATTGTTGCCTTTTTGCTGCATGCGCCGTTCGTGAAGTTCCGTACACTGTTTCGGGTCGGTTACTTCCTTCCGAACGTCACCTCCATCGTGGCCGTGGCGATCATCTTTGGTGCACTGTTTGCCAACAACTATGGCTTTCTCAACTATCTCCTGCAGTCGGTCGGGCTTCCGGTCGTGGAATGGCTTAATGCGCCTTGGGGTATTAAAGTGGCTATCTCCTCCATGGTCGTCTGGCGCTGGACGGGGTACAACGCTGTTATTTATCTCGCCGGACTTCAGAGTATACCGCAGACCTTGTATGAAGCAGCCAAAATTGACGGCGCATCCGGTATACAGTCCTTCTTCCGAATTACAATTCCGATGCTGCGCCCTGTAATTCTCTTCACGGTGATTACATCAACGATTGGCGGCATGCAGCTGTTCACCGAACCTCAGATTCTTGTGGGCAACGACGGCGGTGCAGGCGCAGCCGGAATGACCATTGTTCTGTACCTTTACCGTGAATCGTTCATCAACAACTACTTCGGATATGGTGCAGCGGTGGGTTGGGGTATGTTCCTCATTATCGCCCTGTTCTCCATCGTGAACTGGAAGCTTGTTCAAGGCAAGTCATCCTGATGTGACAAGGGGGGAGCGCTCATGACGTCCAAATACCTCAAATCGCTGGTATTGTATACCGGTCTTATCGGGGGCATGCTCATTTCCATGTTCCCGTTCTATTGGCTGATTGTAATGTCCACACGGACAACGTCCGACATCTATGCATTTCCGCCCCAGCTCTGGTTCGGGGGAGAACTGTGGAATAATATCAGCCGGGTGCTGCAGCAGATCGACTTCTGGGGTGCATTTGTCAATACACTGTTTGTATCCGGCATGGTGACCGTGCTCGTGCTATTCTTCGACTCATTAGCGGGTTTTGCGTTTGCGAAGTTTGAGTTTCCGGGCAAAAAGTGGCTCTTCGTCCTGCTGCTCGCCACCATGATGGTACCTTCCCAGCTGTCGCTTGTGCCTTCCTTCGTGCTCATGGCGACGTTCGGTTGGGTCGGTTCCTTCAAGGCCCTGATTATCCCTGGTATGGTGAATGCCTTCGGCATCTTCTGGATTCGGCAGTATGCCACGGAGTCCATCCCGAATGACCTGCTCGATGCGGGCCGGATCGACGGCTGTAATTTCTTCCGTCTCTATTGGAATGTGGCGCTGCCCATCCTGCGACCTGCTTTTGCGTTTCTCGGTGCATTTACCTTTATCGGAGTATGGAACGACTACCTGTGGCCGCTCATTGTCCTGACAGATGAACGGAAATACACCCTGCAGATTGCCCTCTCACAGTTAAATGGACTGTACAATACGGATTATGCAATGGTTATCGCCGGTACTCTGCTGGCTGTTATTCCGCTCATTATCATGTTCCTGTTCATCAGCCGCCAGTTCATTTCGGACATTGCCGCTGGAGCAGTGAAAGATTAAGGACTCGGCATTTTGATCCATCCCTCAAGTCTGATATTCTTATCTAAAGATAAATACCAGATGCTTCAGAGAAAGGGATGACAAAATGGCTTCTTCACCCTATATGATTGGCGTAGATATCGGCACCACATCCACCAAGGCCGTATTGTTCGAACAAAACGGTTCCATTGTGGCTCAGGGTGGTGCCGATTATCCGCTGTATACCCCCACTCCTGCGATTGCTGAGCAGGATGCGGACGATATTTTTCAAGCTGTTGTAGAATCCGTCAAACAGGCGACATTCAAGGCGGGTGTCAAACCAGATGAGATTCTGTTTGTATCGTTCAGCTCGGCAATGCACAGCATCCTGCCTGTTGACGGGCAGGGCAAACCGCTCATGCGTGCCATGACGTGGGCAGACAATCGCAGCGCGGAATGGACCGAAGCACTCAAAACGGAAATGAATGGTCATGAAATCTATCTGAGAACAGGAACACCCATTCATCCGATGTCACCCCTGACCAAGATCATGTGGCTGACCCGGGAACAGCCGGAGCTGTTCAAGCAAACCCACAAATTCATTTCCATGAAAGAATATGTGTTCCTTAAGCTGTTCAATGAGTACGTGATTGATCACTCCATGGCGTCTGCCACCGGAATGATGAATCTGGAGAAGCTGGACTGGGATGAGGAAGCCCTGCATGTGGCAGGAATTACACCAGATCATTTATCCCGGCTTGTGCCGACCACGCATGTGCTCAAGCAAGGCCTAAACCCGGAGTATGCCAAGGAAATGGGCATTGCAGACACGACGCCATTTGTCATCGGGGCAAGTGACGGTGTGCTCTCCAATCTTGGCGTAAATGCAATTGATCCTGGCGTGGTGGCAGTGACCATCGGCACCAGCGGAGCCATTCGTACAGTGGTGGACAAACCGGTTACCGATCCAAAAGGACGTTTCTTCTGTTACGCCCTCACCGAGGATGCGTGGGTGATTGGCGGGCCCGTGAATAATGGCGGGGTCATTTTCCGCTGGATTCGGGACGAGTTTGCAGCCTCTGAGGTAGAAACAGCGAAGCGGCTGGGGATCGATCCTTATGAAGTGCTCACGCGTGTCGCAGAAAATGTACCGCCAGGATCGGAAGGTCTGCTCTTTCATCCGTACATGACAGGTGAGCGGGCTCCGCTCTGGAATCCGAATGCCCGCGGCTCGTTCTTCGGTCTGACGCTTCATCATAAGAAGGAGCACATGATCCGCGCAGCTTTGGAAGGTGTATTGTTCAATCTGTATACGGTCATGCTGGCTATTGAGGAGAAGATCGGCCGTCCTACCAAAATCCAGGCAACGGGTGGCTTCGCCCGCTCCGAATTATGGCGGCAGATGATGGCCGATATCTTCGACCAGGATGTCATTATTCCCGAAAGCATTGAGAGCTCCTGCCTTGGTGCAGCCGTGCTTGGCTTGTATGCACTTGGCCGAATTGATTCCCTGAGTGCGGTATCCGGCATGATCGGATCCACACATCGCCATCAGCCTGACCCGGATCATGTCCGCATCTACCGGGAATTGCTGCCGATCTTTATTCGGATCTCCCGCAAATTTGAGGAAGAGTATGCGGATATCGCTGCTTTTCAAAATAAAACGATGCATCAGAAATAGTTGCAGAAAAAACAGGTGTCCATTTAAGGGCACCTTTTTTTTACTACTTATAAAGCATTACTGATTATATTTACTGAATGCATCCTTGTCGTCCTGCACATTTTCCAGATACATAATCTGTCCCTCATCATTCACGCGGGCGATATCAATCCCTGTTTTGGCATATACCGTGCCATCAGCAGCTTGCCCACATACGGCCCAGTTCGTCTGATAGCTGCCGTCCGGCTGAAGAACCCACCCGTCCCACATATGTTTGACGTCCATGTTGTACTCGTAGAATGCTTTCATAAAACCTTCAAATCCCCTTCTGCTGGTACCGTTCAACACAATCTCTGCATCCGCTGTGAACAGGGACAGTAAATCCTCCATTGCACGTGCGTCCGTACGGGAAGCGTCAAATAAACGAAAATAGTTGTTTAACAAGGTAGTCATGATGTTCCTCCTGATGGTCATAAACCGATATGAATTACAGTTCGAATAATTTCGAACTATTGAATAGCAATGTATCACACGATTCAGTCTCCTTACAACCCTCAGTTCGAAAAAAATCAAACATTGAAAGAGACGTTTCAATATGCTACCGTCATAGATATGAAAACACCTACAATACCCATGGCTTCGGACATGGAGTTTACCACGGTCTGCAATGCACTTGGTGATCCGGTGCGCATGAAGATTGCACACTGCCTGGCCAGCTCCGGCGAGAAAAACTGTTCCGCCTTCGAAGTAGACCATATTTCCAAATCCACATTGTCCCATCACATCAAAATTCTTCGTGAAGCAGGCCTGATCCAGCCACGTATAGAAGGCAAACAGCATTTTTACTCTTTGCGAAAGGATGATCTAAACAGTCGTTTCCCCGGTCTTGTAGAATTAATATTGAATACGACAGGAGGTTAATTGCATTGTTGGATAAAAAAGCGGCAAAAATATTGCTGACCACATTCTGGGGAGGTGGCGGCTGGAAGACAGAACGTGCACCATTCTCCGGAGATGATTTTGAATATGCCAAGAGCAAGCATGTGATGTTCGATCCGCAGACCACCACCCACGACGAGATTGTTCGGCGTCTGCATGAAATTCATCAGGACATCACCTTGAAGGACAGGGTCGTATCGGCTTTTCTGCATAGCCTGTCTACCAAAAAAGTATATTTGCGCAGTGCGCTCTCCAGTTGGGCACTCACCTCACGTTTACCTCTGCACACCTATGGGGAACGGCCCGCGCTTCATGCCAACACCAGTGCATGCGGGGATTGCAATTACCTAAGGTTACAGTCGGACAAGCAGTATGTGAACGCGGATCTGAACGTCCTGAATTTTGAGCGGATCAAATGGGGCGGGGTCCGTCATGGATGGTTGCTCTACTGCCTGATGGATCTGGAGTTGCTGCTTCTTGATAACGATTCAAGCTACGAGGTAACCTCGGAAGACAAGGCCATCCTTGAACAGCTTCTCGCAGCCTGCCAGACTGGTGATCCCAAGGATAGTGCCCGTTCGCTTGAAAAGCTGTGGAAAGGTCTGCTCCCTTCGAGCAAACAGGAGCGGGATGCCCTGATTGAGATCTGGGCTGCTGCTGGACTGCTGATTCCTGGAGATACGCCGAGAAGAGGCAAAGGTGGTTCCGGCGATTTTATCTTTGCCGCTACCTGGCAAGGAGATGACGGCTATCATGCGGAAACAGCAAACCACTTCTTTGGATCTTATTTTCAATAAATGATCTGAACTTTGGCTTTCTGCCAACATGTACGTTCAAGCAGGTTACAATAATGACATCGACAGATTTCCGCTCCAGCTCGTATAATAGGGGAAAAATGGTAGATGGGAGTGAATCAAGCAATTTTATGGTATACATAATGGCCTTTTTGCTGTCTTTTGTTGTCGTGCTTCTGCTCATTCCTCCGCTTAGCCGCCTGGCACACCGCCTTGATTTTGTGGACAAGCCACGGGAGGACGTAGAGCGCAAGCTGCACAGGCAGCCTATTCCACTGACGGCGAGTTACGCGATATTCACCGGATTCTTCCTGACATACATTGCTTTTACGAAGCAGTTGTCCATGGAGACAGCCGCACTGGTTGCAGGCGGTATGCTTCTGTTAACGATTGGCACCATTGATGACTGGTACAAAACAAAAGGCAAAGACTTTCCCGCCCTGCCCAAAATGATCATTCAGATCTCTGCGGCCGTGCTCGTATTTGCTTCCGGCATTGCATTCACCGGGTTTGTTAACCCGCTGACCTCGGAATACGTCATGCTTCCGTTCTGGCTGCAGTTCATTCTGACGATCCTGTGGATCTTCGGTGTAACCACGGTCATTAACTTCTCGGATGGCATGGACGGGCTTGCTGGCGGATTGTCAGCGATCTCGGCCGTCACGCTGTTTGTCGTTGCCCTGGCCAAAGGCCAGAGCGATTCGGCACTCATGTCCATCGTACTTGTCGGTGTAACGCTTGGGTATCTGAAATACAATAAACCTCCGGCCAAGGTATTTATGGGTGATGCCGGTGCGACATTCCTCGGTTTCATTCTGGCTGTCATTGCCCTTGATGGGGCATTCAAGCAAGCCACCATGCTGTCCCTATTCATCCCGATTCTGGCTCTTGGTGTACCGATCTTCGACAATATCTTTGTCGTTATCAAACGTTTCATCCAAGGCAAAGCCATCTATCAGGCCGATGCAAGCCAGGCTCATTACCGCCTCCTGCGTGCAGGGCTGAACCATAAGCAGGTAGTTGGCGTTTTATATCTCATCAGTACCTGCCTCTGTCTCTCTTCCATCATTCTCATGTTGGTCGAAATGTAGGGACGGACCCTATTGCTCCATATCAATTAAAAAAAGACGAGCCCGTGAAACCACGGGCTCGTCTTTTGGCTGATATAACCCTTTCATCAGCTTTATACCTTGGAGTAAGTCTTCTCTTTTCATCCGATCAACATGATCTCAGCACTCAATCTTCGAAACCAACCACACTTACCTGGAAGCTGCGGGCGGCAACGGGACCCCTGGCTTCTGCCAGTCTGCCCATCCTGGTCGGTCGAGCTCGACGAGGCGACGATAACGCTCTTCCCGAGCCAGCAGCTGTTCGTGAGAACCCTGCATGGCAATCTGTCCATTTTCCATAAAAATGACCTCATCCATCTGTTCAGCACCAATGAGATGGTGGGTAACCCAGATCATCGTTTTGCCCTGCATGCTGTCCAGAATGGTGCGCATCAGTGCGCGTTCCGTCACAGGATCAAGTCCCACTGTAGGTTCATCGAAGATGACGACAGGTGTCTCCCGCAGCAGTACCCTGGCCAGGGCAATCCGCTGCCGTTCGCCGCCCGAAAAGCGCATGCCCGTCTCCAGCATCGGGGTATTGTACCCCTGCGGAAGAGACTCGATAAGGCCGGACAAACCGACCTGGTTGGCCACGCGTCTGATCTCCTCATCTGTTGCATGTGGACGGCCAATCCTCAGATTGTTCGCAACCGTTGTATCGAAAAGATGCGGGTTCTGATTTAGCACTGCAATGACATCAGGTACATTCTCCCCCAGCGTCTGCACAGGCTGATCATTGATCAGAACTTCCCCTGCTGAAGGGAGCAGAGCACCCTGAATCAGTTTGAGCAGTGTGGATTTGCCTCCCCCACTGCGCCCAAGGATGGCTAGCCGTTTCCCTTGGGGTAGATGAAGAGAAACACCCTGTACCGCATGGGCATCTTCGGAAGCATAGCGGTAACTTACATGATCGATTCGAATATCTGCTCTCAGCTTCGGAGAGATACGCAGACGGATGCGTTGATCCCGTGAACAATTCGTCATCTCCGCTGATTCAGAAGGGACTTCAGGCGCCTGCACCGTTTCATCTCTGCCTGACGTAGCACCTGGAGCGTTTCCCTTACCCTCCAGATGCTGCAATCGATCCAGCGATTCGCGGTACTCGGGGATACGCTCCACCGCATCGGACACAGGCAGTAAGGCTTCCGTTAGTGGAAATAGAACCAATACAAATGCCGCGATCATAACGGCGGGCAGCTGTCCTGCTGCAGCCTGGCTTCCTGCCCACAATGTCACAGACACCACCATCAGTCCAATGACACATTGTGCAATCAGGTCACGCCAGCGCGTCCATCTTCGCAGGCTGCGCCGAACGGAATCTGCCCGCTGCTCCCCCTCCTCCTGAAGACGAACAAACTCTGCTGCCCGACCACTGGCCAGCCAGTCTCCAAGGCCAAGTACACCGTCTGTAAGGCGCGTATATAGGTGGCTGTTCTCCTTTTTCAACCGTACTTTCTGTTTCCATGTAATCTTTAGCGTGATGGCTGGCAGCAACCCAATAAGGAATAACAAGTACAGACCCATCCACAATGCAAAACCCAGATCCACGGTTCCAAAAGAGATAACTGCCGCACCGTACAGGATCAGTGCCGTGATGGCGGGAAAAACCGTACGCAGATAAATATCCTGCAGCCGCTCGACATCCTCTGCAAGTGCACCAAGCACATCCCCCGTTTGCATTCGTGAACGCAGGAACAGGGCTTGGGGCTCCAAAATCCGATACAGCTTCACCCGTTGATCGGCAAGCACACGCAGTACGGCATCATGACCGGCCAGCCTCTCGGCATATCGAAACACCGCACGAAAAATCCCGAACGCACGAACACCCACAATCGGTACATATACCATCAGAATGTTTTCAGGGCGGAGCGCAGACTTGGAGATCAGGAACCCCGAGGTAAAGAGCAGCAGGACGGCACAACATGCAGCACATGTCCCCAGTGCGATAACTCCGGCAAATCTCCAGCGGTACTGTACCACGTAAGGAGAAATCCAGCTGCTCTTCACACGCCCGTTTCGGGCCGTTTCTATCTGCTCATGTTCAGCTTCCATGTTATACCGCCTCCATCTGGGCCCGAATCATCTGGTAATAGACGCCCTGTCTTGCAAGCAACTCTTCATGTGTTCCTGTCTCGGCAACCGTCCCGCCGTCCATCACGATGATGCGATCCATATGTGGCATCCAGTGCAGGCGATGCGTAGCCAAAAATACCAGTTTGTCTTCAAAACACGGCAGCATCGTCCGTTTCATCTCGTACTCTGTCTCTACATCCAGATGTGCGGTTGGCTCGTCCAGCAGCAGCACCGGCCGTGCACTTAGCAAGGCTCTGGCCAAGGCTATCCGCTGCTCTTGCCCACCGCTGAGCTGTCTACCCCCGGCTCCGATTCGCTCATGCAGTCCGTTTGGCAAGGAAGAGACCAGCTGGTTCAAACCTGCTGCATTAGCTGCCTCTGCGACCTCCGCATCCGATGCTTCCGGCATATAAAAGCGGACGTTATCAGCAAGGGTCCCACTGAATATATAGGGATGCTGCGGAATGGCAGCCGTTTGTGTTCTCCAGGATTCCATCATCTCCAGGGACACGGGCTGACCGTTCACCAACACTCGTCCTGATGTGGGCAGTTGAAAGCCGGCCAGCACGTCAATCAATGTGGATTTCCCTGCACCGCTTGCACCGATGATACCAACCTTGATCATACCGGAAATCTGAAAGGTGACATCCTCCAGTGAGTTGGCCCCGTCCTCATCATGACGCACTTGGATGTCGGTAAGCGCTAGCCTGCTGCCCTTGTTCCAGATCAGCTTCGATGAAGCTGAAGACACTTGTCTGGCAGTGCGATCATCATCCAACACAACACGTATGGTCGAGGCATGTTTACGGTCGGAAGAAGACTGCTGTACAGATCTCACTCCGTCCGTCCCTGCCTGTGTCTGAAGAAGAGTAGTGGTGTATGCTTCCCGCTGTCTCTGCTCGGCTGCCTTCCCCCGATCAATCATCTGTACAATTGCTTCTCCAGCTTCCTTACCATCCAATGTGGCATGGTAATCTGCACCCACCATACGCACAGGCAGGAAATACTCCGGTGCCAGAATAAGTACCGTCAGTGCCGGTCCGAGCAGCATCTGTCCTTCTGTTAGCCGCAAACCAAGGCCAACCGCGACCGAGGCAACTGAGAGCATGGTGAAGAAGTCCAGTGCGAAGGAAGACAAAAAGGCCATGCGCAGTGTAGACATCGTTGCTTTTCGGTAGCGCTGGCTGACTCGAATAATGGTATCTGTATGCTTGCCGCTCTGGCCCAGCGTTTTCAGCGTTTCGAGTCCGCGAAGCGTATCCACAAAGTGATTGGCCAGTGCCTTGTATGACTTGAATTGCCCATCAATCTTACGCTGTGCAGCCAGACCGACCAGAATCATGAACACAATCAATATGGGAAGGGTGACCGTCAAAATAACACCGGACATGATATCCAGCTTGAACACATACAAGAGTATAACGATTGGGGTAAATCCCATGCCCAGCATGCGGGGGATAAATAGCTCCAGATACGTCTTGTACTGGGCTGTTCCTTCGCGGGCCAACGTGACCAGATGCCCTGTTCCTTCCGTTTTGGCAAAACGCGGGCCAAGCCTGAACCACTGCTCCACCATTTGCCTGCGCAGATCTGTTCCCGTTTTCTCTGCATACCGCATGGCCACCAGCTGCAACCAGAAGGAAATGGCATACCGGGCAGCAAAAGCAGCCAGGAACAGCAGCAGCACAGGGTACTGCTCTGCGATGGATGACCCTTCGAACAATGCCGTTATGGCCTCGGCAAGCCATTTGGCCTGCATAATGATCGTCATCGCCTGCAGCAGTACCAGCGCTGAAGCCAGCGCCAGTACAGGCCGGATCCCCGGCAGCTTCAGCAATCCCCGTCCCATGTCAGTACTCCAGGTGATGCTGCTCGTTCAGACGTTTGCGGAAAATGTAATAACTCCAGATCTGATATCCGAGGACAAAAGGCAGCAGCGTGCAGGCTACAATCGTCATCACTTTCAGTGAATACGCACCGGAAGCGGCATTATACACGGTCAGATCGAACGCTGAGCCGAAGGAACTGACCATGACTCTTGGAAACAGGCCAATGAATACAGAGGCAAATGCGATGGCAATAACGGCTCCGGTCATACCAAAAGCCCAGCCCTCACGCTTATGCCGCACGAAGTAAGCAGCGAGACCCAATGAAACGGCACCAAGGACCACCATGATCCAGAGCGCCCAGCCGCGAACGGCGAACACATCTGTCATGAAGTAGGTCATCACTGCATACACCGCAAGAATGGCGGCCAGCGGCAGCATTAATTTATTTGCCATATTCAACGCCCGTTCCCTGAGATCACCAACGGTCCGCAAGGAAGCGAACAACAGCCCATGAACGAGACATAACAAGGTAACACTTAGACCGCCAACAACAGTATACGGGTTGACGATGTCCAGGAATCCCGCTCGCATCTGCATCTCCCCATCAATGGGCAGACCCTTCATGAGCGTTGCAAAGACAACCCCGAACAGAAATGGCAGGAGGCTGCTTGAGACGACAATGATGATATCCCATGTTTTGCGCCAGCGCTGCTGCTTCATCTTGCTCCGGAATTCAAAAGCGACTCCACGGCCGATCAATGCCAGTAATACAACTACAAGCGGCAGGTAAAAACCGCTGAACAAGGTGGCATACCAATGCGGAAAAGCAGCGAACATTGCGCCGCCTGCCGTGATTAGCCAGACCTCGTTTCCATCCCAGAACGGACCGATGGAGTTGATCAGGGTACGACGTTCACGATCTGATCTGGCAATCAGGCCTGTGGACATTCCCACACCAAAATCGAAGCCTTCCAAAAAGAAAAAACCGACAAACAATACAGCGATCAACAGAAACCAAAGCTCACTTAGTGACAACGGAATACCCCCCATCCATGCCGAACGGATCGGCCGATTCATCGTGTTCCTCCGGCTTATCTACTGCGTGCGGACCTGCCTTGATCTCACGAACGAACAGATAGACCATAACAATGCCCAGAACCGTGTAAGCCGCCGTAAACGCAATGGTAGAGAACAGAATCTGGCCTGCGCTTACGTTAGGCGATACACTTGCTTCGGTCGTCATATATCCGAATACCGTCCACGGCTGCCGTCCCACCTCCGTCATAATCCAGCCCGACGTATTGGCGATGAAAGGCAGGGAGATGGCAAAAACCATCAGGCGCATAAACCATGTTCCAGCTACCTCCAGCTTCCTGCGCATCGCCAGCAATGTACCGTACAGGGCGAGTACAATCATTAAACCACCCGCAGCAATCATGATGCGGAAGCTCCAGAACGTCGTCCGCACTGGCGGGATGTAGTTCCCTGGCCCATATGTCTGCTGATACTCGGCATTGAGTTCTTTCATGCCTTGAACACTGCCGGAGAATTTGCTGTAGGATAGATAACTGAGCAATCCGGGAATCTTGATCTCACCGGAGTTCTCCTGTTTGTCCGGATCAATTGCTGCGATGACCGTCCACGGCGCAGGATCTTCCGTTGTTGTCCAGGTTCCTTCGCTGGCTGCCATTTTCATCGGCTGCGTCTCCACCAGATATTGCGCCTGGAAGTGTCCCGAGAATGCCACACCGAATGAGGAAACAAGACCAATGATGATGGCGATATTGAACGATTTGCGGAAAATCTCCACATCCTGCTTTTTCATCAATTTGTACGCACTGATGCCGGTTACCACGAAAGCCCCTGTCATTAATGCGCCAAAGATCGTATGCGGGAATTCAACCAGCAGCTGACCATTGGTAAGCAGGGCGAGGAAATCATTCATCTCGGCACGGCCGTTGTTAATCTCGAAACCGACCGGATGCTGCATGAATGAATTGGCTGCCAGAATCCACAGTGCGGACAAGAATGTGCCGACAAATACGAGCCAGATACAGGCCAGATGCACCTTTTTGGATAACCGGTCCCACCCGAAAATCCAGAGCCCGATAAATGTAGACTCCATAAAAAACGCCAGTAAGGCTTCAACCGCCAGTGGCGCCCCGAACACATCCCCGACAAAGCGTGAATACTCGGACCAGTTCATGCCGAACTGGAACTCCTGCAGAATACCTGTCACGACCCCGACGGCAAAGTTAATCAGGAACAGCTTGCCCCAGAACTTGGCCATCGTTTTGTAAATCTCCTTGCCCTTGACTACGTACAACGTCTCCATAATGGCTACCAGCAGCACAAGACCGATGGACAGCGGTACAAAAAAGAAATGGAAGATCGTTGTGAGTGCATATTGGATACGCGATAACATAATCGGATCCATCGTTACCCCTTCTTTCTGTTTACATCGCAGTGATTTGCATTTGGCATGGAAGCTGCACCTTCGCTGTCTATCTGTCCGCCAAATACGTGATGAACGTATTGTGCCAGATTGCCTATTTGGTACATGTGACAATTATCACAATCTACGTCAGAATTGCGAAAAAAATGTGACGATGGTCACACATTGGATAAAATTCAGCCGAATATGCGGCTTATCTGCTTCGTCTATTCAGGGAAGTTGCTCATGTTTGGCACAACATGCCCATATGCTAGAGTCAGACATATCATGCGAAGTGCCTTAAGGGCTGTACATATGATGTGGAGAGATGGAACACCTCCGGAAGCGGAGGCCGAACGATTGAATGCATTCAAAGTGAGGTGATGACCTATGGATAAGCCCGAATGGGTACCGGAGATCAACGGGAAAACAGCGTCAACTGAGGATGACAGCAAATGTCCTCCCAATCGGTATATTCTTTTTCCCCGCAAAGGGGGATGGTCCACTTTTCCTTATCCGGACATCGCTGCCCTGCTCTCGGCCGAGGGAGAAGTCTTATATGTAAGCAGTCAGGAACGTTCTGAAGATATGCCCCCGGCCATTTCAGTAATCACCCTGCCAGAAGCTGAGATTCTGCTCCAGCAAAATCACACCGCAGCTGTCATTGCACACCCCTACTGGCTTACAGCAGTTCAATCGATGCAACCGAAGATCAGCATTGTGCTTCTTCCCGAGCCGGCGGGCGATGAAGCAAGCTCTCCGCTGTGGGAGAGCTGCATATCCAGACTGGTTGGTACTGCCGATCTGATCGGCACGTCTTCGGAAACACGGTATATGAAGCTTGCCTTTCAGGGCGTCCGCACGGTCTGGCTGGGCGGTGAAGACAAGGCTCCGGCTGGCTCCATACACAAGGATGATCTCGAAGTTCCGCTAAGAGATTATGAGCTTCTTTTTCTTCATGCCCTCAGACAAACCGTGACCGAGGCACCGGACACCATCACTCCGCTCCAGTGCAGCATGCGTGCAGACTATTACCGCCAGCTCCGTTCCAAAACGGGGCCGCATGAGACGATCTCCTTTTTGCTGGCAGCCTATGAATATTTGCTGGACGACTCCCGTGCAGCAGCATCCCTGAAGGAGGCCTTTACACATGCGATCATGAACGGGCGAAGTGATTGTGTACAATCACACTATCGGTTTCTATCGGCCATTCATGTCAAAGCAGGAGAGGTTGAATCTGCGCTGCAAGTCTACGGAATTAGTGCAGGCAGCGAACAGGAACGGCACCACTATGAACAGCTGTGCCGCTGGCTGGAGGCGGGAGAGCATCAGCTTGTGCAGGCAGAGCTGCTGCGGTTAAACGATGATTACGGTGCTGCGCTGGGGATATTGGATGCGCTTGGAGGAGAAACCGCCCGGCATTGGAAGTTCCGGATATATCAGGAGACCGAATGTGTGGAGGATGCTCTGGCTCTGGTCCATGCAGCAGATATTCAGGACCGTTCCAGCCGCAGGGATTATCAGGAGTTATCAGGGACTGCCATGGCCTTGCGGGGAGATCGTCACGGGGCAGTGCGACAGTTTCTCGAAGCTGCGATGGAGAATGAGGAAGCTCTCGCACGGATTGTGGAGATGGAACTGCTGGATCACGCTGTACAGCAGCTGCTCGGGGAGGTGCCGTGATGCTGGACCCGAAGAAGCGCACGCAGCATAATCGGGGGCTGGGCATGCAGTCTGACATTCGGACTGAAGTTCCCCCCTCCTCTTCCGAAACATTGGCAGACCATCAGATGGACTCGAAGAGCAATGAGGTGGAAAGCGAGCGTTCAAGCCCCACACCTTCTTCCATCCGCCGTGTCCGCAAAAGTCACGGAAACAAACTGACTGCCATGCTGCAGGTCCGTAACGAACGTGGACGATACCTCGAGGAAGTACTCCATGATCTGAGTGAATTCGTGGATGAGATCGTTATCGTGGATGATGCGAGTACCGATGGAACACCAGACATATGCAGGTCCTATCCAAAAGTGATTCGGCTCGAAATCCTGGAGAAACCTCTATTTGCAGAGGAATGGCGGCTCCGCAATGCGTTATGGCAAGCAGCTGTAAGTACTTCACCGGACTGGCTGCTGTCCGTCGATGCGGATGAACTGTACAGTACGGAGGCCAAGGAAGCGATACGCGAGCTGATCAACCAGGACCATGCAGACTGGGTGGCATTCCGATTCTACGATATGTGGGGTGGACGGACCCACTACCGGGATGACGAACTTTGGGGTCTGCACAGACGGCATACGGCATCACTTGTCCGCTATATGCCGGAGTATCCTTACTTTTACCCACAGCAGAACCATCATGTTCCCCGTCTCCCCATGTCCAGTTCGGTATTGCCTGGCATTTGCACGGAATTAAAAGTACAGCATCTGGGGTGGGCGGGCAGCCTCGAAGACCGGGTTCGCAAGTATCTGCGTTACAAACGCATTGATCCCAGCGGCGAGTGGGGCAGTCTGGAACATTACGAATCCATCCTGGACCCGGAACCTCGGCTGGTTCCCTGGAAGGAGGAGCATTGAGATGGGTGTGGTCAGCATTTTGACACACAGCTTCACGGATGGATACAACCGGGAGTTCGGACGGGTATTCGGAGGGGGGCTTGAACGTTATATTCTGGATCTGTGCAGTGTGATCCGTGAGCTGGGGCATAATCCCGAAGTGCATCAGTTGTCTTATTATGAAGCATTTCAGACACGTACGGAGCAGATTGATGTATTCGGATACGCCTACGATATGGATGATGTGCCTGAAGCCTTTGCCCGGATGGCAGCTGCAGCTCGCGGCCCGGTCATCTATGCCAGCTGTCTCTGGCAGCCCATCAGCTACAAGCCCGGCAGTCTGGGCATCTGCCACGGCATTAACTGGGATCGTCCCGGACTGCCGCTGGAGACCAAGCAGCAGGTGGCTGAGCACATCCAATTGGCACTGGATGGACTGGTACGCATCGTATCGGTAGACTCCCATTTTCAGACCTTTTGCCGGGCAGCATGCACGTTTAATGATCCCCAACAGGTTGTCCTTATTCCCAATGCTGTGGATACCTCCTATTTCACTCCTGCTCCCCCCAGACCGAGGTTCGGGCAGGAACAGGAAGCGGAATGGCTGTCTGCATGGAAGGAGGACCTCGCCAGCCAGGAAGAAGCCGGGGTAGCCATCTCCGGATGGAGTGCTAAGGAGCCTGTTCTGCTTGATAACGCTGACAATTCCGATCAGGCAAACGAGATCGCTGATTCTGCTGCCAGCATCCACAGGATGGCTTTGCCATCACAGCTTGCCCGTCCTCTGAGAATTCTGTATCCGCGCCGGATCAGTATGGAACGGGGCATCATCCCCATGATGCTTGCGGCAGATCGGCTGCTGGGTGCCTATCCGGATCTGGAGATTGAATTTGCCGGAGAACTGGTTGAAGGCAGCACGGTGGGCAGGGTGTTTCGGTATTGGCACCGCACTCATCCGCACCAGGATCGCATCTTGCAGCGTACGTACGACTTCAGGGATATCCGCGAGGCCTACCATCAGGCCGATATTGCCGTGATTCCCACGGTGTTCTCGGAGGGAACCTCCTATGCCTGCCTGGAAGCCATGAGCTGCGGCATTCCGGTGGTCGCTTCCAATGTGGGCGGGTTAAACGATCTCATACAGGACGGTTTTAACGGGCTGCTTGTGCCCCCTGGCGATGAAGCACTAACCGCCGCTCTGGTTCGCTTGCTGGAGGACAGGGCGGAGCGGGAGCGCCTCGGCATATACGCCAGGGAGACAGCTGTCGCTTACGATCTGTCCGGATGGCGGCGCAAGTGGCGTTCGGTATTGGAGACGTTCTTGGCAGATGCAGGATTGAGAGAGGGGATACGGGGATGATGGACACACCTAATCAGAATGAGGCACTAGTATCCAGATATGTTCGGCAAAGCGATCCCAAAACAGATACGCTGGTATTTCCACTGCATCCGGCATGGTGGAGCAGACCTTACGAATATGAATGGGCCCGCAAGTTTGCCCAACAAGACGACGTGGTACTGGATGCAGCCTGCGGCATTTCCCATCCATTCAAGTTTTGGCTGGCCGAACACTGCCGGGAAGCTCACGCCTGTGATTGGGATGAACGCATCTTGTCGGAGGAAGCAATTCGGCTGGATATTGCTTCCGACTTCGGCGAAGAGGCTGCGCGTCACTTACCGGAGCACTACTTGACCAGGCTGCATCGCGCTCAGGCAAACCTGGCGCAGCTGCCTTATGCCTCCGGCATGTTTGACCGTATATTCTGCATTTCGGTTCTGGAGCATCTGGATACCGGCACGATGCTGCGTGCCTTTCGCGAATTCGCCCGGGTCATGAAGCCGGATGGACAATTAATTGCAACCTTTGATGTGCCAGAGATGCGGCCCGATCTACTCGAGACCATCATGGCTGTTACCGGTCTCACCATTGATGGAAAGCTCGTGGTGGAAGAGCCTGATGATGCCATCTGGTCTGACATGTATGGAACGCCAATCCGCTGCTTCCGAGCGATCATTCGGAAAGGGTAGCCATTTTCGCTAGCAAGAATGCAGCTGTCAAACGACAGCAATGGGGTTGGCTGTAATGTGGGTGAAAGCCCGTTATGTCAGAGATGGACGAATAGCATCTTACAGCGGGATGCAAAACCTTCGGTTGCCGCTGCGCCGGGAGATGTCAGGCGCAGCAGCATGTGCAGCCCCGGCGAACATAGAGTCGTCGCCGGGCGGCCAGAGGCGGCAGGCTGAAGCGCAATATGCTGGGCCCTCACGGCCCATTCCTGCGCTTCGGTCTGCCGCCCGGCGAGCAGCGCGAGCGTGCCTGCCAGCAGTGCCTCTGTGGCACGAGCCGTGGCGGGCATTTCGTCTGTGAAGGGCTGCTGTATTTCCGGCGGCAAGCCGAATAGCTCCAGCAGCCCTTCACGGACGCTTGCGGGCACGCGCAGCAGCCCGCAGCGTGCCGCAGGCGGAAGCGCCGCGAGCAGCGCCGGGGCTGCGCCTTGCGGCAGGGCCTGCAGCAGGCGCAGCCATGCGGCCCAGGCGCCCACGCGCGCGAGCGCCTGGGCGGCGGCGTGCACGGCCTGCGGCGGCGCAGCTGCTTCGGCGCGTGGCGCAGGGGCTTCGCGCGGAGCTGTGCCTGGCGCTGCGTTGCCCGGCGCGGAGCCGCGCAGCAGCGCATCGGCGGCAAGTGCCGCTGCAGGCAGCTCGCATGCTGTGCGGCCCTGCAGCGGCTGGTGGGCGCCTGCGCGTGCAAGTGCGCGCCCAGCGCTGCGCTTGCAGCCGAGCGCCCACAGCGCCAGCGACGCCTCGGGCCCGAGCTGCGCATGCGCCGCCCAAGGCTGCAGCGATGCACGCGCTGCAGCATCTTCGCCTAGCTGGGCCAGCGCCAGCCCGGCGGCGAGCGGCTGCTGCCGCAGCACAGCCGCCAGCGGTCCCGCATGGCGCAGCAGCCATTCCGGCCGGTGCGCATCCAGCGCGGCCGGAACGAGCGCCTGCCATGCAGCAGGCGGCAGCGGTACACGCGATGCCGCATCCGCAATGGCATTGGGCCGCCCGGTGGCTGCGGCCAGCAGCAGCAGGCGCTGCCATGCAGCCATGTTTCCGGGCTGCGCAGCCAGTGCAGCAATATAGGCCGCCTCAGCCTCTTCCCAGCGGCCCAGACGTTCAAGGGCAATGCCTTCCAGCGTTAGGCTTCGATACGTTCCGGCACCTGAAACGGAAGTGTATTGCCCCGTTGATTTCGCTGCAGATCGAGCTTTCTTCAACCAGGCCAGCGCTGCCTCTTCTCTGCCGAGGTCCAATTCCAGCACCGCGCCAAGCTCCAGCACATCAGCGAAGTCAGCATATACGGTAGTCCATGCCTGTACCACAGCCAGCGCCCGTTCCGGCCGCCCACTTTCCCTTAAGGCATATGCTGTTTTGAGTACCAGATCCGAATGATAGCCGCAGGATGGCCCAAGCCGGGCAAGCAGCGGTTCCAGCAGCCGCAGTGCCTCATCGTACACCCCTTGCTGAAACCATTCCGCCGCCAGCGCATACAGCAGCTCCGGCTGCTCATCGGCCCCCTCATTCAGAGCGGAACGAATCAGACGCATGTTCCGCTCTGTTTTATTTTTGCTTACAATGACCTCTTCCAGATAGCCATAATGCAGGACTTCCAGCTCCGAATGCACCAAGCCTTCAGGAGCAAAAGCCAGGATGGAGGATGCGACCTCTTCGTGAATTCTACCCTTGAATGTGATCTGGCGATCGTTCCTGAACAAGCGGCACACCGCATCCGTCACCCGTTCTTCACCAGACGGTCCCAAGAGACTTGTTACCTTGATCCAGTAACCCCAGACATGATCAGGGCTCCCGGATAATAACTGCGTAAGCTCTGTCTTCATTTGCTGCGTCTGCCCCCATACTTCATCTGCATCCAATACCAGAATCCAGGGCTGGGTTGCAGCGGTAAGAGACTGATTGCGAGCAGCAGCAAAATCCCCGTTCCATTCTGCACGAATGATCTTGGCACCATAGAGGGCGGCAATTCGAAGCGTATCATCTGCCGAACCGGTATCGACTATGATGATCTCATCCACGATTCCCCTGACAGATTCCAAGCAGCGCCTAAGACCATCCTCCTCGTCCTTTACAATCATGCACAGGCTGATTCCAGGCTCCAAGCTCATCCCTCCATACTGTCAATGATTCAGATCTCAAAACCATCCGGTCCCGGCAATTCCAGCCGAAGCTGCTGTATCACTGGCCAGCAGCGGTGACGTTCACCATTCGGCTCTCCGGCCAACTCCTGTAAATGATAATCTGCGGCACCTACAAGACTCTTCGCCAGCCAGCCCGCTCCTGCAGCGGTATTGAAAGCTCCGGCAAAAGGTTCCTGTGCATATTCCGAAGCTCGGTTCAGCGCTTGCCCATGATGGTGCTCTTCCGACGAGCGGACATCTGCTGCCAAAAATCGCTGGCAGATTTGAACGAGCCCAAGCAGCTCAGCCCATCTACCGGAGTGGATGCATCCCTCCATCAGCAGAGCCAAGGCCTGCCAGCCCTCATAAGCTGCTGCTTCAGTCTTTGCTTCAGTCTTTGCTTCAGCATCACCAGGCCTTCCATTGACTTTGGCATTGGCATTAGTACTGGCAGTGGTATGCAAGACGGCCTTCTCTTGTCCTGCAGACGGTTCTGGCCCCGATTGCACGCAGTGATTCAGCCACATCGTTAATGGATCCGATGCTGCTGTCTCCCGCCCTTCCAGCCAGCTCACACGCTCCAGCCAACTGGCTGCTTGCAGCGCATAATCACCTTTTTTACGCCGAACGGTATCCAGCTTGAGCCTCGCCTTGTTCCATCTCCCCTGTTCGATATGAAGCAGCGACTCAGCAAATGACAGCCGTTCTCTCATCTCCTTCGAAGGTTGCGCAGCTACGCCTGGCAGCATCTCCAGCGCAGCATCATAACAACGACTCTGCTCCAGAACGCCAATGATCTTGTGAGCAGCCTCTTCGGAAGACAGGGCGAAACGGTGGGCAATCAGTGCGGGTATAACCGATTGCTGCCCCGAAACCCGCATGATCCGGAATATTCGGTAGAGGGGTGGCAGTAAGCTGGATTTGGCACGAACGGCTTCCACGTAAGCATCGACTGCACCCTCAAGGTCTGCCCGCCCTTCCAGCAGCCGCCCGAGGGCGTACCAGGTCTGATAGGTGCCCATTCCTTCTTCCGTATGGTACACAGGAGGCGGCGGTCCCAACTGAATGGCTTCACGCAAGGAATGCTCTGCCTGCTCCGTGTGACCCAATGCTTCCTGACACACTCCGCGGTTATGCAGCAGATCCGTATAATCCGGGAATAACACCAGTGCTTCCTCAATGTGGTCCAATGCTTCCTGCCAGCGATTCAAGTGTTGAAGGCATCGTACCTCATACTTGAATAACAAGTGGGCATAACTGGTCACCAGAGGATCGATGCCTGCTTTGGCCACACGAAAGGTCTGAAGTGCCCGCTCCGCTTCCCCCACACGCAAGTACTCGACGCCCAGATTATAATGATGGAACGATTGCTCCGGCTCTTCCTTCACAGCCTGTTCCAGTAATTTCAGATTCCGATTCACCTTGTCCTTGCGCTCCACAACTGCAGTCTGATAACCATAATGATGGATCACCATGTCTGTCACATGAAAAGCAGCATCCGGATTCTTCCGGCAAATGGCCCCTGCAATCTGTTCATGGATCCGCCCTTCAAACCGATGCTCGGGAGCATTACGGAACAACCGCAGTACCGGATTCACTGTAGCTCCCTGCTGACCTGTACCTGTATAGTTATGAATGTTCAAAAACAATCCGTCGCATGTACTGGCTGCCGTCCAGCTCCGAAGCTGCTCCCGCGCTGCTGCATCGAGTGCCTCGTCCGCATCCAGAAACAGAATCCATTCCCCTGTTGCCTGCTCCAGACCTGCATTACGTGCAGCAGCAAAATCATCACACCACACATAGGGCACGATTCTTGCCCCGTACTGCCGCGCAATATCGTTGCTCCGATCCGAAGAACCGGTGTCCACGACGATAATCTCATCTACAGCTCCCTGGACACTCTCCAGACATTGCGCGAGCGACTCCTCCTCATCCTTAACGATCATGCATAGCGAAATGCGGTTGCTCGGCAAACTGGTTCCTCCTCTCATTGGCATGCCAATCTGTACGCCAAGGGATGCCTTGGGCTGTCCTTAACCTTTGAAGGAGGGCTTCCTGCTCCGCTATAAGGCCCGGGTTGGAAGGAGAGCGACTCAGCTCCTTTTGAATAACGCCAAGAGCCAAATACAAATAACCTATGGCAGCTCCGGCTCGTGCCTGATGCGATCCTGCATCTTGCTCCAGCGCCTGCTGAAATAGAGTCACAGCCTGATCGTAATGCCCTTTGGCAAACAATGCTTCCCCGAGGTAAAAGGTACCCTCAGCATCCAGCTTCCCTTCCGTCATACAGCCAATTAGGAGATCAGCGGCTGATCGGGTATATCCTTCGCGATAAAGAATGCCTGAAATCCACCTGCTAAACTCCATGCATTGCTCTTTCTCCGTGCAACCATCCATCCACTTCTCAAACCACTGCTGGGCCACTGTCAGTTGCCCTGTTTGGACAGATCGCTGCACGATGTCCTGAATCAGGTTAAGCGGAGTCGATTGCAGTACTTCAGGCAGCCTTTCCACACTCTGTCTCCCGGTGTTCCACGCCTGCACCTGTTGTCCTCTGAACCACTGGTCCACCGTCCCCCAGACTTCGCGATCTTCCTGCTCAGATGACTCCAGAAAAGCAGGAGGAAGGCCTGTTCCACTGGCCCAACAAGCAACTGCCCAATCCAGTCGCTGTTCGGGCAGGAGAGGTTCGACACTCACATCACGTTTCCCCCACAGTTGTTCAGCAAATTGTATGGCTTCCGGGCATCGGCCCGCACATAACATCCAGTACAGCTGAACTGCAGGGTCAATCTGAACCTCCTGGGCCAGATCCTGGAGCAGGGACAATGCCTGCCCATAAGCTCCGCAAGATGCAAGCGCGTGAATAATATTCCTGATCTCATCTGCACCTTCTCCTGTATGGTCCTGCTCCCGCAAATTCAACCGTTTCTTCCAGCGAAGCAGTAATGCCTCAGCAATGACCTCATCGGATTCTCCAGATTGCTGCAATACATCTGCGAGTCCCTCCAGCGCAGGGGAATATGCAGACATGTAGTCCAAGGCCAGACCATACAGATGGGCCGACTCCTGCAGGAACCCTCTCTTCTGTGCCAGACGCGCCATGGCTGTGTAGGGTCTGTAGGTGTCTGTGCCTTTTTCATGTACATATTCGGACTGCCTGCGAACTCCTTCGGATGTATCCACTGCTCTTGCATAGGATTGATAAGCTCGTTCCTCAAGACCTTGTTGTTCAAGAAAGTCGCCGTATAGAAAGTGAAGGTCAGCGTAGTCCGGGTAATGTTGCGTTTCCACTGCCAGAAGCGCGCGGCCTTCATCATAACGTTCCAGGGCTCCAAGAACTTTCGCATAATCGCACACGAGTGTAGACCGATACGGTGCACCAAGCTCCGTCAGGCGCAGTGAATCGACAAACGAATCCGCTGCCTTCTCCATCTCTCCCAGCTGGCAATACGTCACTCCCAGATTGTAAAGATGAAAAGGCTGATTCGGGTGCTCCTTTAACTCCTGCTGCAAAAGCTTCAAATTCCGCAAAGATTTGCCCCCCTGAGCGATTCGGGAAGCAAGGTACCCATCATGCACGAGCCGAAGCGGAGCCACGGGGTCGGACTCCTGCCGGATGTTCTCCGTATCATCACATACCAGCTGCTCATGAATACGACCTTCATAGCGGTATCCGTAACCCGATCGAAACAGGCGTACCGGCTGAAAGACAACCTGATCTTTCGTTTTTTCATCGATCCGATTCTCTATTGTCACTTTTAACTTCGATACACTCTTATGGACTGTAGGCAGATAATTCATTAACTCTTCCATACCATCTATAGCATACTCATCCGCGTCTACACACAGAATCCACTCGGTACCTGCCAGCGGCAGGCTAATATTGCGTGCCCGTGCAAAGTCATCTTCCCACTCGGCATGAAGTACGGTTGCCCCGAATTGTCTTGCAATCTCTGGCGTGCGGTCACCCGAGCCTGTATCTGTAATGAACCACTCCATACCGGGTTGATAAAAACTATTCAGACAGCGGGGCAAATGTTGTTCCTCATTTTGAACAATCATGTGAATTCCAAGCAGCCTGTTCTGCATATGCTGTCACCTCCAACGCAAAAAAAGTACATGAAGTCCATTAAATGGGACTCCATGTACCTATATGATTGATAACCTGGTTATGTGCCTTGTCCATTGAAGAACACATCGATTGTACTTGGTGCGCCGATGAGACTGGAACGATAAGAAAGGCGTGTATATTTGAGAAAACGCTGGGGAACCAGTACGTCCACGGAGCCTGCCAGAATTCCCGTGACTGTTGCCACATCCGTATACCAGTTCGAGCCGTTGGCGCTGATTTCCACCTGGGCATCCACACGATTGATCCCTGGCCCCCTGTTGTATACAAAGAAGGAATATGTGCCAAATACACTGGTTGTCACTGCTGGTAGAGGCGTAAACGTATTGGCAGTAGGTGTATTGATCAGCTGCGATTCCTGGAAGCTCTTTTGGGAAATCGACGTTACGCTGCTAAGTGTTCCGGCTGTGATGGTCGCGCCGAGTACACTGGTGATCGTTCCGTTCAGCAAATTCGTTAATGTTCCCGCAGTAATTGTGGCTCCAAGCACATTCGTGATTGTACCGTTAAGCAGGTTGGTTAA
Organism: Paenibacillus xylanilyticus; assembly: GCF_009664365.1. Taxonomy (NCBI): domain Bacteria; kingdom Bacillati; phylum Bacillota; class Bacilli; order Caryophanales; family Paenibacillaceae; genus Paenibacillus; species Paenibacillus xylanilyticus. Next base: position 6,150,004 of record NZ_CP044310.1, read on the forward strand.
TGTTCCGGCCGTGACCGTTGCTCCAAGTACGCTGGTGATGGTTCCGTTCAGCAAGTTTGTCAACGTGCCCGCCGTAATGGTTGCACCTAGCACACTCGTGAGGGTACCATTCAGCAGATTCGTCAAGGTTCCGGCTGTAAGCGTCGCTCCCAGAATGCCTGTGATTGTACCTGCAGTAATCGTCGCACCAAGCACACTGGTGATGGTTCCGGCTGTGATGGTCGCGCCGAGTACGTTCGTAATTGTACCGTTCAGCAGGTTCGTCAAGGTTCCTGCGGTTACCGTGGCCCCGAGTACACTCGTGATGGTTCCCGCTGTAATGGTGGCTCCAAGCACGCTGGTAATCGTACCATTCAGCAAGTTCGTCAGCGTTCCAGCAGTCACCGTAGCTCCGAGTACGCTGGTAATGGTTCCCGCCGTAATGGTGGCTCCAAGCACATTCGAGATTGTACCATTTAACAAATTCGTCAGCGTGCCTGCCGTGATGGTCGCGCCTAACACACTCGTGAGGGTACCATTCAGCAGGTTCGTCAACGTTCCCGCTGTCACCGTAGCTCCAAGCACGCTCGTAATGGTTCCGGCTGTGATGGTTGCTCCAAGTACACTGGTAATCGTACCATTTAGCAAGTTCGTCAGTGTGCCTGCCGTGATGGTCGCGCCTAACACACTTGTGAGGGTACCGTTCAGCAGGTTCGTCAACGTTCCCGCTGTCACTGTAGCTCCAAGCACGCTCGTGATGGTTCCGGCTGTAATGGTTGCTCCGAGTACACTGGTGATCGTACCATTCAGCAAGTTCGTCAAGGTCCCTGCTGTTACCGTAGCTCCAAGCACACTGGTGATCGTACCTGCAGTAATGGTGGCCCCGAGCACACTCGTAAGGGTACCATTCAGCAGGTTGGTGATTGTGCCTGCATTAATGGTAACCGTCGTCAAACCCGAGATGTTACTGATCGTTCCGTCCAAAATGATCCCGACAACATTACCACTCGTATCCGTTCTGACGGGCTGGGCCGTACCGGTAGCATCCTGACCAAAGATCAGGGTCCGCAGATTGTCCGGATTCGTGTTAAACGTTGTGAAGTTAGGCATGAGCCCCGTCCTCCTCCCTGGAAATCAGTCATATTATTTCACCTTAGGGCATGCGCTGTGCCTGAAAGTAAACATCCAGCCTGGTCGGTTGATCCGGTTCCATCGATTGAATCGCAAGCCGGGTATATCGAAGGAACCGTTGCGGAACCAAAGCTTTGGTTTGGCCCCCCGCAATCACCTCCTGGCTGTCCACCGCATAATCCACTGCATTGGGACTAATCTGGATCTGTACAAGAGCCGGATTCTTGCCCCGGTTCACAATGCCATATGTGTACATGCTGAGCGATGATGTATCCTGAGCAGGAAGAGCACTGGTGGAACTGCTGGTTTCGGCCCCGACATACGTATGCTCTGTAAAACAGTGAGTAGCACCAGGGAGTATCGTGCGTGAGGGGCGACCCTGCTTGACCCGGGGACGAGTAATCCGGGAACAAGGAGGTTTCAGCAGTTTAGCGCGGCAGGATCGGCGGGGTCGGCGGCGGCTCACATATTTAGTTGGTCTCAATCTCTTCTTGCTTCGCTTCGCTGTTCGACTCATCTCGATTCCCCTTAAAAAATGTGCTTCCGCATCGTATGCCCGGACTTAAAATACGGGCACGGCATCTGCCGCTATTTTCGATTTTGCCGTTCTTGCCCCAAACGCTTCTCTCATGTCGTACATACACTGTAAGTACAAGGATGAGAGTATATATTTGCATGCCAAAAGGTCAGTTCAGTTTAATCAAATCGGAGGTGGGTAAGATAACGAACTATAACGTGTTCAACCAATCTAATGGTCCCCTGTTTACCCAGCTTACCAATACATTTTCCGCCCCCGGAATTGAGGCTTCGGCAGAGAGCGGGGCTGCTGCTGCTGGCAGTTTCTTTGCATTGACTACCAATAATGCCGGACTTCCTAACAACCAGAATCTTCTTCTGCAAATCATTAATGCCGCTGGCAGTGGCAGAACCTTAAGGATTTCAAGTGTATCTGGAGGAACAACCGCAGCAGCTACGCTGGTCGTATATTCTGGCGGAACTGTTTCTACATCGGGTGGAAGTACACCTGTCCCGGTCAATACACTGCTTGGGAGTACGAATGCCAGTGTGGTCACCACGAGGCAAAATACAGGAACGCTGGGCGGTGCGTTTACAAGCCTGCTAAGTCTTCCGCTGACCGCTGGCATGTTTCGGATGAACTTCAACGGTTCGATTATCGTGCCACCAGGACTGACGTTATCCGTTAGCGTGGGTGTTGGGAATCAGACGGCAGCCATTAATTTGTTCTGGTGGGAATTCTGACAGATAACCATGAAGGAAAAGGTGGTGAATACCTTGCCCAACCATAACGTGTTTAACCCGCAGACTCAGCCAGTGTATACTTCCAATACCAATACCTTTCGGTCTCCGGGCATTATTACCCCACCGGAAAGCGATGCAGGAAACGTGGGAAGACTATTCAATTCCGGTACAACCAACTCCACCACCCTGGGGTTATTGGGCGGCAGCGTTATCGCGACGGTTCAGTTGAGCAACCCTGTGGGAAGTGGGAGAACGCTGTACGTATCGAAGCTCTCCGGTGGAATTACAGTTGCACTCAATCTCCTGTCCTCCTTCAGCGGTTCCATGGTCCTGAGTGCCAATGGAACGCTGGCTTCGCCAAGTACGCTGCCATCCGTGAACAGCAATCTGTCCAGTACCAACACCAGTGTTGCAATCGTGCGATTTTCCAACGCTGCGCCTACCGGAGCAACGACGCTAATGACGATGCCTTTGCAAGCGGGGCCCTTTTCATCCAGCGTATTTGGGAGCTATGTCGTCCCGCCAGGTCAGGCCATTAATCTGACGGTCAGTGGTTCCCTTTCCGTTGGAGGCTTGCTGGCGTCTACAGCCTACTTTGCTTGGTGGGAGGTCTAATGACTTCCTTACCATCCCCTCCAAGAGAGAAAAGTCGCCTCCGGCAAACTCGAAGCGGCTTTTACGTGTGTCTTTTTGCCAATAAATCATAGTTCCTGCCCGGCAACAACACGTGGTCTCTGGACTCCCCACAACTTGCGCTGCATCAAGATACCTGTAAGTCCAATAGCAAGTGTAGCGATGCCGATGAATTGAAAGGTAAGACTCGGCCCCGCGATACGAATCAGAACGCCGCCTGCCAGCGGGGCAACGATAAGCACAACACTGGACATCGAATTTTGGATGCCGAAGACACGCCCTACATAAGCAGGAGGGGTTTCCTTTTGCAGCAAATAATTCAGCGTGACCATAGAGAGGCCGTTTCCGAGGCCAATGCACAGCCCCCAGACGATTATCCATAGATTCGGGGTAAAGGGAGCTACCATGCCTAAGGCAGCAATACCTACTCCAATAAGGAGGAACCCTCCACCCAACCCCCAGCCATAACTGACTCGCGGCAGCCGGTTCAGCAGCAGAATCATGATAACAGCACCCGCTCCTGCAGATGAGCCCAGCCATCCAATCAAGGCTTCATTTCCCGGCTTGATGTTTCGGAAAAGCGTTACGAACTGATAATCAATCATCAGAATGGCCATTAAGCCCAAACAGCCAAACAACAGCGTGCATAGTATGGCCCGGCTGTTTCGTATAAAGCTCCACCCTTTCGTCCACTGCGTCAGCACCGATTCCGTCTCCGCGTGGTTCTGATGATCTTGTGTCTCATGGTCTATAGAATGTTCCGGCTTCTCTGTTAACCGTCGCAATGGCCATAATACCAACCCGGATATTAGACGGGTGCAGGCATTGATCACAATGCAAATCTGCGGTGAGAATACCGCCAGGATGACGGCACCCAGAAGCGGTCCAGCCACCTTGGAGCACTGTCCGACAAAACCGTTCAGAGACGATGCCTGAAACAGATGCTCCTCGGCCACCACTTGACGCGTCAGCGCCTGCTGGGCCGGAATGTGGAATACGCCCATCATGGCTCGCAGGGCCAGAAGTGGAAGCAGCCATGCCGCGCTTGGCGCGAACAAAATGGCAACCGTAAGCACAACGGTGATTACATCACAGAGCAGCATGATCTTTACTTTGTGCAGACGATCTGCAAGTGTACCCGCGACCGAACCCAGCAGGATGCCCGGAACAGCCATACAGACGGGAATCAATGCGATGATCAGTGGATCGGCACCCCATCGATAGGCCACCAATATCTGAATGGCAAGGGCATCGAACCAATCCCCGAAGGTAGCGAGCGCATACGCGATAAACATGCGCATGAAGCGGAAGTTGGTCCACAAACTTGTGGATGGCCTTTGGGACGATTGTGATGGCTGATGAGATTCATGTGAAACAGTATTCATTCTGGGGGTTTCCTCCTACTCATCTGATTACAGCCTTGTTGTCAGGCTTACATGTTCCTTGGCTGTAATCATACGAGAGTTATATCAGAGGAAGATCAGACGCTGGAGAAAATGGGGATAAATACGCGCGGACTTCATTCGTAATACGCTGCCCATACATAGGAACACCGTATTCTTTGGCAATTTCAGCATAGACTTGACGATATTTATGAACCAGACGTCCCTCAATTCGGTGATGTGCCATGAATAACAAGATCTGATTCGCCGAATTGATGTATAGTGGTGCGTTCAATGTCATTTTGAGAACATCCAGCCCGTCATCCATTCTCGGCTCTGCTTCTCGGGCTCTCCCCTGCCTCAGCAGCCACAGCCCCTCCATAACCTGGAACCGCCCGATCTCACGCAAATATGGGGCATCCTTCAAACTCGAACGTAACATGCTCATCTGTTCTTCTACTCTTTCACCACTGCCGCCCCACAACTCAACGTACAACTCCGACAGGGATACAGGCAGCTTGAAGTTGACCAGATGGTCTGCCTCAATGACGCGATATGTCTCTAGTAGTTGTGCTTTGGCACGCCGATATTGACCAACCTCTGCATAGATCTCGACAATATTCAAGATACGGAGCTCCCGAAGCTGATCCGCAGACAGCGCGGGTGAATTCAATGCCCGCTCATACAGGTGCAAACTCTCCGCTGGTTCGATTAGCGCGTGTACAAAAATCAGCAGCCAGTATAAACGCTCCTCAAAAGGGAATTCCTCGGTGGTTATCAGCCATTCCAGATTCCCCTGGATAAAATGGATATACAGCTGATAGAACGAATCAACCTGGATACCCAAAGCATCCTGCTGATTGAACAAGGTTAACATCGATTTCCCCTGTCCAAACAAATGATATTTGCGGAACAATCCATGGATCACTTCCCGCATCTCCAGATCGTGTTCGGAAGGGTTGGCGGGCAGCGCTGCCATATTCGTCCTTATGGTTAGTCTGTAACCGTAGCCCCGCACCGTATCGAGCGAAACTTCTTCCCAATGCTTCAGCTTCTTGCGCAGCCGGTACACATGGTCATCCACGGTTCGTTCAACCGGGTACTCCAGCGGCCATACGCTGTCCAGCAGCTGGCTGCGAGTAAATGCCTTTTCCTTGTTTTCATATAGAAAATGAAAAAGCGCGAATTCCTTCGCGAGCAGCTGGATGGAATCCGTGCGCCGGGTTACGGTATATGTACCTTCATCAAATTGCAATGACATGCCTGCTCCCCCTGTATATGCTTGCTTATCCCTTGTTTGGGTTCATCCATAATGTGATTACACTAAACCTGGTATTCGTTCATGTAGAAAACAACATACCACAAAAAACCTTTTGCGGGTACGCAAAAGGTTTTTTGTATAATACGCCCAGCGTATGGACTGGCTTAGCCAAGTACCACGCGGTCGTCTGCCATCTTTTTGCCGCTGATGCGCTCGAATTCGCCCAGCAGCTCAGGTACGGTCAATGTGCGCTTGCGCTCTTCACTGACGTCCAGAATGATTCTGCCCTTATCCATCATGATCAGACGGTTACCGAGACGAATCGCCTGCTCCATATTGTGAGTTACCATCAGGGTCGTTAGTTTCATCTCACGGACCAGCGTTTCGGTCAGCTCGGTAATCAATTCGGCACGTGAAGGGTCAAGTGCCGCCGTATGTTCATCAAGCAGCAGAATCTGCGGCTGGGTAAAGGTTGCCATCAGAAGGCTGAGTGCCTGGCGCTCCCCGCCAGAGAGAAGACCCACTTTGGCATTGGGCCGCTTATCGAGTCCAATCCCCAGCTTCTGCAGCTGGGCGTTGAAGATCTCCCGTCTTGCCCGGGTAACCCCGAAGCCAAGGCCACGTCCTTTACCGCGTTTATACGCCATCGCCATATTTTCCTCAATAGACATATGCGGAGCCGTTCCTGCCATCGGATCCTGGAACACCCGGCCGATCCAGCTGCTGCGCTTATGCTCAGGCAGGTTTTTGATGGACCGGTCATTAATCAGCACATCACCCATATCCGGCTTCATTACACCAGATATGATATTCATCAACGTCGATTTTCCCGCACCATTACTGCCGATGACCGTTACAAAATCCCCCGGATTCATCGTCAGATTCACGCCAACCAGTGCTGTCTTCTCGTCTGTCGTTCCCGGATTAAACAGCTTCGTCACATGTGAAATCTCCAGCATGATCACATGCCTCCCTTCGCTTGTTGGCCCGTGGATCGCATGAGCTCTTCCGTTCGTTTGCGAGCAAGGCTCTTCTGCTTCATCGAACGCTGCATGGTTGGGAAGACAAGAGCAATAATGACGATTACCGCGGTAATCAGCTTCAGATCAGAGGTATCGAACCATTCGACCTGAAGTGCAAGCGCAACGACAATCCGGTAAATAATCGAACCGACCACAGCTGCGAGCGTTGCCCAGAATACCGTTCTTGCACCCAGAATGGCTTCCCCGATAATAACGGAGGCCAATCCGATCACGATCATACCAATCCCCATCGTAATGTCTGCGAAGCCTGATTGCTGGGCAATAAATGCCCCGGACAAGGCAACCAGTCCGTTGGACAAACTGACGCCGACGATGGTCGTTACATCGGTATTGGCACCGAAGCTGCGGATCATGCGTTTGTTGTCGCCTGTGGCGCGCAATGCCAGTCCAATATCGGTTTTCATGAACAGGTCCAGCATGATTTTAAATACCAGCACAACAATGATGATCAGCACCATGACATGCTCACCTGAGAATGGATTGTCCATTCCCATAATAGATTTGTTCGGGGCACCGAGGATACGCATATTAATGGAATAGAGTGCAATCATCATCAGAATTCCGGATAACAATCCATTGATTTTGCCTTTGGTATGCAGCAGACCGGTACAGGCTCCAGCTATCATTCCTCCAGCCATTGCCGCCAAACAGGCGAGCCAAGGAGAAAAGTCATTGGAGATCATAACCGCCGCGATTGCGCCTCCTGTTGTAAAACTTCCGTCTACGGTAAGATCGGGAAAATCGAGAATCCGGAACGTAATATATACACCAAGGGCCATGAGGGCATATAACAGACCGAGCTCGATTGCCCCTTCGATTGAATTCCAACTTATACTCACGCTACTTCCTCCCTGTCTATCGAAAAGAATGAGGCGAACCCACTGCACGTCCGCCTCGCATCCGTACTGCCGGTTGTTATCCGGTCAGATTATTGAATAATGTTGTTATCCTGGTCCTGAACTTCCGCCTTCATTTCGTCGGTAACGGTGATGCCTTGAGCTTCAGCTGCTTTAAGATTCAGGATCAGATCAAGCTTGTCCGGAACGGTTACTTTCATATCGCCAGGCTTCGTACCATTCTTCAGAATATCCGCGGCCATTTCACCGACTTGATATCCATGGTCATAGTATTTAAAACCTACGGTAGCAAAAGCACCTTTTTCAACCGTATCCCGGTCACTGGAGAAGAACGGAATCTTGTTGCTGTTTGCTGTCTGGATGATCGTATCCACTGCACTGACAACCGAGTTGTCGAGTGTGATGTAGAAGGCATCCACTTTGCCTACCAGAGAGTCTGTTGCCTGTTTAACTTCAGATGTATTCGTAACTGGAGCTTTGACCAGCTTGATTCCGTGTGTTGCCAGTGCCTTTTCGGCATTGTCTGCCATGACAACGGCATTCGGTTCGCCTTCGTTAATGACCAAACCTACCGTTTTTACGTCCGTCATGTATTTCGCGATAAAATCAGCCAGCTGCACAATTGCCTCCGGATTCGTATCCGATGCACCAGTGACATTGCCGCCTGGCTTGTCCAAGTCACTAACCAGCTTGGCACCCAGCGGGTCCGTTACTGCTGCGAAGAGCAATGGCTTTTCTTTGACCTGCTGAGCCAGTGCCAGTGCAGATGGGGTAGCAATCCCGAGCACCAGGTCATTCTTTGAGTCGCCTGCGATTTTTTGGGCAATGGACAGGTTGTTGGTTGAATCACCCTGTGCATTGTTGTAGTCAATGGTCAGGTTTTTGTTTTCTTCGATTCCCGCTTCCTTCAATGCCGCAATGAATCCTTCACGTGTTGCATCCAGGGATGGATGTTCCACAATTTGCGAGATGGCAATGCGGTAGGATTTTTCTGCAGTACCTTCGCTTGCTGGAGTACCGGATCCTTCGGATTCCGTACCCGTACCCGTGCTGCTGTTATTTCCGCAACCTGCGGCTACAATCATTGAGGCAACCATCATCAGTGACATCCAGAATTTCTTTTTCATGTGAGAACCCCTCTCCATCTTCTAAATGTGTTGCCCATCTCTCATCCTAGTGACACGATAGGGCGGGACTAAGCGAACGCTTCAACGCATTGTTGCTTTTATCGACAAAAGCAGACAAACATAGACATTCCTCATGCGACTGAAGTCCATGACTCGTATTGGTCATTTTGTGTTTCTCTAATATTAAGGTGCGACTTCTTTCCCGTCAATGGTTGTACCGCTTCCAATTTGGTTTATTCCTTAATCGTGATAGAAAACATTACACAAATTAAAAAAGCCATCCGCAATATTTCTGCCGATGGCGCCTTTATCATATATAAATTTTGCCTAACAAATGTGGAGCCTTCTTCTAATCTCGTTGATAAGCAAACGCTTTTCCTCTTCGGAGATCCCATCCGCAACCAGCTTGCGTGCCGCCACAGGAAGGATCCAAGGTTCAACATCTGCATAACGGATGCCAGATAACCTCTCGTACTCTTCCATAAACAAGTTAATGCAGGTTTCCCTTGTAGCATCGAGAAGAACAGTGGCTTCACTCGGCAAATGTGGGGGTAAGATCGCATATCGGATCATAATTACATATTCAGCCAAATCAGCTTCCGGATTTCCTGTAGAAGCATTGTTCCAGTCAATCATGACTGCGTCGTTATCCCTAACCAGTATATTACCTGGATTTGGGTCTCCGTGACATAGCTGCTGCTTGATGGGTAAGCCATCCAGCTCGGCGATAACGGCTGCCTTCTCCGCATCTGTTAGATATTGTGCTCTATTAATATCATTCTTTATATTTTCCCGCTGACTTGGCATGTTGGCCACTGCATGAGAGTGAATCTGATGAAACAGTTTTGCCGTGATCTTGGCTTCTATATAGTCCTTCATAATATCAATGGGTTGCTGTGTGCTGGATTGCTCTATTGCTCTTTCCACAAATCTCTTTATAATGGGATCGCCATAAATCCGTTCAAATACAATACCTGACCGTCCTTCAACGACCACCAAATCATAGGGGCGCGGAACGGGAAGCCCACAGGCCCAAGCAGTTTGACAGTGGTGCAGTTCAGCCTGTATAGCAGCCGGAATGGTATTAGGCTTAGCCAATTTGATAATCTTGCTTCCATCTTCCCATTCAAACACTTCAGCGCATCCACCTTCTCCAATTTTATTACCGATCCCCTGGACCACTTTGCACACTCCCTATTCGGATTTAATAAGTGAGACCTTCTTTATGCAGTAACATCTCATACATTTCCCGGATCATCTCGATGGCTTCATCCATGTCCAGCTCTAGGGTGTGAGAGTTCAGTAACGTTCCAATGCCGATTAAATAAATTGTAAGTTTTAGGAAAATACGCTTGAGTTGCTCGTAGGAAATATCCTGCAATCGCTTGCTGTATCTCATATAAGATGTGGTTAGTTCTTCACCCAGAAACTGATCGGTATGTGGATTGTATTGCCGATAACCTGATAAATACAAAGCTCTAAACAGCTGTTTCTCGTTTTGAGCGAAATACAGAAAACCGATGGTTAGGTTCAGAGCAGGAGAATTATCACTATTCTTATAATCCATCATGCAATGGCGAGCAAATTCGGCAGCTTTGTTATACACGCTTGATTTCAGCTCTTCAATGTTGTTATAGAGGCTATAGATTGGTTGGGTAGAGCATTGAAGCGTCTGAGCGACGTTTCTCGCAGTGACCGCCTCCAATCCTTGCTCCCGCACAAGCTGAAATGCGGCAGATAATACTTTTTCCTGCGTGATCTCGGATCTTGGTGGCATTATTTCTCCCTCCATAATAATAACAACTGTTATATAACGTATGTTATTATCGTGAGTTCGATGTGTCAAGCGTACATGTAGGTTAATATTTCTCCTAAATAAAATCAACTGATAAAACCTAACCGGATGTTAAGTGAATTATAAAGTGTATTCAATCATCATAGTAACGTTTTTACGTCTTATCTAACAAAAAAGGAGACTGCTTCGAATGATCGAAACAATCTCCATACGTTCATCAATTTCCCGCGGCTTCGCGAATCTGGTATGTGCATTTTTTGCCGCCTTCAGCATAGCATTCCGTGCGCTCGACATCTGCCTGCAGCAAGGAACGGAAAAGATCCAATTCACAGCGGCAAGCCTGACGATATACGCTCGCTACCTGTACAATCGGGCAGTTCAGCTCAGTCAGCACATAAGAACCGTCTTCTTCTCTCGACGCGTCAGCCATGTAGCCATTAGCATTCTGTATTCGTGCCAATTCCTCCACACGCCCGGCCAGATCCTGGCCCTCCATCTGTGGCAATTTGCTCCGAAGCAGCTTGTCGCGCCGGCTCTCGAACAACGTGTCTACAATGCCTTCACCGGCAGACTCCGTCAGTTCTTCCAGCAATTCAAGCGTAAGCGATGGATAGGATTTTGGAAAAAAACCATCTCCGCGTGCGGTCAAATGGTACACCGAAGATGGACGTCCAGCGGTGGCCCGAGCCTCCCGGACTTCAATTAGTCCATCCTGCTCCAGTGCCGTCAGGTGACGGCGAATCGCCATGCCGGTCAGTTCAAGTTCGGCCGTCATTTCTCTTGCGGTCATCGTGCCCTGCCGCTTCAGCATGAACAAAATCCGTTCACGCGTCGTCATTTCGTCTTCACGCTTCACGTGCAGCACCTGCTCTCCTGCTTATGCGTGTACCGGTGCTGCCTCCCGGCAGGCATCCGAGCAAAAGCGGTTATGCGTCTCTTCGCAATCCTCACAGCACACATGCTGCAGGTTGCAGGTTGGACAATTAATATATCGGTCATGTGTCGTTCCACAGTGATAACAGCTGGCAATAACAATATCCTCATCTGTCCGGTTAATCGGTACGGAGATCCGTTCGTCGAATACGTAGCACTTACCATCGAACAGACGACCTTGTACCTCAGGGTCCTTACCGTAGGTTACGATGCCACCTTCCAGCTGCGCCACGTCCTGGAATCCCTCTTTGATCATGAAACCGGTCAGCTTCTCGCAGCGAATGCCGCCAGTACAGTAGGTAATGATCTTTTTGTCCTTCATGTCGCCCAGGTTCTCCCGGATCCACTCCGGAAACTCGCGGAACGACTCGACGTCCGGACGAATGGCTCCGCGGAAATGACCAATTTCGTATTCGTAGTCATTGCGGCCATCGATGACGATAACGTCATCACGCTGCAAATGCTCGTGGAACTCTTTTGGCGAGAGGCGTTTGCCGCTAGTAACGTTCGGGTCCAGATCTTCGTCCACGCGGAAGGTTACGAGCTCCGCTTTGTGACGAACAAATATTTTTTTGAACGCATGCTCTTCCACGTCATCAATCTTGAACACCATATCGCTGAACAGCGGATTGGCATGCATGTCCTTCATGTATTGCTCCGTCTGCTCCGGCGTACCGGATACCGTACCATTAATACCTTCCGATGCAATCAGAATACGGCCTTTTACACCCAGGTCCTTGCAGTATTGCAGATGTTCTTGAGTAAATGTCTCGGGGTCTTCAATCTTCACGAACTTATAATATAAAAGCACGCGGTACGCGCTGTTACACATGTGTATCACCTGTTCCTATTCCATGTTGATATTGGCCGGATCATCCGACAAGCCTACAACGTTGCAACCTTGCTCATTAAAAAGAAAATAAACAGCCGCCCGAAACATCGTCTCGAACTGCTGCCCAACATACGACTTTTATTCCTGCACTCTAGTTTATCGGAATCGGAAGGGCTTAGTCAATATAAATGTATAGAAAGGGATGAAAGTTATGGAACATTTCAACCATAATTGAGGTGTCTCTGGAAGATATAAGAAAAGCCTGAATCCCACTGGGGAACAGGCTCTTTGGATTTAGTTACTCCGAGATTGTAATAACAGAAGTGACAAAGTGATACGATTCATTCTGCAGCACCGCTTGAGAGAGCAGAATCTTATCGCCTTCCGGGCTCCAGGCGAGTGGATCGGAGATGTCGTCCATATCGGCCGAGATCTGGAATTGCTCTGCAGATTCCGTATTGGAGACGAACAGTCCCTTCTCGTCATCACTCTCCGAGTTAATCGTGTACGCGATCTTGGAATCATCCCCGGACCAACTGGTCCCGAAGATCTGGGTGCCCCTGGCGAGCGTCGCCTTCTCGTTGCCTTCCAGATCGGTAAGCACCAGCGCCCGTTTCGTATCCGCTGTTTTTTTTACAATGGCTAGCCTGGTTCCATCATTGGACGGAATAACCCACTCCACGCTCTTCAGGACCTGCTTCACGTCACCTGTGGTTGTATCATAGGCATTCAATTGTCCGTCTTCACCGGTAATATAGTAGATCATACTGCCCGAGACCCTGACACTGCGTACGTTGAAATTGCCGGTCTCCACCAACACCTTGGTTGTACCATCAATACTGGCTGAGACGAGGTCTCCCTTCATATTCGGAAAGACAACATGCTCATTATCCAGCCACGCGCCTTCCTGAATGAATCCATCTTCCTCACCCGCATTCACCGACTCCCCGTTGTGCAAATTCAGAAAGAAACCTTTGCCTGTCGATTCCTCCGGCTCCCGGTAGAACAGGTACTGCCCATCCGGTGAGACAATTGGCGAGCTCAAGCTGACTTCGCTCTCCTTGAGCGGTGTATCAGTTCCTTTCGACAGATCGTACATATATAAGTTATGCGGATATCTCTCCTGGCCCTCAACCGTGACGGGTTTCATCGATGTGTTTTCTTTGTCCGATACGATCCAGTCATCACTTAGCCAGGCCACGCCGCGCATATTGGGCAATTTATCAATTTTCTCGAGTTTGAAGCTCTGATACACCGATGTATTGGTATTGTCTTTTACCGTGATATCCGTGCCCGTTTTCCCACTTTGTGTGTTGCCTCCCGGCTCCGTCGTCCCCCCGCAAGCTGCTGCAGACAACAGAGCTAACGCTCCCAATGTACTGAGTGCCGCCTGTTTCCAATTCATCATGGTCCCCCCTGCTTTCTATGCTATAGACCAAGCATACACATACCATACTTCCAAAGTTATTCAAACTTGTTTCCAACTTGTAAACTTGAATTGGCGAGCGGGAGAACAAGCTGGAACGTTGTTCCTTCCTCATTCTTCAGGTCACCCTGCAGCAGGGTGATCGTTCCGCCCTGTCTCTCTACAAATTGCTTCACGAGTGACAGACCTAGTCCGGTTCCACCCGTCCTTCTCGCCCGGTCCTTGTTGACTGTATAAAAAGGTTCAAAGATCTTCTCTCTTGCCTCTTCCGGAATCGGCAGACCCGAGTTGAAAATGCGAATCACCGCTTCACGCGTCTGTGGCCGCTGCTCGCTCTGTACGCGAATGACACCGCCAGGCACATTATACTTGATTGCATTATCGAGCAGATTGATGAAGATATGCATAAGGCTTTCCCGATCGCTACGGATAACGGCAGGCTGAATGTCCAGCTCCATTTGAAGCGCAAACTTTTCAGCTTTGCCTCGCATGCGTCCGCATGCGTCCTCCAGCAGCGCACCAACCTCCACATCCTCCGCCTGGTTCTCAAAATCATATTTCTCCAATGCCGATAAATGCAGCACCTTCTCGACCATCTCGTATAACCGTTCCGTTTCCTTACCAATGTTGCTGGATGCATCCTCCAGCAGCTGAGGATCGTCCCGGTACATATCAAGCAGTTCTACATAGGCCTTGATCGAGGTTAGCGGCGTTTTGAATTCATGGCTGATGTTGCCGATGTATTGTTTCTGCTGCTGCTCCAGTGCCTGCAACTTCTCAATCGCCAGCTGGAGCTTCTGCTGCTCTGCATGCATGTCTGTAATATTTTGCTGAATGGACGTGCTCATGTAATAAATGCCTTGCCCCAGTTCGCCCAGTTCATCTTTGCGTTTAACAGGAGATTCGGTGATATACTCGCCTTCCCGAATGGAATCCGCTGATTTCTTCAGCTTGGTGATCGCAACCGCGAACCGATTATAGAACAGGTACCCGAGAATAAAGCTCAATACCACGACGGCAATTCCCGCCCATAGGAACAACTGTAAAATGCGTGCATAGAACTCATGGTAGCTCTGGACCGAGTACTGCATCCATATCGCACCCATCTGGCCATCCGGACCATCCAGCGGTGCCGCATAGAGCAGCGTGTCCCCCTGTTCACGGTAGGCGATTTTATTTTGCAGAGCATAGTTCAGCGTCTCCTGGATCTCCAGACTCTCACCCGGTGTAATGGACGAACCTACCTGTGTCCCATTCATGTCATAGAGCGCAATGGGCAGACCTGTCGAGTTCGCCAGTTCCTGGGCCAGCCTGCGTCCATTTTGCTTCAAAAAGGCATCCGTCTCCAGCCGTATGGCTTCCGTATAGTAGGCCTGACGCACATTCAGATTGACCAGACGCGTCTGCTGCGACAGAATGCCCTCGATCTGTGACTGCTGGTTGCGTTCAATCCCTCGCAGGACGAGGGAACTGAGCACCACAACGGTCAAGATGAGCAATGCCGCCAGAAACACGCTGAATTTCAGCTTGATGCTGACCCTCATGCCGAACCGCCCGGTTCAGGAGCTGATGCCTTATAGCCAATACCGTACACCGTCTGCAGCTTTTGCTGATCCGTATCACCGATTTTTTTGCGCAGACGCTGAATATGAATATCCACTGTGCGTGTGCCTCCTGCGTATTCCATGCCCCACACCCGATCCAGCAGATCATCACGGGTGTACACCCGCTCCGGATTGGACATCAGGATCGTGAGCAGGTCGAACTCCTTGGGCGTCAGATCCAGCTTTTCTTCCTTCACTGTCACCGTCCGGTGAGCCACATGAATGCGCAAGTCTCCATTAACGATGGCCTGATTCTTCTGCTCGTCTGGCGGTGGACTGCTCTTCTCCACCCGGCGCATAAGCGCCTTCACCCGGGCGAGCAGCTCGCGAATCTCGAACGGCTTGGTCATGTAATCATCGGCACCCATCTCCAGGCCAACGATTTTGTCCACGATGTCATTTTTCACGGTCAGCAAAATAATGCCGATATCCTCACGGTCCTCCAGTCTGCGGCATACGCCGTATCCATCGAGCCTTGGCATCATGACATCCAGAATCATGACCTGCGGATGGAATGACGCAACCTTGACCAGTGCCTCCTCGCCATCATTTGCTGTCTCTACTTCATATCCTTCGCGCCGGAGCGCATAAGCAATGGCACTGACGATGCTTGACTCGTCATCGACCACAAGCACTTTTTTAGTCATCGGATTCATCCTCTTTATGGATTCTTAAGTTCTTTATTCCTGGATCTATGTTAACAAGGTATGGCCGGATAATCCATGGAGGATAATATAATTTATACAACAAGCCGTATATCTCTAAGCTTGGACTTCGCTCCACTTTTTTTATACCCGCACAAGGCAAAAAGACCTCACCTGGAAACGGATCGGTCTTCGTCTTTTACCATGTTAAGCTTACAAGAATGCGAACGATCAAACTATTCTTCAAACGACAAGTTCATCGGCTCGTCCGACATCTCAACTTCCGTCTCCATATGGGTTAAGGGTGTATTCAGATCCACTTCCTCGAAGCGGAAGCTGTCCACCCAGACCTTGCCCTTACCGTTCAGGATGACGCCAAACGAGATGACTGCGCTCTCTGCGGGAACATCCAGCACAATGCTGTATTGATTCCAGGGTTGTGTCCCCGTGATCGGCCTGTCATGCATATTATCAAACTGCAGCACGTCCTGGACATGATTATCCACTCGCATCCATAATCCGCAGAATGCGTCTACACGATCGGTTTTGACAAAGCCGGACAGCTTCATCCGTTTCCCTACATACTTGTCTGCACGGAATTGCTGCATCATCGTGGCAAACTCATTCGGCTCCATGGGTGTTACAGCCTTCAGATACCCCGAGGCCTTCCCATGATGGACTTCGGCAGGATCAATGCCCATTTCATAATTTTGCGGGTGGCTTCCGGTTAACATCCAGCCTTTGATTGCAGTTGCAGAATTCATCTGTACTTCTCCTCCTCTGGTTTTTCCGGTAAATAGTTTCAGATCAAATACCTTGCGAAAACGACCGGGCGGCATGCCATACATTTTGCGAAAGGCCCGGGTGAATGCTTCCTGACTTTCGAAGCCGCAGGCGAGAGAAATATCCAAAATGCCTGCATCCGTGGAGCGCAGCGCGGTAGAAGCCAAGCTCATCCGGCGATGACGAATGTAATCGATAACGGTCATGCCTACCTCTTCCCGGAATACCCGGTGATAGTGATACGGCGATAACAAAGCCTCTGACGCCACCTCTTCCAGTCCGATCTCCTCATGCAGATGTGTCTCAATATAGAACAAGCTGTCCTGAATTATCTCCTGATAACGGCTCAAGTGGAGTTTAACCCCCTTCCATATCCTTACTATACGTGTTCGCCAAGCGGCCGTTTTGATCATTTTTGCGGAAAATATAAAAAGAAGAGCCGGACAGGGACAACGATGTCCTGCCGACTCTTCCTTGATTGCTGTATATCTAATCGTGGCCAAATAATCAGACTGCTGGAACCGGCTCTGCACCAACCTCGTCCTCATCATGCTCCACCAGTTCATGTTTCTCCCACGCCCGGCTCTTCCAGCGGAAGTACATAATGACCGCACGTGTCCATTCGTCTGCTGCAATGGCAAGCCATACACCTGCCAGACCCAGATCAAGCTGGAACACCAGCAGATATCCGAGAGGCAGGCTCATGCATACCATCGAGATCAGCCCCATATATACCGGGAACTTGGCATCCCCTGCCGCACGCAGGGAACCGATAATGACAATGTTGCAGGTACGCCCGGTTTCAAGCAACAGACTGAGCAGGAGTACCTGCGCGCCCAGCTTGATAATCTCCGGGTTTTCCGTAAAGATGCTCATTAATGGTACGCGGAAGATAATAATGATCACGTCAATAATAACGGTGGCCAGAAGGGCCCATTTTACACTGTCGAATACCCGTTTGTATGCCTCATCTTTGCGGCGTGCCCCCACAAGCCGACCGACAATAATGGATGTTCCCATGCCGATCGCCATACTGAACAGATAAATATAGCTGGAGATATTGCCTGCATATTGCTTGGTTGCCATGGCTTCCGCCCCAAGATAGGTCACGTACAACGTAAATATGAGTTGGCAGGAATGATACACCATGGATTCCATCGCAGACGGAATGCCGATGCGCAGAATTTTGCCGATAAAATTCTTGGACAATTTAATGTAGTAACCGAACTCTACCCGGACCTCACTCACACGGTACAACAGCCAGAAGAAGATCAGCAGGCAGATGAAACGGCTTCCCACCGTCGAGATCGCTGCCCCTTCCACGCCCAGCTTGGGCAGGCCGAAATGTCCAAAGATCAGGGCATAGTTACCAATCACGTGGATGACGTTCATAAACACGGATACGTACATCGTTTCCTTGGTATACCCGTGTGTACGAATGGTTGCAGCCAGCGCATTGATGAGTGCCTGCAGGAAAATCCCGCCCCCAACAATGCTTATATACGAACGGGCGTAATCATAGATTTCGCCTTGAATATTCAGAAGTGTCAGTAAATGTCCACCAAACACCAGAAAAATAACACTCAGGATCAGCCCAACCATAAGGTTCAGCGTAATCGCATTCCCTGTAACCTGTGCTGCTTCACTCAGTTTTTTGGAACCTATATATTGGGCTACGACAATCGCAGCACCATGTCCGATGACTTCGAGTACAAGAATGGCAATCGAGATAATCTGGTTGGCTGCGCCCACCCCGGAGACTGCATTATCCGATACCGAACTAAGCATGAGCGTATCTACGCTCCCCATCAACATAAACAAGAAGAGTTCCAGGAAAATCGGCCAGGTTAGCCGAATCAGCTTCAGATCCTTGGCATCTGAACGGAGGGACTCTTTGGTCGAGGATATTGCTGTCATTTTCTCACCTTTCTAACGTGGGCTTGATTTCATAGGGTATGTTAGCACAGGTAATTTGAAAATGCAGTAGTTTTGCGAAAATAATTGAAAGAATTTTGAAATGTAAGAAATAGGCATTTATTTGTTTCATAAAACCTGTCTTGCAGTCACTGCCACATTGCTCTGTAGACATGCCGAGACATCACAAAACCCTTCTATTAAACGCAGACAGCGTCTAATAGAAGGGCATTACTGGACCAATTACCGGACCATTATCCTTTGACCGAACCGGCTGCGATCCCTTCAACAATCCGTTCACTTAGCACCAGAAATGCAATCAGGATCGGCAGGATGCTGATCATCAGCGTAGCTCCAATGGCACCCCAATCGGTGGTATACTGCCCAATAAAGTTCTGTACACCAACCGTCAGCGTTTTGTACGCATCCGAGCTAATGAAGGTATTGACGAAAATAAATTCGTTCCAGTCATAGATCATGTTAATGATGGCTGTTGTCGCAATTACGGAAGCGGTCATCGGCAGTACAATGCGGAAGAAAATCCGGTTGACGGAGCAACCGTCCATCACCGCGGCCTCCTCGACCTCTCTCGGAAGTGAATAATAGAATCCAAGCAGGATCATAATTGTGATCGGCATATTAAATGCAATGTAAGACAGAATGACCGATAACGGATGGTCTGTGAGATTCAACTTCAGGAACAGGCTGAACAGTGGGATCAGTGTGGAGTGCACCGGGATCATCAGACCTACCATGAACAGCCCCAGCACCAGCGAACGTCCCTTCCAGCGCATCCGTGTGATGGCAAACGTGACGAGACTGGCAAACAGAACCGTGAACACCACAGAAACCACCGTAATCCATACACTGTTGAAAAAGTATAAGCTGATATTGCCTTCCGTCCATACCTTGACATAGTTCTCCCAACGCGGCGTAGCCGGGAGGGCAAAAGGAGCCATGTCGAATACTTCCTGATTATTCTTGAGCGAGAATAACAGCAGCCAGATCAAGGGCAATATCTGAAGCACAGCCACCAGAGACAAGAGCACATACAGCAGCACATATCCAAACCTTCTTAACCATGCTGAGCCTTGGCCTGTCTCCGGATGTACGGGCAGCCGAACAGCCGTATCCGTCTTCACCAGGATAGACCTCCTTTCATTTTACGTTCACGTCAGGAATACTCGATCGTATCTTTGGACGCCGTCGCCTTGCGGAGCAGCCATGTGACCACCAGACAGATCAAGAGCAGGAAAAACCCTACAGCACTGCCGTACCCAAAGTCGAAGCTTCGGAAAGCCTGACGATACATATAGGAGGCCATAACTTCACTGGAGCCATTAGGGCCCCCATCAGTCATCACATAGATGAGGTCAAAATACTTGAGCGAGCCCACCACGGCGAGCACCACGGTTACCTTGATGACTTCCGTGATGAGTGGCAGCTTGATCCGAAAGGCAATCTGCCACGGATTCGCACCATCAATTCGGGCAGCCTCGACCAGAGATTCCGGGATGTTCTTCAGCGCAGCATAATAGATCAGAATATAGAAGCCCGCATACTGCCACAGAATCGGCACGAACAGTGCATACAGCACGAGCGATGGCTCCGCCAGCCAGGCCGGCGGATTGCTGAATCCGATCGCTTCCAGGAAGGTGTTCAGCACACCGTTGCTGGGATGATAGATTTTCAGCCATAGCTGAGCGATCGCAACGGAAGACAGCAGCATCGGAATCAGATATATTTTGCGAAACAGATTCGCGCCTTTGATCTTGCCTGACAGCACCAGTGCAATCATCAGATAACCAATCAGGCTCAGCGCAGAGAACAAGGCGAGCAAAAATGTATGATTGGCGCTCTGCCAGAACGTACTGTCCTGAAGCAATCTGGTGTAGTTATCCAAACCAATAAACGTCATCGCCCCAATCCCATCCCATTGCATCAAACCGTAATATCCGGTGAGCACAATCGGAATATAGACCAGAACCAGCAGCAGAAGCAGCGCAGGCAGCACATACAGCGCAGCAACCAGACGGTTCGACATGACTTTGTCCAAGACGTGATCCTCCCTTCAAACGTTCTAACCTTCAAATGGTGTAGGTGAGGTGTACATCAGTTGCCTTTATCAATTGCAGCCTGATGATTTTTCACAAAGTCCTCAGGGGTGACCGCTTTGCCAAACAATGCCTGAATCATGTCCAGATGCACCTGAGCAGCAGCCGGTTTCATCTGTACATCTGCAAAGAGTGTCAGGCTGCTTGCCTGATTCAACTCGTTCAGCAGATCGATATAGAGCTGTGGCAGCTGTACTGCCGCCGTATCAACTTTGGTTGCCGGAATGACCCCGGCTTCGGTCACGGAGCTTTCACCCCATTTTTCCACGAAATACTGCACAAACTTCTGCGCTTCTTCCTTCACTTTGGAGTTCTGGGCCACAAACAAGCCTACGCCCGGTCCGCCTACCCAGCTGTTGATGTCTCCTTTGCCGCCGTCAATCGTCGGAAATTTGAAAAATCCAACCTTATCCTTGAATTCCTGCGGAATATCCGGGTTCGTAGTAAAGTTCGGCAGTTCCCACGTTCCCATCAGATACATCGCTGCTTTTTCATTCATGAATTCGGATTTGCCTTCGTCATTGGATAACCCGTTAAAGCCCTTGTTGAATGCGTTCATATCGACAAGCTTCTGCACTTCTGCAGCAGCCTGTGTCAGGGCAGGATCTTCAAACTTGCCTGATCCACTAATCGCTTTCTCCAGCGCATCCCCGCCTACACGATTCGCCAGATACATATACCAGAGTGAACCGGTCCAGCGGTCTTTATTCCCGAGTGCAATTGGCACTTCGCCGTTCTCGGTCAGCGTCTTCAGCACATTCAGGAATTCATCGTATGTGGCTGGCGGCTGCAAATTATATTTGGCAAAGATCGCTTTGTTGTAATAAATGGGGGATATATTCAGCTCAATCGGGAGCGCATAGGTTTTGCTGTCTACCGCGTAAGCCTCGGTCGTTCCGGCGATAAACTTCTCACCAAGGGATCCATTCAGCAGTTCATCAAGCGGCGCAAACAGATTGCCCTTTACATAAGGCTCCAGGAAGCCTGCGGCCCAAGTTACCCCGACATCGGGCAGTTCATTGGATGCGGACAGAATCTTCAGTTTGTTCTTGTATTGTTCATTCTCCAGCACTTCCTGCTTGATCGTCACATTTGGATTGTCCGTCTGATACTGCTGGATAATATCGTTGACCAGCTTGTTCTGCTGTGCAGAACTGCCAGCCGGCCAGAGATGCATAAATTTCAGCGTGACCTTTCCGTCTGTGGTACCGCCCTCTCCACTGCCATTACTGCCGGATTCGCTGCCTCCACCGGAACCCGTGCTGCTGCACCCCGACAATATGACAGCGAGAACCAGCGTCCATGACAGAAGCATTGCCAGCGTTTTTTTGCTCATAATTCCAGCCCCCAATAGTGGTTTTTCGGTTAATGTAACCGCTTTATCGAAATTGTAGCACGGGCATCATCACACTATAAGGTCAGGACGATTTGGTAAAACTCCACTATTTTAAGGTGGACTTGTTAACTTTTTTCATTTACGGCATGACGGTATTTGCTTGGACTGAGCCCCTCCAGGCTTTTGAAGACTTTGATAAAATATTTATCGGTCTGGTAGCCAACGCTCTCTGCGATCTCCGAGATGGGCATCGTTGTCTGCAACAGCAATTCCTTGGCCCGCTGTACCCGTTTACGCATGAGGTACTCACTGAAATTCAGCCCAACCTGCTCCTTGAACAGCACACTGAAATAACTGGAGTTCAGATGCAGCGAATCGGCAAGCTCACGCATGGTCATCGGTTCACCCAGATGTGCCTCAATGTATGCCAAAGCTTCGCCAATCGGGGTATTGCCCTGCTGTTCTCTTCGCTCCTTGACCTCGAACAGCTTCGGATCAACCATCTCCTGTATCGTTTGGATGCGCCGCTGCTGTTCATGGACGTGCAGTGCCTTCTGTACCGTTTGCAGCAGCTGCTCTTTGTCAATCGGCTTGAGCAGATAATCGACCACACCGAGCTTGATCGCCTGGTGGACATAATCAAAGTCCGCATACCCCGACATAATCAGGACAGCTGGCTTACTCGGAAAATGCTGAATGGCCTCCACCAGCGACAAGCCCGAGAACTCCGGCATGCGAACATCGGTGATCAGCAGATCTGCAGGCTGGCTGGCGAGCCAGTCCCTGGCTTCAACACCGCTTGCTGCCGTCTGAATCCGGTTTCGCCCAGTAGACCAGGCCTCAAGGGTTTTGCGTATGCCTTCTCTTGTACGCGGCTCGTCATCCACAATCAGAATGGTTTTCTCATGAATCATGTGCAGCCCCCGTTTCCCTTGGAATTTCAAAACAGATGATGGTGCCTCTCCCTACTTCGCTCTCCACCACAAGCTGGGCTGCATCGCCCAGTTGGCTGCCAAAGTAGACTTTCAGCCGGCGATGCACATTGATAAGCCCCACTCCCGTTCCCTTGGTGGATGCAGCAGGTCCGCCGTCCAGAGCTTGAACAATGGATAGCAGACGTTCCTCATCCATGCCCGGCCCATTATCCTGGACCTTGACGCGTACACGACCTTCAACGGGGGAAGGTTCAACACGAATCTCCACCTTGCCCGGCTTTAACGTATTTTCAATCCCGTGCAGGATCGCGTTTTCCACCAATGGCTGGATTAGCAGCTTGGGGATAGGCACGCTGCGCACTTCCTCGCTCAGCCTGATCTCCCACTGCATTCTCTCGCCCAGCCGCATCTGCATAATGTTTAGATACCGCTCCGCATGCTCCAGTTCGTCCGCGATCGTGACCCATTCATCCTGATGAGGACCCGGGATGATGTAGCGAAATAACCGGGACATGGCAATAACCCTAAGTGCCAGCTCCTCTTCACCCTTTTCCTCCAAAGACCAATAGAATGCCTCCAGGGTGTTAAACAGAAAATGCGGATTAATCTGCGATTGCAGCGCCTTCAGCTCGGCCCGGGACTGCATGACTTCCTTCTCGTGCACCACACGTGTCAATTCGTTCTGCCTGTACACCATCTGGTTATACACCTCATTCAGCTCATTGATCTCCATGGTCGAGCTGACCATCAGATTCGGTCTCATCGCTCCGGGCTGTGCCCCGCGCATAGCCCGCATCAGCCGAATCAACGGACGTGTGATCATGGTGGACAGGAAAAAGGACATCACAAGAAACAGCCCCACACCAATGATTCCCGAAACGAGCAGTGCCGTTCTGAGGATCGATACCCCTTCGGTTGTTTCTCCTAGCGGTGTCAGCACAGCAAGTGTCCATCCCGTCAGCTCGGACTTATGGCGAACAACGATATAGGATTCCTCTCCATTCTGAACGACGGACCCGCTGTCCAAAATGGCCTTGGGATCAAGGTTAATCTGCAGATTGGAAGTCACCACTTCACCATCACCGTCCAGCAGCAGGATGGAATCCTGCGAACCCTCTGCCTCATTCGAGTCATTCAGTTGAAAAAAACTGCGCTGCATCCGCACCACAACATAGCCCCCATGTTCAAAAGAATGCTCCAGCAGGTTGATTCGACGAATGGCGAGAAGTACACCCGGGTCTTCAGGGTCAGAGCCTGCCCACACCAATCTGCCTTTGCCTTCATCCGCTTGGGTGATCCAGCTGCGCTCCACCCGGAGATCCAGGGATCGGTCATCCATCGGGAATATACGGTTGTATCCGGTTGTGTAGATCTCCATACTTTGCGCCCCGTTAATAAAAGATTGATAGCTGCCTGCAATCTGCAATAGTGCTTGACGTTGATTAAAGGTGGCCGGTTTACCATGCTTCTCCTCACTGAGCAGACGCTGCACATACGAATCATCCGCGACCTGGGCCGTCAGGGAGTTCACCTGTGCAATGAGAGCATCCAACCGACCACTGGCCTGCACTGCGGTCTGATGGATATGTTTCTCGGCATTGCTCTTGAGCAATGCAGCCACCCGGTCATAGGCTGTTACACCTGCGAGCAGCAGAACAATGAGCATCACCATGACGAAACCGACGAAGATCTGATTACGAAGCGAGTTATAGCGCCCTGATTTCCTCTGCAATTCCGTCCATTCTCCCTTCTGCATGTAAAAAAACCACCATCCTACTCCCTTGCTCTTGAGATTGAGTACACCGATGCTGGTTTCATTCACTTATTCAATTAAAGCGCTTGCAAAATACAACACTCGCTCTCTTTGTTTAATGATTAAACTAACGAATAAAAAATAGCACAGTTTCCCGGGTTAATCAATCCGTTTGAAACGTTCGGAGTGCGTCCTTGGAATAGAAAAAAGAGAGGAGGACTCTTAGGTCCGCCCCTCTATATTCACATCCCTTTATTTTACAGAACCTTGGGTTACCCCGTTAATGATCCACTTCTGAGCAAACAGATAGATGATAATCATCGGCAGCAAGGCCAGCAGGTAGGATGCAAACGCCAGGTTGAAGTCGGTATTGAACTGACCCTGGAAGACGTATTGCACCAGCGGCAGTGTGTACTGTGCCGGATCACTGATAATGATGAGCGGCAGCAGGAAGTCATTGTACGTGGACAGACATGTGAGAATACCAACCGTAGCACTGATTGGTGCCATGAGCGGGAAAATGATTTTCCAGAATGTGCCCCAGGTTGTTGCTCCATCCACAAAAGCGGCCTCCTCCAGTGCCACCGGAATGGACCGAATATATCCGACATACACGAAGACGTTAAAGGCGAGTCCATACACCGTATGTAATAAGGTCAAGCCAAGCAGGTTCGTCATCTCCAGTGAAGATGTCAGTTTGACAATCGGCAGCATGATGATTGGAAACGGAATGAACATCGCACTGACGAAGTAATAGTACAGCCCTTTGAAAAACTTGCGTTTCTCCATATTGCGCGCGATAGCGTAAGCCACCATGGAGTTACTAAGGAGCGTCAAAATGACGGTAGATGCAGTAACGACAGCACTGTTACGGAACGATTGGAAGAAGTTCGTCATGTCGATGGCGCTTGCGAAGTTCTCCCAGTGCAACTGGGTCGGGAAGGCAAATACCGACTGAGCCATTTGCTCCGGATTTTTCAACGCAATCGTAACCGTCATATAGAGCGGAAATAGGATGAATAATGTGCCCAGAATAACGAGCAGCATAACCAGCCAGTTTGTACGTGTACGGCTTCTCATTACAGATCCATCTCCCTTCTTTGCAGGAACCGGATTTGCAGAATCGAAATCACCGCAATAACGATGAAGTAAATAACCGAGTTCGCAGATTGATATGCATATTCGCCGCCTTCAAATCCACCCGTATAGATCAGGTGAGAAATGGACTGTGTTGCTCGGCCGGGTCCACCGTTGGTCAAGGCAACGATCTGATCGAAGACCATCAGGGAATTTTTCATGGCCAGTACCATATTGATGGTGAAAAATGGGGCAATGAGCGGGAAGGTAATGCTCCAGAATTCACGCCATTTGCCTGCACCGTCGAGGTTGGATGCCTCGTACAGCGTTGTTGGTATCGTTTGCAGTCCGGCCAGATACAGAATCGTATTGAGTGCTACCGATTGCCATACGGCTACGATAACGATCCCGATCCATGCCAGGCTTTCGCTACCCAGAATGTTGGTCGATAGGGCGTTAATCCCCAGGTTTTGTCCCCAGATTGGAAAAACGTTGGAGAACAGGTAGTTAAATATGTAACCTACGATCAATACACTCAGGATGTTCGGAAGGAAGTAAATGCCGCGGAAAAAGTTGCGGAACTTGATCTTGGCATTCAGCCCGAGTGCGATGAGCAGGCTCAGAATATTGGTCAGAATGGTTACCACGATGGCAAACTTGAATGTAAACCAGTAAGCATTGCCTACATTGTCGTCCTGAAACAGGTTGAAATAGTTTTTGAAACCAACGAAATCATAGCTTTTCCCAAACCCGTT
The DNA here is from genome assembly GCF_009664365.1 of Paenibacillus xylanilyticus. Classification (NCBI taxonomy): domain Bacteria; kingdom Bacillati; phylum Bacillota; class Bacilli; order Caryophanales; family Paenibacillaceae; genus Paenibacillus; species Paenibacillus xylanilyticus. The sequence goes on from NZ_CP044310.1 coordinate 6,176,578, forward strand.
ATAGTTCGTAAAGGAATAATAAATCCCCTGGAGAGCCGGCAGTGTCATAAACACGAAGAACAATACCACCGCCGGAACCGTCATCCAGTAATAGGGTGCCATACGTTTGTTCATACTCCATCCTCCTTCGGACAAGGCTTAACGCCGGTTCGCTACCTTGTCCCATTCTTTGTCGAGTGTATCCAGATAGTTGTCGATGTCTTTGTTCTGCAAAAAGGACTGTACGATGGAATTCAGCTGCACCGCAGCCGGAATGTAGTGATCGGCAAAATCAATAACCTTGCCCTGCTCGATATATGGCGTCAGCTCCTGCACCGCAGGGTCGTCCTGCTCCACACCTTCGACGGCTGCAAATAATGTTTGCTCTTCAATGTATTTCCCGATGTTTTCGGGTTCCAGCAGGAATGCGATAAACGTCTCAGCCTGTTCCCGGTTTGGCGTATCCGCCGAAATCGTAAACAGGGAGTCGATGCCGTTCACCAGCTTGATCTCACTTGGATCATTTCCGGTCGGGAACGGGAAGAAGCCGATATCCACATTCGGGTTGGCTTTGCGAATCTCGGAGATCGCCCACGTTCCCTGGATATACATGAATGCTTCACCATTGGCAAAAGCCCGGTTACCGTCGGAATAGGCCTTACCGAAGTTATCGCCATGACCGTAATTCATCAGTTCAAGCTGCTTTTCCGCCACCTCGCGGTATTTCTCCTTGAAGGTCACCTTGTTCTCGCGACGCTCGAGATAGAAATCAATACCGACCAGGTTGGGTCCAAGTGCATTGAACGGGAGATTGGTCTGCCAGTCATCCTTATAGGTGAAGTAAAACGGAATCTTGCCCGCATCCTTGATCTTTTTGGCGGTAGCAATCAGCTCGTCCCATGTCTTGGGAACTTCCAGTCCCATTTCCTTAAACAACGTTTTGTTGTACATGATGCCGTTTGCATTAGTTGCGTAAGGAATACCGGTCACTTCCTCCATACCCGTGACATCCTTCAGCATTTGTATGTAATTCGGATCAATCGTCTTGGTCAGCGAACTGTCCGTCAGATCGGCAAAAATTTCACTTTGGGCCAGTATCGAATATGTATCGGTTGCACCCATGGCCATAATGTCAGGCACATCGTTCTTCACGACGCGGGTCTTCAACACGGTCTCCGCATCCGGCGGATTCACCTGAGTGACCTGTATATCGGAATGCTCCGCATTAAAAGTTTTGATCAGTTCATCAAACGTTGCTTTGGCTTCGGGTTTGTTCTGGAAAAATTCGACCTGCACTTTGCCGTTTGCGCTCTCCCCACTTGTACAAGAGGATAAGAGCACAGCCATAATTCCACACAGCAGCATTGTCCCGAGTGCCTTGGTAAGCGATGTTCTCATGTTGTACCTCCCTCAGCGTTATATACGTAAAGCTTTACCCATTAAACTGGTGAAATAACCATATGGTTAATCCTTTCACCTGTTCCACCATACAGAATGGCGTTATTCAACCCTTTTCTATTTCTAAAACGGTTTCGGTTAAAATGAATCATGGGTGTATTTTCCAGAATGTATAGCTGTATAACAAAAAGAAGGACATCGGCAACTATCCAATGTCCTTCTTTTTTCCATTTGTTTGTGATTGCAACGCTTGATTATTAACGTATTACCAACGTTCAATTTTGGGCAAGGCATTACGCGATCGTTTGGCCCGGTAGCTCTTAAATGCACGGATTAACATTCCGATCACCAAGAGGATCACCCCAATATTAATCGCTACATCAGCCAGGTTGAGAATGCCACGGCCCGATGGAAATACTAGAAAATCCGTTACTTTTGCAAATACAAAACGGTCGATCGCATTTCCCAAGGCTCCGCCAACCATGAAGCCTGCTCCTGCCTGCATCCAGAAACCGCGAATTTCACCTTTTCTCCGATAATACAGAATGCCGGCAATGAACAGAATGGCAACAACGCCGAACAGACGCGCATTTCCCTGGAACATGCTTCCCGCCATCCCGCTATTCTCATAATGCTGCAGCTGCATGCCGGAGTCACCGAGTCTCATCATGTCGCCGACTTCCATATACATTCTCACGGCCAGCTTGGTACCCTGATCCACCAGCGTCACCAGCAGTGCTATAAAATAAAACAGCATATTGTCTCTCCTCCTGCCCAACTCGTTTTGCCCTATCCTATGTAAACCTGTGGAATGTCCAAAGTTACGTTCCCTTCACTTTACCACAGCCGAAGTCGTGTCTCCAAATGGACTGTTGTGGAAATGTAGGGCAGAAAGCCAAACGATAACCCATCCTGCATCCGGAAGGGACCACCCTACCCTACGTCGAATGTAGACATAAACTACACATGTAAAGGGGCTGCCTGTAAATTGAACCTGACGATGACAGAGAGATTAAAGGAAATGCAGCAGGAAGAAAAGGACTTGGTATTTCGTACATTTGACTCTGAACTGGCCCTACAGCTTGGACTTCATCTGGTCGAGGAGGCAAAAAGCCGTTCACAGGCCGTAACCATCGACATTACTCTCCGTGGACACCGCCTTTTCCTGCATGCCATGGAAGGCACTCATCCGGACAATGAAGACTGGATCCGGCGTAAAAATAATGTGGTTAACCATTTCTCCTCCAGTTCATGGCATATGGCTCTGCGTCTGCGCAGTGAGGATAAAACGCTTGAGCAGGATTTCAGCCTGCCTTCCTCTGACTTTGTACTGGCTGGCGGTGCCTTTCCTTTGATTGTCGAGAGTCAAGGACAGATCGGAACAATTACGGTATCAGGTCTGCCGGATGAGGAAGACCACGACCTGGTCACCACCGGAATCCGTTCATTTTTACTGCAGCAAGGCTAACGAAATATAACAAGAAAAGCCCACCTGGTCCTTGCGGACCCCGGTGGGCTTGCCGTGTTAAGATCATTCCTTGGTTCATTGAATAGCTGACAAAACATCCAGCAGCATGGATTTAAACTTCGGCCGATCGATGGCTTCACATACGCGCACGTTAGGTTCTTTGCCGAAACGTCCGTTGATATCCACCACGCTGTATCCACGCGTCAGTTCTCCTGCGGCTTCTACATCCACGTAATATTGACCGGACTTCGTCATCAGCGATTCGTCTGCTGCTACTGCCATCAGGAGTGTATCCGGGTGTGTGGTGCCATTCAGCTTATGTACTGACTTGTTGAACTGCATAACCACTTTGTTGATCGCTGTGAAGAAATCGGCCCCGGATGTTCCGAGCGCTGCAATTTCTGCATGGTCATCATCATCCATAACGGAATATTGGGTACACATCTCCCAGCCAACCATCGTGGTTGGAATACCGGCATGCAGTACAATTTTGGCAGCTTCAGGGTCAACGTAGAAGTTGTACTCCGCCGCTGGCGTAATATTGCCCAGTGCATTATTCGTACCGCCCATGATGTAGAGATGAGCAATCTCTGGAATAATCGTCGGGTCCTTTTGAATCGCCATCGCAATGTTGGTCAGGGGTGCAATCGCCAGAAGAGAGATCTCTCCCGGATTGGCATGCACTTTCTCAATGATAAAATCAACCGCGTGGCCGCTTTCGGGACGCTGATCTGCCTTGGGGAAATGTGCGCCGCCCATGCCGTCGTCGCCATGCACATCTTCCACTGTGCGGTGCTGCGCCTGCCCGTAGGCCATCAGCGGTCGTTCGCATCCTTTGTATACAGGCACCTTGCCGCCATGTCCAGCCACCTGCACGGTGTACAGGGCATTTTCAACCTCTTGGTCAAACTGGACGTTACCGCCCGTAATGGTGATGCCTTCCACTTGGAAGTGGTGCAGTGCTGTCAGGATCGCAATTGTATCGTCTCCTGCTGTATCTGTATCAATGATGACTTTTCTCATGATGCCGCGCTCCTTCTTCAGTTTGATATTCATGTATCGCTAGGGTACATTTTACATCAAAAACGTACCGATGACGATGGAAACGCCGATGATAATGGAACGCAGCAGCTGTGCTACCGCCATATTGCCTCTTGCGATCTCGTCGCATACACGCATTTTGGGAATCAGGAAATCAAATATAATATAGACCAGACACAGAATAATGATTCCCAGTACAGACCATAACAGCATATCCAGCCATGAATGCGTGGAGAAGGACACCATACCGACAATGATGCACAGTCCCAGCAGCTTGCTGCCCATATACATGCCCGCCGCTTCGTTACCTTTGGCAATTTCCTCACTATCGTTATACCGGGTCAGTTTGCTAAAAGCGAAATACCCACATACCAATACCACCAGCAGAATGCCGACACCTACCGCCACATTCAGCAGGTTCATTCCCAAATTATCCATTCCTACTCCTCCTCATCATCCAATACGTTCATTGACCGCAGCCGCACAATAATAGGCCATATCTCCGGTCACTTTCTCCCCGATTCGGGGCAGTACACCGGCGAAACGCCCACCTATGACAAACACGCCCGTCAGCAGATAGCCGCTATATTCCCCATCCTCTGTCAGAATGCTCGCCTGTTCCATCGGAACCAGCTGCTGATAAATCTTCGGTTGGTTGTTATAATAAGCAGCGATTTCTGCATCTTCGTCCAGTCCTGCTCCTGATGCGTTACTCTCCGTTCCTTCACCCAGCAGCAGTGTGCCTCGGCCCTCACGGCCCCAATAGCTTTTCTCGACATAGGGAGTGGACTCCAGTTCAAAGGGTCCTGCTTCGAAATAGGTGGGCAATAGATACCGCGAAATGGACTCAAGCTCCACATCTGTAAACAACCGAAAACCGCAGTACTCCGGCGTCTGTTCATTGCGCTCATAGAGTGACCAGATCGCAGCCATGAAGCCCTTGCTCTGCATCAGGACATGCTGTACAGGGTTCATCAGTCCAAGCCGGCCTTCCTGTACCAGTGCAAGCAGTGCTGCACCGATGTCCACACCTGTTGTCTCATCCCGATCATCAACGAGATACTCCAGCGGATACAGACGATACAGCAGCTGAATCTCGTGCCCATCATGATACAGTGCCTCTCCGGGAACAATCTCAAGTTCCTCCAGAGGAGCATAACGCACCTCATATCCAGCCTCCTGGCAGAGTCTCATCAGATACTCCGTATTGGTCCGATCCTCCACATGCTCACCAAATGAAGTAAATGTCACTGGCCCTCGCAGCCCTTGCTCGGCATAAGACTCCAGCCATCCGCGAAAGCATTCCCGGATGCAGGCATCCATGTCTGCTGATGGCGCCCTGAAGTCATCACCTTCGGCCATGCCCACCATAATGCGCTCCAGCACCGCTGCTTCAGGTATACCCGTAGGCGTGTCGGTATTATTTTCGATACACTTGAAGCCCGCCTCGCCGATGATCCAGTCCTGACGTGTAATACCACCCGTCACCGTCTCCATCCTTGCTGTCGCAATGAGCCCTGGATGAATACCCAGCTGCTGCTCCAGAAAGCTATCCGGCATGTACTGCTGGATAAACCGCATGACTTTGCAGTATATTCCGTCAATCTGTGCAGCGGCATGCTGCAATTCCTTCATTTCTTCAGGCGTATACAGGGTTAGTGAAGGTACACAATATTGCTTGCCATACATCCGGTGATACGGGACATGCTGTCCCGCTTCGCCCGCAAACACCTCTTCGTGACCATATGGCAATGAGTGAATATGCCTCATAACCTTTAGCCTCCCGAACTGCGGAAAAAGCTGCCAAATCCGCTCGATTTGGACTTCGATTTACTATAGGAGCTGTCCTTACTACTGCTGCTGCCGCCGTAAGAACCGCCATAATAATAATGCCCACTGCTGGAATCATACTCACAGCCGTTATCATAATCCGGGTCGCACTCGTCGTTGCTGCCGCAACCCGACAATACAGCTGGTACAGCCAGCATCAGGGAAAAGGCAACCAGCTTCGCCTTTGACCCGGGTTTCGATGAATGGTGCCGCTCTTCTTCTGTCATTACAGGTCTACCTCCTTCATAAAAAACAACACTTTCCGGCGATCCGCATCCAGCACGGAATACACGAATTCATACGTCGTTCCGCTGCGAACCATATAATGGTCTAGCAGCCGTTCGGCAAGTTCCATCGTGTACGAGGAGGAGTCTGCTAGTTCCAGCTCCTGAAATGCCTTTCCATTCCACAGCATGTACTCTGCGCTGTACATCGAGGACATTTTGCACATGGCCAGTGCAGCGTCCGCAATCGCTGTACCGTAATCTGCAGGCATCTGGCTGTCGTACGCAGTCACATAGATGGCATGATCCCGCAGATCCTCGCACTCATTGGACAGGTGGGCCCACAGTTTGTTTTTCATCAGGGTTGCATCCACCAGTTTGCGCATAAACAGTTCATCCCGGGTAACAGATACGTGCTCCAGCTGCCCGGTCTCAGCCTGCCGATCGTCCGACCAGCTTCGATAAGTCAATGCGTAATAGATAACGATAACCTCCCTTTTATGTAGCTCTATGGTGAGCCGCTTCAAATCATACAAACGTATTTAACGCATGAGAAGGGAAAAAGTTACACTATTCCCTATGACATGTAAATAAGGACATTCGCAATGCACCTTTTGAAGCCTATTACAGTGCAGGATGACTCTATTCACCATCCGGAAAACAAAAAGGCCGGAGACCATTCTCCGACCTTTCATGATATTCCATGTCTTAACAAACCATCACATTTCAGCCCATTGGACCAATAACTCGTTGTATTCACCCGACAGCTGCTCACGCTCGTTCCACAGCTGTTCCAGCTCAGCAGAGCTTGCCTGCAATTCAAGCTGGTGGTCGAGCTCCTGAATCTGTGCCTCCAGACGAGCCAGCTTCTGTTCGAGCTGCTCGGCCGACTGTCGCTTCCCCGCTCCGTTCTCCCCTTGGCGAGAATCGCGTTGGTCCTTAGATCCGGCACGCTCACGAGGAAGAGCCGGAATCGGAACGGCATGCTGGACCGCTGCACCTGCTCGCGCTTGCAGTTCAAGCTTTTTCTCCCGATAGGCTTCATAATCCCCGAGATAGGTGGTCATCTCGCCATTCTCCAGCTCCCAGACACGTGAAGCCACACGGTTCACGAAGTAGCGGTCATGAGAGATCGCAAGCACCGTGCCTTCAAAGTCAACCAGGGATTCTTCCAGTGCTTCTCTTGAAGCAATGTCCAGATGGTTGGTTGGTTCATCCAGCAGCAGTACGTTCGGCTTGCGATGCACCAGCAGGGATAACCGTAGACGGGTCCATTCCCCGCCAGATAACTGCCCAACCGAGCGGAATACATCTGCCCCATAGAACAGATACCTTGCCAGAATGCCACGTGCTTCGCCTTCTTCCACGCCTGCCTCCAGGCGGAAATGTTCAAGCACGCTCAGCTTCGGATTGGAAGGCTCCTCCTGCTGTGCCAGATAGCCAACATCCACTCGTGCTCCCCATTCAAGCTGACCGGAAGTCGGCTGTTCTTCTCCCAGCAGCAGCTTGAACAATGTGGTCTTGCCTGAGCCATTACGGCCAATCAGGGCAACCTTGTCTCCGAACTCCAGCAGCGCTGAAACGCCGCGCAGGATCGGACGTTCTCCGTAAGCCTTCTCCACCTGTTCAATCACCGCTACGCGGCGGCCCGTGCGGTCTGTAGGACGCACATCAAAATCAGCATTGCGCCGCTCCAGCACAGGCCGCTTCACCTGCTCCATCCGCTCCAGTGCCTTCCGCATCGAAGCGGCCCGCCGGAAGAACTTCTCGTTCCCGCCAATGCGTCCCCATTCCTCCAACTGACGGATCGTTTCCTTCATTTTCTTCATGACCTTCTGCTGTTCCTTGAACTCCTCAAATTGCTGCAGCAGCCGTTGTTCCTTCACCTTCATGTATTCCGTATAACCGCCTGCTGACGTTTGCGCTTCGCCATCTTCCAGCTCCAATGTTCGGGTCACCACCCGGTCCAGAAAATAACGGTCATGGGAGATCAGCACGATCGTGCCTGTGTATTCCCGAAGATAGCCTTCCAGCCATTCCACCCGCTCCAGATCGAGGTGATTGGTCGGCTCATCCAGCAGCAGCAGATCGGGACGGACGATCAGCTGCGAAGCAAGCACAACGCGGGTCTGCTCTCCTCCGGAGAGGGAACCGAACCTCCAGCCATAGTGTGCTTTGGCAATATCCAGTCCGTCCGCCACCTGATCAATCCGTGCGTCCATCTCATACCCGCCCTCACGTTCAAACTGTTCCTGCAGTGCGGCATATCGTTTCAACAAACGTTCCAATTGGTCTGGATCTGCTGCATAGTCCGGATCAGACATCTGCTGCTCCATTTCCTTCATGCGGCTGCGGCACTCCATAAGCGCTTTGAATCCCAGAGCCAGCACATCCAGTACCGTATAATCATCCAGTCCTTCCGGTACCTGGGCTACATAGCCGATTCGTGTATCTTTTTTGATCATCAATTGCCCCTCGTCCGGCTGATTTAGCCGGGCCATCAGGCGCATCAGTGTCGTTTTGCCGCTTCCGTTGCGGCCGATAAGGGCGACTTTGTCCCCCTCCATAATTTCAAAAGTAATGCCGTCCAGCACCAGATGTGCTCCGTGATATTGAGTCAGTTGTTGCGCGCTAATGATCATCATAATAAGGTTCCTCCTATGGTATGGAAGATCCTGACCGCAACACAAAAAGAGCCGCAGAGGTTAGCTCCGCGGCCCTTCAGAATTCAAGCTTAATCGCTTATCGTCCGAATGAGGTCAAGGCAGGCATCTTCTCGCAATGGTTAACTTCCGTATATTCAAAATTGGACAGACTTCTCCCGTTGTAGCGAAAAGTGTGAACAATGCCAGCCATAGCAATCGGCAGCTGGCTAATACGGTTGTTAAGCTTCTCGTGATTCACCTGTCTTCACCTCCCTTGTCATAATTAATGCCAATATATCACAGACAATTGTATCTCTGCAACCATGTCATGCGTCTAGCATCAAGTCCATGGCTCCTTCCCGATCATTTCCTTCTCCGACGCTGCAGCACCAGAGCCGTAATGGCGACCGTGATCAACGTCAATAAACCCGATGTACCCAGAGCTGCTCCAAGCAGTGCATATCCGATACCGTTCCATCCACCCATATCGATGCTGATCATGATTACAATAGCGCCTCCGAGCAAAGTCACACAAGGCAGGATGGACTGAACCCATGTCATTCGGCGGCCCTGGATCCGGTACACAAGCCATTCCAATAACAGCTGTACTGCCCACATGCCAAGCGTCCATAGAATAACGATATCCACAAAATCCTCTCCTCACAGTTTGGAGTTTGCTGCTCATCAGCTTATTTCAACCAATCTGCAAAAAACGTCCGGTACCCATCCTTCATCATTGTGCGCGAAAAGGCTCCAAACGCATACTCACGGTTGTCCTCCGACACATTGCGCGGTGCAGCAGCTGCCATATTCACCAGCTCAAACCAGTTATCCTCATTGCCTGCAAAGGCATGTGTAGAACGAATATGGCCATAGCATGCATGCTCAGGCTTCACGATCATTTTGCCCATAGCCATCGCTTCCGTCAGGGGCATCGCGAATGTATCAAACGCAGAGCAGCTCCAATATACCTTGGCAGAGTTCATCAGAGTAAAGACTTCATCCTGGGTCAATGCAAACTGAAGTTTCACATTGTCCGGAATGTCATACTTCTTCATGCTCTCCTCATAACGCCGTCCGCCAAATACCATGTACACTTCCTTGTCCGGGTTCTGCCGGGCATATTCCAGCACCAGATCCGGGCGACGATTCGCTTCATCCCGGCCGATCCAGAGCACGCGGTTGTGCACGACCTGACTCGGGTCATAATGGCGGTGTGCCAGCTCCTCATTGAAGCCGATCGGAATGACGCTCACATCATGTACGCCGAAGTTGCGTCCGAGCTCCGTTTTCAAAAACTCCGTTTGCACAATGGCTTTATCCACCATGGTATAGAATGGCTTCATCATCTCATACCCCGTCAGTGCCGGGTCAGGGAAGCTGTGCGGAAACAGCACACTTTTGGGCAAAAACATCTTCAAAAATGTAAACCCGGATACCGTGTAGATGACATGCTCTATATTTTGGCTATAAATCTGGTCCAGCACGATATCGTAGTTTACCAGATCTCCCTTCTCGTGTTCATAACCGGGCAGCCAGTCATACCCGCTCACATGGCGCTCCGGCGATATAAACACAATATCTACCCCAAGCTCCAGACCGATCTGCTTCAGCCGATCAGCAAATACGCGTGGCCCCTGCGCCTCGGTGAATTGAATTTTGCGCATAACGAGTCCTACTTTACGCATGTTCTGCCCCCTCATGTCTATTCGGTAAATAGCTGGTTCATGCACTGTTCCAGCGTGGCTGCCGCCTCATTCCATTGATTGCGCAGCTGCTCCTCCGGCCATACGCAGTCTGCCTTCTGCAGATCCGAATCGATCAAGCGCAGCATCCAGAGCGAGAATACAACGGCATAAGCGGCATACCATCTTCGAAAAGGAATTCTCTCGGTCCGCTGTCCGCGCTGCTCCAGCTCGTTCAGATACGTCTGAATGATCCGCTCCCGAAGCTGTGGTGTAACATGTCTCGGAAACAGCGGATGAGACAGATCCACCAGATGATATACATCCCAGAGGGGCGTATTCAGATGCGCATGTTCCCAATCGATAATGACAAGTCTGCCATTCACATCGGCCATATTGCCGGGATGCAGATCCCCGTGACACAGGACAAGCGGAAGTTCTTTGTCAGCTGTTTGAATAAGTGCCCTGATCTCGTCCCAATCAGATGCAGAGAGCGTCATTCCCAGCTTGGACAGCAATTCATCCGTTGATTCCTGGGCATCCCGGAGTTCCTGCAGCATGTTCCCAATGGACGGCTTCTGGCCCACACGGGGCAGCTCGTCCCATTGGGGTGCCCAGAGCGTGTGCCATTCCGCCATATGTACAGCTGCAGACAGCAATGTGTCTTCCTGCAAATCATGCACAAGCGGCCCGAGGTCCTCGTAGATCAGCCAGCTCTGTTCCGGAGCAATGGCTTCGTCCGAGGAATCGATTAGCGTCGGATAGATGGAGGGCAGTAAGGACAGTACATGCCTGGATATCCACCGTTCACGCCCATGCTGTCCCAGATTCGTGAGTGGTTTGAAAATGTAACTCTCTCCGCTGTGGACCGTAAATCGCTCCACATACCTGGCGTTCATGCCCTTATAGAGCGGTTCCCGGCTGGTTATAGCCTGTTTGTTCAGGGTCCCTTCAGCCGTGACCCAGCCATGTGCATGTTTGTTCATGATCAACACCGTCCATTCGTCTTTCCGTACCTGCTCATTGATATGTTCTATCCATCATACGTTGCTGCGCACATGCCCGCAAGCGTGAAACGAAGTACTCTCGCCCAAGGAAAACAAAAAAAGACGCACATGAGGATAATCCACGATTATCTGCATGTACGCCGTCTTCTTCGACATTGCTCGCTCTGCTTCATCATCATGTCGCAGTTCGGAATTCCTATAGCCAGAGATGCTAAACTTCGACCGACAACCTTTCATAGAAACGACGAATAACACGCTCCGCCGGTTTACCATACACGCCGTAACCATCATCGGTCAGGGCATTCTTTTCCTGATACAGGCTCGCACTCCAGTCCCATAGTCCGAATCCGCGTACCCATTCCCGCTGGCTGGCATGCCGGAACATGGCTTCGTAGAAACGCTCCTGTTCTTCGGCACTCACTTCGCCCTCAAGCCCCCAATCGTTCGGCACCTGTGCCGATCCACTGCGGCTGGGACAGCCTGCTTCGGCGAAGAAAAAGGGTTTCTCGTAAGGTGCAATCTCCTGTTCAATACGGTCCAGCTGCGCTTCCCAGTCTCCGATGGGATAATATCCGCTCGATGAGATCACATCCACTGCATCCCACCATGTGACATGACCTTCCTGATACTTGTCCGTATTGTATGACACAAGTCCGGAGTACACCTCACGTACAGCCGCAATCACCTCGCGCCATTCCGCGCTTCGACGCTCGGACTGTACCATCTCGCAGCCAACGATAAACATCTCGCATTTCTCCTGCTCCGCAATGGCTGCATAGTGCTTCTGATAAGCGGTATAACTGCGGAACCAGTCCTTCCACTTCGGCTCACACGGCACATCAATATCAAAAAAGTTAATGTGTGCACGCCACGTGCCATCGGTGCAATTAACGGTTGGTTTCAAAATCACGCGCAGCCCAAGGGTGCGGGCGTAACGAATCATGTCCAGCAATTCGTCATCCTCCACCATATGCTCTCCCCGATACTTCACTTCCACCGCCTGCGGGTGGTCTTGGAGTGCCGCCAGCGCAAAGATGACATGTGAACTGCCCGTTCGTTCAGCCATCAGGCGCAGAGACTCTTTGGCTTCCGGTTTACGGAATTCCCCTCTGCCGCTCATCCAGCCAAATGTAAATCCCTTAATGTACTCCATTTCCATTGCCTTGTAGAACCCCTTTCAATCTATAAAAATGTCCAATTACAGCTTGCCTTCCTCGCGGTCTCCGGCGATAACTTCGTCCGTCTCGATGACGTAATTTACGATCTCTTCCACGGTGGTATAAGCCACGCCAACATACGTATCTGCAGCTCCATAATAAATGGCGATTCGACCTGTCTCCGCATCATGCAGTGTAGCGCATGGGAAGATGACATTGTCCACAAAGCCTTGCTCCTCATACCATTTCTCAGGGGTCAGCACGAAATTCGAGGAGCGATATTTTACTTTCGATGGCTCATCCAGATCCAGAATGACTGCACCCATGCTGTATACAAATCCGTTGCATGTTCCGGTGACACCATGGTAGAACATCAGCCAGCCTTCAGATGTTTCAATCGGAGCAGGACCGCCGCCAATCTTGACCGATTGCCACCATCCCTGTCCGCCTTTGCTCATGACATGGCGATGCTTGCCCCAGTACACAAGATCAGGACTTTCACTCAGGAAAATGTCGCCGAACGGCGTGTGGCCGCTGTCGCTTGGTCTGGACAGCATGACGTAGTTGTCATTGATTTTGCGAGGGAACAACACACCGTTGCGGTTAAAGGGAAGCATGGGGTTCTCGAGACGGACAAACGTTTTGAAATCATCCGTCTTCGCCAGACCAAGTGCGGCCCCGTAAAAATCGGTACACCAGATGATATAATACGTGTCTTCCACCTTAACCAGACGCGGATCGTATGCATAGTTCGGCATGAAGGGATCTCCGTTCTCATCCACAAAAGGAATGCGCTCCTCTTCAATCGTCCATGAAAGACCGTCTTCACTCAAACCCATATGCAGGTGCGGACGACCATTAATCGTTTCGGCGCGGAACACACCAATGAACTTTCCTTCATAAGGAACAACGGCACTGTTAAAAATGCGGGCAACTCCTTTGACCGGGTTACGCGGCACGACCGGATTGGCTGAATGTCTCCAGACCGGCCCTTCTGTTCCCTCCGGTTTATCCTCCCAAGGCATATTCGGCAGGGCATCTCCAACAATGTGTACGTTTTTCGGTTTAACAACTGTCATCGTTTCATTTCTCCCTTCGGTGATAAAGGCGACTATATTTCTCCAGGCTTTTTCTACCCTCTCCGTTCCTGTGCATTTGATATCCATTTCAAATCCATTTCGTGCAACCTTCGCATTTTATTTCACAGAGCCTTGGGCGAAGCCGTTGTAGATGTACTTCTGTAACAGCAGGAAGATGATCATCGTTGGAATAATGGCAATCATAATGCCTGCGCTGATAACCTCCCACTGGGAACCGAATGGCCCCTTGAATTTGAACAAGGCAGTAGATATGACCTGCAAATCGGTCTTTGGCATGTATAGAAACGGTGTGTAGAAATCGTTATAGATGTTGACCCCTTTTACGATGATGACCGTAACAATCGCCGGTTTCAGCAAGGGCAAAATAATTTTCCAGTAGATTGTGAAGTAGGAGGCCCCATCCAGCATGGCGGATTCATCGAGTGCATTGGAGATGGAACCCAGGAACTGGAGGAAAATATACACGGCAATGATATCTGTCCCCAGATACATCACAATGGCTGCCCAGCGGGTGTTGAACAGATCCAGGGCGTTAATAATCTGGAATGTGGCGACCTGTGTCGTAACACTGGGTATCAGGGTAGCGAGCAGGAACGCGGCAACCATGATTTTTTTACCTTTAAACTTGAAACGATCCAGCACGTAAGCGATCATGGAGCCCGTTAAAGTCGCACCCACGATGGATATGATCAGGATAATAATCGTATTTTTGAAACCGACCAGCATGTTGCCGTCCACAAAAGCCTTGGTATAGTTCGCAAAGTTCAGCCAGTTGGCTGGTGGGGCAAGCGGACTGCTCGTTGCATATTCGGCGTTGGTCTTAAGCGATGCAAACAGCACCACAACGATGGGTACAAGCGCAATGAACGCGGCAAGAATAAGTGAGGCATATTTGAATAGGCTCGCAAGGGTGTATTTAAGTTGATGCACGTTCATTCCTCCCCTTTCATGGTCACACGCTGAACGAGCGTAACGAGAATGACGATGAACAGCAGCACAACGGCCATTGCCGATGCCAAGCCCAGTTTGCCGTACTTAAATGCCAAGTGGACAGTCTGGATGACAAAGGTCTCACTTCCGTTGGAGCCGTCGGTCATAATGTATGGAATATCGAACGCACTGATTGCGCCGCTAATCGCCAAGATCAGGTTGAGCTGCAGGATACGCGTAATACTCGGCAGGATGATATGGCGGAACTGCTGCCAGCGATTGGCCCCGTCAATATCCGAAGCTTCATAGACATCCTTTTGAATGGAAGAGATCGCACCGAGGAAGATGATGAAGTTGAAGCCCATGTATCTCCATACGGATGCGCCTGCAAGTGACACGTTAATAATGTTCGGATTCCCCAGCCAGAGCTGTGTATACTGCCCAAGTCCAACCGCCTGCATGAGAGTATCGAGGGTACCGTCCGGTTTGAAGAAAAAGAGGAAGATAAATCCGATGGCTACGCCATTCAGCAGATAGGGGAAGAACAATATCCCTTTGAAAAAGTTTTTGCCTCGAATTTTGAAACTCAGGATGGTTGCAAAGTATAGGGCCAGACCCATCTGTATGAACGTGGCAGCAAAATAGTAGAGACTGACAATAAACACTTTGAAATATTCAGGGTCACTGAAGATCCGCGTGTAGTTCTCAAACCCAACATAGTCGAATCTTTTGCTGTATCCGTTCCAATCGGTGAAGCTGTATTTAAACATGTTAATGACAGGTAAATAAGCAAACGTGAACAGCAGTGCCAACGGAATAATTGAGAAGGCACAGATGATAAATATGCGCTGCGCTGAATAACCCCAATTCGAAATCTTTAAGTATTTCATGCTCTCCACACCTCCAAGCGGTTCTGCCGCTTTTATATCGAAAGACTCCCGCCCAATTACGCTGATATATCCACTACTGAAGATGGCATTTCACATCCGTTAAACAGATGCAAAATGCCTTGATGAAAAAGGGAATCCCTTCTTCCTTCAGTCCGTGTGCGATGCCTCGCTGTATGTCAACGGTGGTCAGACGTACGTATTGCAGTGACAACGATGCATCTGCTGTAAACTGCTTACTTCGTGAGTTCTGCCCGCGCTTTCACCCATTTGTCATTCAGATCCTTCATGATGTCGTCATACGATTCGCTGCGGTTACCGATGGCTGCTTCGATAATGCGTTTCTTGAAGTCCGGCTGCCAGAGGCCGATCTCGCCTTCATTGTCGATTTTATCAACCAAGCCCTCCTGTCCTTCTTTGGCAGGGGTTAATGTGGAGAATGTAACGTCCTTGTATTGATCCAAAATGGGTGGCAGCTCCGCATTTTTGTCTGCGCTCATGCCTCCGCCTTGCTCAACTGCATAGTTGGATTTCGCGAGGAACCAGTCGATCCATGCTTTCGCAGCAGGCTTGTTCTCGCTGTTCACGTTCATGCCGATGTTATAGTCTGCGGCGAGCGGAACGACGACCTCACTTGCATTTGTAGGGAATGGCAAGAATCCGATATTATCCGGTGTATCCGTCAAGCCCTGGATTTGCGTAATCGCCCATGATCCAAGTGCCATCGTTGCAATTTTGCCGTTCGCAAGGTCAGCCTTGGAGCTTTCCCAATCGGTTGTGGTTGGATCCTTCTCGATCAGGCCATTCTTGGCAGCATCGTACAGCACTTTGTACAGTTCATAATGCGGCTTGCCGGCCACAAAGTTCTCATCCGTGTTCGGCTGATCAATGTTAACGTAGTCCACACTGCCTGCAACCGTCGCCAGATCGGACTCCCACTGCGTCAAAGCCCAACCGGACGCATAGTTGGTGTACAGAGGAATTGCATCTGTATTGTCTTTCACAAGTTGGAGAGCTGCCTGGAACTGCTCAGGCGTCTTGGGCACTTCTGTAATGCCGGCATCCTTGAATACCTGCTTGTTATAGATAATTCCAGAGAACGTGATGACGGTAGGGATACCATACACCTGGCCATCGACCATACGTTCTTCAATCCCTGTGTACTTGTCTTTCAACTCGTCATACGTGCCCAGCGGTTCAAAAAAGTCCGGGATATCGGCAATAGGTACGCTGGTCGGAATCATCAGCACGTCACCGTAGTCTTTGGTACTCATCCGGATTTTCACTTGGCCCTCGTAATCGGCCAGTGACTGGAAGTTTACTTTGACATCCGGATACTCCTTGTTAAATGCTGCTGCGTAATCCTTGAACACGGTATCCACAATATCCGTACGCTGCGTCAAAACGGTAATCTCACCCTTGATATCCGCAGGATCTGTGCTGATTTCCTCCCCTGCCTGTGAAGATTCACCTCCGGAAGAGCAAGCTGCGAGTAGTGAAGTAATGAGCAGCATGGTAAGCAGAAGCATCCAGCCTTTGTTTTTCTTCAATCGATTCGACCCCTTTGCTAAGTTAATTTAAGTTATCGTTAAGGTTACAAATTGGATTTTATTATGGTAACGCTTACCTGTCAATTAAATTATTTATTACTTAACAAAAGTTTTTCTCAAACGATTGATTGACAACGTCTATATCCGAATCTAATATTATTAAATAAAGTTACCGATAACTTAACTAAACTTGATCCTGTAATTCGAAGGGGCGCTTACTTATGACGAACAGTAGTGACATCCGGACTGAAATAAAAGAACACTGGGAAGGACATATTTTGCCATTCTGGTCTGCCCTCAAGGACCATACCCACGGCGGATTCTATGGTTGGGTTGCCAATGATCTTCAGGTCGACTCTCTCGCTCCCAAAGGTGGAATCGCCACGGCACGACAGCTGTGGTCTTTTGCAGCAGCTTACCGGGTAACCGGAAATGAAATCTGGCTTGATCACGCAGAACACGCCTACCGTTTTCTGGCGGACCATGTCCTTGATACGGAATTTGGCGGCATGTATTGGATGGTGGATGCCGAGGGAGCTCCACTCGATACGAGTAAACATGTGTATACGCAATCCTTCGGGGTGTATTCACTGAGCGAGTACTACCGTGCTACTGGGGATGCCTCTGCTTTGGAACTTGCTAAAACGCTTTTTGCTCTGATTGAGGATAAAGGCCTCAATGCAGAATTACCTGCGTATAAGGAACAATTCGACCGCTTCTGGAATGAACAGCCGAATGAAATGCTGAGTGAGAACGGCGTGATGGCGGATTACACGATGAATACACATATCCATGTGCTGGAGGCCTATACCACCCTCTACCGAGTATGGCCGGATCAGCAGGTGAGAGCGGCGCTAGAACGCCTGCTCGGCATCTTGTATGAACGGGTGTATGACAAGAACACGAAGTTTCTCGGGGTATTTTTCAACAAGGCATGGGAACCCATTATCGATCTGCAATCCTTCGGGCATGACATTGAAGCCAGCTGGCTAATTGACGACGCGTTGAGAGTGCTGGGGCTGGATCAACACCCGGAGTACTCTGCGATGGTGACGGATATTGCCTATAACATCTCCAATGTGGCTGTACAGGCCGACGGCTCTCTGATGAACGAACAAGAGGGAACTCATGTGGATGAGAAACGGATATGGTGGGTGCAGGCAGAGGCGATGGTCGGCTTCTATAACGCCTATCAGCGTACTGGCGACCCTATGTTTCTGGAGAGAGTGAACCGCTTGTGGGCATATACGAAGGAACATATTATCGATCGTCGTGCTGGCGGGGAATGGTACTGGTCGGTAGACGGAGACGGCGTTCCGGATCAGAGTGAAATTGCCGGACCATGGAAATGCCCGTATCACAATAGCAGGTTTTGTATTGAACTAATCGAGAGGATGGGATAACGATGATACACCCAAAGTACAAGGAGTTACTGGAGCAGCAGGAGCAGCTGCTTACACGCCAAAATGAGATTGATCCTGCATTCTACAACGGTGTATATGATCGGTATCGTTATCCGGTGATTACTCGCCATCACGTGCCGCTCCACTGGAGATTCGATCTGGACGAAACGACCAACCCCCATTTCATGGAGCGCTTGGGCAGTAACGCTACACTTAATCCGGGAGCCATCTACTTCAATGGCAAATACGTGATGGTCATCCGAACCGAGGGATTGGACCGCAAATCGATCTTTGCTCTCGCTGAGAGCGACAACGGCATCGACGGATTCCGCTTCACGGGTAAGCCATTAGTGTGGGAAGACATCGATGCAGAAGAGACCAACCAATATGATATGCGACTCGTTCAGCATGAAGATGGCTGGATCTACGGCATCTACTGCTCTGAGCGCAAAGACCCCGAAGCTCCGGCATTTGATACGTCCAGCGCGGTGGCACAGGCAGGTCTTGTGCGCACACGCGATCTGGTTAGCTGGGAGCGACTGCCCAACATTACGACAAGCTCACCACAACAGCGGAATGTGGTTCTGCACCCGGAGTTTGTCGATGGCAAATATGCATTTTACACTCGCCCACAGGACGGATTCATCTCCACCGGCAGCGGCGGCGGAATCGCCTTTGGGCTGTGTGATGATATTCTGAATCCGGTTATTGCCAAGGAAACCATCATCGACGAGCGCAAATATCATACGGTATACGAAGTTAAAAACGGCCAGGGACCTGCCCCGCTCAAGACAGATCGCGGCTGGATTCACATTGCGCACGGGGTACGCAACACGGCTGCGGGTCTGCGTTATGTACTGTACACATTCGCCACGGATCTGAATGATCCGGCACGAATCATCGCCAAGCCGGGCGGGCATTTCATTGCACCTTATGACGACGAGCGTGTAGGCGATGTATCCAATGTTATTTTTTGCAACGGTGCGGTGGTTAATGAACAGGGTAAAGTCTTCATTTATTACGCATCCAGCGATACCCGCTGTCATGTGGCGACAACGACGCTGGATAAACTGGTTGATTACACCTTCAACACCCCGGCCGATCCGTACCGTTCCCTGGATTGTGCCAGCCAGCGTGGTGATCTGATCGAACGGAACTTGGAACTTTTGCAAAAACAATCGGTTTAATATGAAGACCAACCTTCAACCCAAAAACGCAAGATGCTGAAAAATTAGCGCAGATCCTGCCAGAATTTCTTTATTCCATGTGGGTAACGATGTATACTGATATGGGTGGTTATTATGTTTAAGTAAGCGCTAATCATAATGACAGCACATTGTATGTAAACCGGCTTGAAGGAGGCGACCAAAGCTGAAGAACAATATCACCATGCGGGATATCGCCGATAAGCTCGGAGTTAGCAGTGTGACGGTCTCGAAAGCATTAAATGATAAAGATGGCGTCAGTGGCGAATTGAAGGAAAAAATCAAAGTGCTTGCCGTTCAGATGGGCTATCGGTATAATGCTGCAGCCCGCTCGATGAAGGAAGGCTTGACTCATAATATAGGCGTTATTATCCCGGAGCGTTTTACCGGACCTACCCAATCGTTCTACGTACGCGTATTCCAGCGCATCACCAAGCATTTGGAGGACCAAGGATACTATGGTATTCTGCACATCTTGAATGGTCAGGACGAAGAGGATTTAACACTGCCCAAACTATACAGCGACAGCAAAGTGGATGGTTTCATTGTGCTTGGGCAGATCAGCAAAGAGTATATCGAGCTGGTGCAGTCGATGGACGTTCCCAAAATGTTTCTTGATTTCTACGACGAGCATGCGGATATCGATTCTGTCGTTACCGATAACTTTTACGCTGCTTACGAGCTGACCAACGTTCTGGTCCAGCAGGGACACCGACGTATTGCTTATGTCGGGAATCTATATTCTACAAGCAGCATTCAGGATCGATTCCTGGGATATTACAAATCATTGCTGGAGCATCGCTTGCCGATGAATCAGGAGCTTGTGCTTAACGACAGGGATGAGCGGGGTACGTTCATTGAGATCGATCTGCCCGAGCAGCTGCCGACGGCTTTTGTATGCAACTGTGATCAGGTCGCTCATTTACTCGTTCAGAAACTGACCTCCTTGGGGATACAGGTGCCCGCACAATGCTCCGTGGTTGGTTTCGATAACGATATCTATGCCACTCTCTCCGACCCCCAACTAACTACGGTTGAAGTCGATGTGGAACAGATGGCGCGCACGGCGGTTCAATCCATGCTCAAAAAGATTGATAACCCAAGCCGCAGCTTCGGACGCGTACATGTGAAGGGCAACATCATTTATCGTGATTCCGTGAGTGCTGCACCTGCCTCTCAGGATGATGAATTGGTTTAACTCAGGACTTCTGTTGCTTAAAAAGAGTGCTCCCGGCCATGGTGGCTGCAGGAGCACTCTTTGTTTATAAAAAATGCGGTGGAGCGGGTTCACATCCCCCCACCGCTCAGTCAATCATAACCTGCTGCATTAGGTTATCTAGTAGCTCGTCTTCAGCCAGTTGTCTTTGGACCAGGTTAATTTGCCTGCACCCGCTCCACTTGATCCCGTCAGTCGGGCATTCAGCGTCGCCGGATCATCCGTGGTGTAACTGTAAGGAAGGGACGAAAATCCGTTCCAGGAGAAGCTCTTCACTGCAGCCGGTACCGGGCTGAGCGGACTGCCTGAAGTATCACTGCTGCCGCGGAATGAGCTTCCATCCAGGGAATACATCGTGTCCGTCACCCGAATTTTGCCTGTATACGCAGCATCGGCCGGATCCGTCTGATTATTCCGAACCGGGAACTGTACGTCCTGGATCACCGATTTCTCCACCAGCACCGCCCCGCTCTCTGTAGAGATGGCCCCGTTGCTGATGATATCAAAATGATAGCCTTTGGACGAGATTGCAGCAGCCATCGCCGACGTAATTTTGGATTTAGCTGCACGCGCTCCTGTCGCATCCATTACGATATTATAGGCATGTGCATTCCCTCCACGCAGGCGCGGCATGCGATCCTGAATGTCCTTGTACAAGTTATGGTGCAGGGTCATGGACAGATTGGCGTTAGCTGATTCGAAGCTCGTTGAGCCAACCAAATGTCCCTTTTTCTGAGGGGACGAAATGGCAATGATATCAGCTTTGCTGAGCCCTACCGCGCTGCTGCGCAGATAGTTGTACATCGGATAGGATGCTTTGTTCGCTTCCAGCTCATTGATCTGCTGGGTAACCCAGCTGTTTGCGCTGCCGTCATCCCCTTTGAACAGAGACCAGGAAATGGTCACACCGCCGGTTCCCTTTTTCGAATCCACAAGTCCGTCGTAGGCTTTATTGAATGTGCAGTGGTCAATCCATACATTACTGTTCTCTTCAAGGGTGATATAATCCCAGTCGTTTTTATCATAATCGCCCTTGGTTGCTTCATCCCATTCCCATAACTCGTCAAATTCAAGGTTACGAATGATAACATTGGAGCTGCGTTTGACGCTGATGGCTGCATGTTTGATCTTGGCCCCGTTAGCGGAGAAAATGGTCAGTCCATTGAAGCTGTCAATCGTCAGCTTGCTTACGCCCGTCTGCTTCAGTACGGGGTGAGTCAGTGCATCATTATGCTTCGCAAAAGGGGATGTCTGGGCGGCGCTCGGAATTTCGTTCCACCCCAGATTCAGGTCGTTCATGATCTCGACGACTTTGACACCGGAGTTCTTTTTCAACGCTGCAGCCAGATCCGCTGCATTATAGACCTTTTTATACCTGGACGTATCCGATTCGCTGATGGAACCCCCGCCCGTGTTCCCCTGGGAGAAACCTGTAAGATTGTAATCTGCGTTTCCTGCTGCCTGTACACTTGTTGGGCCAGACAGTAGGGTCAGCCCCAATGTAAGAGCCAGTGCGGCACTGCACCATGTTCGAATCCTGCTTTTCATAGAACGATTCCTCCCTGAATTATAGTAAGCATGTCCGTCCAACCCTGCCAGTGCATGTCATGAAGGACATGTCCACAATGTACATCCTGAAATCGATTACAACAATAATCCCTATTTTAGGTTCTTGATAATCGTTGTCGGAGCTGCATGGGTGCTGCGAGGAGTGTACTCTAGGCAACCACCAATCATACGAAATTAACTTCTAAGGAAGTTCTTCAGGGATAAGGAAAAGCAATGAAACCGAAACTGCTCACAAAAAAACAGGCCTGCAGCTGAAGTGACCCCTAAAAGTTAGACACGGTTATTTCAGTAGGCAGCTTGATTAAAATGAGTTCGGTATTCTACCGGGCTCATTTTAAATTTTGCTTTCATTCGTTTCGTGTTGTAGTATTCGATATATTTTTTAAGTTCTTTTTTGAAATACTCTAAGCTTTCAAATTCCTTCAGATAGAGGAATTCTGATTTCATTATCCCGAAGAAATTTTCCATCACTGAATTGTCGTAACAATTACCTTTACGAGACATACTTTGTACAATTCCTCTAGATTCAAGCTTTGTACGATAGGGCTTCATTTGATAGTGCCAGCCTTGATCAGAATGCATCAGTAGCTGATGGTCCTCTGGCAAACGTTCTAAAGCTTGATCTAACATCTCTGAAACAAGGGAATACGTTGGCCTTGAGCCAATGGTATACGTAATAATTTCCCCATTAAATAAATCTAGTACAGGCGATAAATAAAGCTTCTCACCAAATAATTTAAACTCAGTAATATCGGTGACCCATTTTGCATTAGGTACTTCCGATGTGAAGTTTCTATTTAAAATGTTTGATGCGATTTTACCTATCGTACCTTTGTACGATTTATATTTTTTCATGCGTACTAAGCACTTTAAACCTAACTCTTTCATAATGCGCTGGACCCTTTTATGATTCACTTTTTGCTGGCGATTCGCTAGTTCATCACAAATGCGTCGATAGCCATAACGACCTTCATGTTCATCATAGATTGCTTGAATCTCCACTTTTAAGTCCAGATCTGGATCTAGTTGATCCAACTTCTTTACTACATTGTAATACGTGCTACGTGGGATTTGTGCGAATGCTACAAGCGCCTTCACTGGGTACTTCTGCCTTAATTCATAGATGACCTTTACTTTGCCTTTCTTGGTGATTTTTCTTTGCTTTGAACTAAGGCATTTAACTTTTTTAAGTATTCATTCTCCATACGTAGACGTTGGATTTCTGCTTGAAGGGCTTCTGTAGAGTCTTCAGTTCGTGTTGGCTTTGTTGGTTTACTGGATTTTTTCTTCAAGGATGGACGCCCCTTTTTCTTCGAAATGAGCGCATCTAACCCTACCGTATTAAGCTTTATCCTCCACGTTCGAATTAATGCTGGAGAGGAAATATTAAAGATGACTGCAGCTTCGTTAGGAGATATCCCCATTTCGTTCATATTATTAAGTACGTCCATCTTAAACTGCATAGTGTAGGAAGTATAGGACTTTTTAAAGGCGGCTAACCCGTGATACTCAGCTTGTTTAATCCACATCCGTACAACTTCTTGATTCGCCCCAAGTGAATTAGCAATTTCCCTTACACTTTCCGATTTGCTTTGATATCTAATAACTGCATCCATTTTTTGTTCGTTTGTAAATTTAGCCATAGAAAAACTGCACCTCCAATTGTTGATAATGTCTAACAATTGGGGTGCAGTTCACAGCGCGGCATGCCTGTCTTATCCTATTTTTTGATCGAGCGTGTCCAAAATCCGCCATGGAACTGCTTCGGTTCTACGGTGATTACGAATGCCTTCGGGTCCAGTTCCAGAATGGTCTGGTACAGCAATTTCTGATTTTTCCGTTTCGCCAGAATCTCCATGACCAAACGATCTCCGTCACGTCCACTGCCTACCCAGGCCGTAACCCCATAACCTCTATCTCGCAGCGCATTGGCTACATTCCCGCCCATCTGATTACAGATCACTTTAACCGTAACATAACCGAGCGCAATCTTTTCTTCAATCCAGGCTCCGAGCAACACACCCAGGCCATAGCCTACGGCATATACGATCAATGCAGACGGTTGGGTCAGGTACTTCAAGACCAAATTCAGCCCCAGTACATAAATGACGATCTCACCCATGCTGATGAGGGCTGCGATATATTTCTGTCCTTTGAGTGTCAGAATCATCCGAAGCGTATACGCCGAGACATACACGATTTGGATCAAAAAGATAAACAACAATATTTTAAGCAACGACAATCCCTCTTTCCTGGCATGCACAACGGCTGGCCCACGATCCGGGCTGCGGTCCGTTTCCTGTACGTTTTTCCATATCTCCATCATTGGACATTATGCGAGCTTTTTAAACGGTTAAAAGCAAATCTCGGGCTTTCCTGTCGAATGCCACGCTGGAATTGCCATTATAGAACCGTTTGTCCCGATTATCAACCCGGCTGAAGACCCAGGGGCGAAACCAGGTTTCGGTGAATAGAATGAAGAGCAGTGAACGGAGAGCAAACGCTCAGACGACTTGATGGGTACAAGGTGACATAAGGGGGAAGGGCCATGCTGCTATGGCAGGAAATGGAGCGCGAAGGCCTCGAAGAACTCGTGTTTTGTCATGATCCGCACAGCGGACTGCGGGCTGTCATTGCCATCCACAGCACCGTCCTTGGACCGGCACTGGGAGGCTGCCGCTGCTGGTCGTATGCTTCGGAGAAAGATGCTGTTCGTGATGCAATCAAGCTGGCCAAAGGCATGACTTACAAAAATGCCGTTTCCAACCTGCCGTATGGCGGCGGAAAAGCCGTCGTCTGGGAGATGCCGGCGGCAGAGCAAGTATCGGGCATGGAGCCGTCTGGTAGTAACAGCCTGAACCCAGCTGTCTCTCAACGTGCGCATATCTTCCGCTCGCTGGGACGCTTCCTCGAACGGCTGAATGGACGCTATGTTACAGGCCTTGACCTGGGAACGACGGCAACGGACATGGACCAGATCCGATTGGAAACCACCCATGTGACGGATACGACCGGGTCCCTGGGGGCACAAAATGATTTCACCGCCGAGATGACTGCCTACGGGGTGTATACAGGCATTGTGACCTCGCTGCAGCATCAGGGGGTCACTACTCTTCAGGGCATTCCCATTGCTGTCCAGGGACTGGGCAAGGTCGGGCATGCCCTGTGCCGTCACCTGCATGCAGCCGGGGCACGGCTCATGGTGGCAGACGTTGTACCGGAACGTGTACAACGTACCCTTGTGCAGTTCAGCGGCGCTACCCCGGCCGATCCGGCCCATATTCACGCCGCTGACTGCAAGGTGTTCGCCCCCTGTGCACTGGGGGGCGTGTTGACCCCGGCAACGGTGGAGGAGCTGCGCTGCTCCATCGTTGCCGGGGCGGCGAACAACCAGCTCAGCGAGCGGGTGCCGGTTGTTCGCCGCATGCAGGCGCGGGGCATTCTGTACGCGCCTGACTATGTGCTTAACGCAGGCGGCATCATCAGCACCGCCTACGAGCTGGAGGGTGAGGGGCCGGACCAGATCCGCCAGCGGGTGGCGGAAATCGCGGATACACTCACCCAGGTCTACCAACTAGCTGCGGCAGCGAGCATCTCCACAGCTGATGCAGCAGACCAGATGGCTGAGGCCCGACTTGCTCAGCCATGAATTCCCCTTCCTCTTTCTTGACCGAATGATCTTCAAAGGGCAAAAGGCCAACCTGGTTCAGATGAACGGGTTGGCCTTCGTTCTTATGGTTTACTATCGCGCATTTTGTTCCTTGCCTGTTCCTTGCCTGCTCCCCACTCCCTTCAAACCTGAACATGCACCCGCTTAACCCGGTATAACATGGTCCAGAGCAGCACATTGGCCACAATCAGAAGTCCACCGAAGATCCAAATGCCTCCTGGCAGAGTACGAAAGAAAACATGGATTCCCCATAGCAAGGCAATCACCGGAAAAGCCGCGAATACGAACCAGCCATCACTTTGCTGGGCAATACTAAAGGACAGGGAGAACGGCGGCTTGCGCAATAACAGTTTGCTTGTTAACGGGATCAGCGCCGTACCCACCAGCAGGATCACCGCCAGATCAGGCAGAATCCGCAGCCCGAATGTCCAGGCGAACACAATGGCATTCAGGAGAAAAACAGGCAAGAACATATTGCACATAAATGCCTTCAGTGCACCCATATAGAGCACATTTTCATTCGCAATCGGTGCAGCCCGGAAGGTCCAGAAAGCCTTGTATTGGCCTGAATATTTCAGCATGATAATCACCGAAACCACAAGAATCAGCATGATGTACAGCGTATAAAAGAACGAGCCCTCTCTAAGCTCCGCCCACGTCGAGGACTGCAGCTGGGTGAACCAGAATACATAAGGCAGGACAAAGGATAATCCAATGGATGGATATACTTTCAGCTTGAATTCCCGCTCATTCCGCATCATGCTTGCTGACAGCCGGAAGCACGCCTGCTCCTCTCCGGAACGGCAGAACGCTCTGGCAACCGTTCGATCCCATAACCCTTTTCTTCGCCCCGAGGTGGATCCGGAATGGGCCATTTTCTCCAAATACAGTTCAAAGGAAGGCATCAGCTTCACATAGATAACCAAACTGATCATTGGAACAACAACAGCCAGTGCGCTGAAGGTATACAGCCATACATCCCCACCACCACCGAACAGCCATTCATATACAGCTGCATACCACACGGGAGGAAGTAAGAGCTGCCACCAGGCTGGTGTGAAGACCATGTCAAAATCGATGATACTGAATGACCTTGCCACCAGCTGATATCCAACAGCGATGCCAACGGATAACAAAATCTGTACCATATTGATCATGTCTTTCAGCTTCTCTCCATCCAGAAACTTCATCATGAACAGGTAAACTAGAGAGGTGGTGACCAGAATGAACATATTGATCAGAATGAGCTCCGCGATGAATAACAGGAAGAATCCGATGCCATGTGTGATTAAGCCTGCAACCAGTGGTACGGCTGTCAGGGAACCTGTCAGCAGCAGCAAATACACTCCGGCATGAATAGCCCGGGCCATGCTAACCGTACGGGCATTCACCGGCTTGGTCATAATGATATTCCGATCCCGGATATCCAGCAGCACAGAGGAAAAGTCCGAGATCATCGATGTCATAATGATAAACATCAGCACAGCGGTGACCAGACCCATCTGGAGCATATAATGACCCGTGTCCCAGACGACAAATGGCACCAGAAGCAAACCCATCAATCCGTATAACCAGAGGGACCGAAGGTACAGGTTGCCTTCCTTCTGCTCCTTATTACCGCTCCTCGAAGACAATACAGTCGGTACCCTCCGCTGATCAATCTGAAATTTCACTTTCAATATAAGCCGAAGTACATCATAATCGGCGCCCGTCTTCGTAATGATATGGCGAAAATGATCCAGGATCTTCAGCGTACGGAATTCGGAGGCTTCCGCCATATCAATACACCTCCTGTACAATTGATACAAAGCGTTCAGCTATCGCCTTATGCTCATTAAAGCCTGTCAGTTGGTTAAACACCTCTTCAAGCGTGCCTTCCATGGACTGCTGCTGCAGCTGCCTGAATGTCCCATCTGCCATCACTCTTCCTTCCGCAATGAGAATGATCCTGCTGCTGATCTTCTCGACCACATCCATGATGTGTGAGGAATAGAAGATGGTTGTCCCTTTGGCCGACAGCTGTGACAATATCTCCTTGACCACCATCACGCTGTTGGCATCGAGTCCACTGAGCGGTTCATCCAAAAACAACAGATCCGGATCATGCAGCAATGCTGAGATGAGCAGCACCTTCTGGCGCATCCCTTTCGAGAACGAGGCAATGCGGGAATGATAGGATTTTTCGAGTCCAAAGCAATCCATCAGCTGCTTCGCCTTGTAATCGGCATCCTCATAAGACAAGCCATACAGCTCTCCAATGAAGGTCAGGTATTCTGCTGGCGTCAGTTGTTCATACAGCTCTGCAACTTCGGGGACATAACCGATTCTCCGTTTATATTCCGTATCGCCATCTGCGATATCCTTGCCAAAGATGCAGACCTTGCCCACATATCCTTCAACCAGTCCCAGCAGGATTTTGACCGTGGTGCTTTTGCCGGCTCCATTGGGACCGATGTACCCGATCATCTCTCCCCGCTTCACCTCAAGATCAATTCCGTTCAGGACATAACGTCCGTTATAACGCATCCGCAAGCCTTCAATGGAAAGTACTTGTTCTTCGTTCACTTCGTTATCCAGCTCCTGTCTCTATCTATTTCTATAATTCTACTAGTTTACCACAGTTTAGGATGTTGTGATCCGGATGAGCACCATGTCTAAAAACAGACCTTCAAAATGGTATGAGAAGAAAGCCAAAAAAGACGCTTCATATGAAGCGTCCTTTCCCGTGAGCATGCAGCTTTCAAGAGGTATTCTCTCTAGGTGTATGAGCATGCTAACCTGTATTTATTTTCATCGTTGTCTTAACGTTCCTTCATTAATCCTCGTCGTCAAAGTCCTGGTCTAAGGACAGCACTTTACCTGTATTGGCATCCACATCAACATCTGCTTCCCCATCCGCGGTTCTGATCTCGATCTCATAGACATAACGTCCGTCATCATGATTGAGCTCAATTTCGGTTACTTTTCCACCTGTCACCTGCTTCAGGGCAATCGCAGAGGCTTGTGCTTCGGTCAGTTTAACCTGTTTTGCAGCAGACTGGTTGGAAGAAGTACTTGTGGCAGAGCCATTGTAATTATAATCATCATCGTAGTCATAGTCTTCATCATCCACAACCGCCAGGATCTTGCCTGTGTAGGCATCCAGTCGTACCACAACGTCATTGCTTCCTTTGCGGTCGATTTCAACTTCGTAGAACGTTTGGCCGTTTCTGCGCTCCAGATCGATGTCGTCCACTTTACCCTCAGCCACTTTTAACGCTGCTGCTTTGGCTTGCGCTCCAGTCAGCAATTTGCCCGTACTGCTCTGATCCTGTGAGACCAACTGCGAAGTCGATGATGGCGTGGTTTGTACCGACTGTCCGTTTACACTGCTGCTCGCCGCTACCGCCGATCCTCCAAGAAGTACCGCTGCCGAAATGCTGCCAATCCATAGTTTGTGTTTGTTCATCATCATGTTTCATCTCCTCGTTGTTATTCTCGTTCTCGTCTACAGTTATAGAATAACCTGTGCGTATGAGAGATCAGCGAGAGTCAGATTAGAATTTGATGAGAAAATGAGACTAACATTCACAGTATTATTGCATCTCTATAGTTGAGTTTTAACTTAATCTTCTTCTTCATCCCAAGTCACGGACCGGATCGCTCCGGATATCGCGTTCACCTGCACGATAGCTTCCCTGCCGTCCTCCAGATCAATCTCGACCAGGTAATAGGGATTCCCACTATTCGTTCCACGGAGCTCCGTGTCATCCACTTCCCCTGGAACTCTGGCAAGTGCCTTTTGCTCAGCTTCCTTCTCACTAAGAAACTGCGGAGCATCATTCTCGTTTCCCGGTTCCGAAGCTGGAGCATCCAGCGTCTGGGAAGATTGCTTCTCCCCGTTATATGGATCAACTGTCCACTGCTCACGGCGATTATCCTTCATTTTCAATACCGCCAGATAAACCGGACTTCCCTGCTGTTCCACCAGTTCCAGTGACACCAGCTGCTCATCGGTTTGCTTTCGTAACTCCGTCTTGATCTGCTCCCGGCTGAGCAGTGTTTTTTCTTCAGCCTGAGGATTGGATTCCAGCCGCTTGATGGCATTGACTGTAGCAGTTACTGCATCCAGCTGTACATCATATAGCCCTGTTTCGGATCGAAGCTGCATGATATACGTACCGTCCTTCAACGTGGAATTCACAATTTCTCCAGGGTATTGTTCCAATACGGCCTGAGCCGCTGCATCCGCACTCAGCATCACACGGCTGGATTGCCATGGCTGCCACCAGCCCACGATTGCGACAAGCAGCACAGCCACAATCCCTGCTCCCCACCATATCGGTCGCTTTGACCTCCCGGTCGTCTTCTGCTGTTCCCGTTTCATTTCCGGTGGTACCTGTGACTTTTCCAATCTGCCTCCCCCTTTCATACGTGCATCTGCTCCCGTGACATTCTTGGCATCAGTATACAAGAGAAGAATGAGAATTTCATGAGAACAGGTTCGTCTGAACGGATACTGGCAAAATAATTGAAGCCTCGGTGCCTACACCTTCGGCGCTCTTCAGTTCAACACGTGCCCCTATAGCCCCTGCGATGTCCTTCGCGAGTGACAATCCCAAGCCCGATCCACTTGCTCCGCCGCTGCGGGTTCTTGCCGGGTCCACACGGTAGAAGCGATCAAATACTTTGGTTAGCTCTTCCTCCCGCATTCCAATCCCCGAATCAACGATGCATATCCGGCATTCCTGTCCGTTGGATTCCAGTCTGACTTCAATGGCATCTTCGCTATACTTGCGGGCATTGTCCAGCAGAATAAACAGCATCTGCTTCAGCTTACTCTCATCACTGATCACCCAGATACTGCCCGGATCATCACAATCAACTTCCCGGTGATAGGCTTCCCGGAAGGCTCGGGTGGATTCCTGAGCCAAACGTGTGATATCAAGCCTTTCCAGCTGTATGTTCCATTGCTCTGGCTGCTTGGCCAGCAGGAGCAGCTGTTCGGTCATCTCCCGCATGCGGACGGATTCGGACAGTATGGCTTCAACCGCCTCATCGAACACCTCAGGTCGTTCCTTGCCCCGTCGCTGCAGCAGACTCGCATAACTCTCAATAATGGTCAGCGGTGTTTTAAGCTCATGCGAGGCATCCGAAACGAAACGCTCCTGCCGCTCGAAGTTGGATTCCAGCAAATCCATCATGCGGTTGAATGTCTGGCCCATGGTACTCAGTTCATCCTTCGATTGGGCAGCCAGCGGAAGCCGCTTAAACTGTCCGCTTGACTGGATATCACTCATGGTACGGGTCATCTGCTGAATCGGCCTTGTCATCCGGTTCGCCAGAATTCGGCTGGAGATAATCGCAGGGATCAATGCAATAATCGTTACCACGACCAGAACCGTACGCAGCACGGACAGGCCATTCTCGGTATCTGCAACACTTTCGATGACTTGTACATTCACCACTTCACCATCAGGCCAGATTACCGGCACAGACACCCAGACATACTCCATCTCTCCAACCCGGGTATACTCCGATTTCTTTTGACTCTCGTACTTATACGGCAGCTTGCTTAGCATCTCGTTCAGTTGGGGCTCTGTCGCTGTCGTTACTGGATCGGAACTGGTACCATCCTCATTGACAATGCGGAGCATTCCTTCCACCGGCGCATAGGCACGCAGCAGATCGTCCGGTGGAATGGATTCAGCAGAATCACGCACTCCTGTTACGATCGACCCGGCCTCAGCTTCGACACGCTTGATCTCATTAGACATGGTAATCCGTTCAAATACGATATACACGGACAGGTTTACAGCGATGAGCAGTACCGCAAACAATACGGAGGAGTATCCATAGATTTTACTCCGCAGACTCATGATTGCTCCTTCAGAACGTATCCAACACCACGAACAGTATGTATTAACGGCGGAGTGAATCCGTTATCTACCTTTTTGCGCACATAACGGATATACACATCCACCACATTGGTATCTCCATAATAATCGTAACCCCAAACGGCCTGTACAATCTGATCACGACTCAATACCTGACGCTGATTCTGCAGCAGATACACGAGAAGATCGAACTCACGTGGAGTAAGATCGATCGGTATTCCATCCCGGGATACCTCCCTTGTACCCTCATTCAACTTCAAACCAGCGGCAGTAAGCCAGCCTGTATCTTCTTCACTCATATGGCTTGTTGTGTCTTGATTGGCATGTCGTATTACCCCGGATGAAGAAGCGGCTGCGGCACTCAGCCGGAGCGCTGCCCGTACTCTGGCTAGCAGTTCTTCGATTCGGAAAGGTTTAGTAATGTAATCGTTGGCGCCGAGATCAAGTCCCGACACCTTGTCCTCAACTGAATCCTTCGCTGTTAGCATCAGGATGGGCACCAAGGCATCTCTGGCACGAATTCGCCGCAACACCTCAATTCCGCTCAGGCCTGGCAGCATAATATCCAACAGAATCAGATCCCACTGGCCACCATGATACATTTCCAATCCTTCCGTACCGCTCCCTGCCTTACCCACCTGATACCCCTCATACTGTAATTCAAGTTCAAGCAGGCGTGCGATTTTGGGTTCATCTTCAATCACCAGCACGGCTTCATTCATACCGAGTTCCCCCTCGTTCCATTCTCACGATATCTTACAATAGAACTCTACAGTTTGCCCAATGCATCCTCCACGAGGTCGTCCCCGGCAATCAGGTCAAACGCCATTCGATATGTCTTCTCTTCCTGCAGGGATGCTGCGATAACACGAGCTACATCCTCACGCGGTATACTTCCTGGTTTCAAGTCTGTTCCTACGGCGATTTTGCCTGTTCCTGGTTCATTTTTCAAGCCACCAGGACGAATAATCGTATAATTCAGCTCGCTCGCAAACAGCGCGCGATCGGCATAATGCTTCGCCACATAATATGGTTTAATGGCATCCGACCATTTCTCCCGCTGATCTGCACCAAAAGCACTGACCAGAATGTATCTGGAAATGCCCTGCTGCAGCGCGGCTTCCATTGTTTTTACAGCCCCGTCGAGATCAATAAGGAGTGTCTTGTCTGCACCTGTAGAACCACCGGACCCTGCCGTGAAGACGACGGCATCATGATCCTTCATCACTTCAGCCAGATCATTCACACTGCCCTCCAGATCACCCATGACTACATTTGCACCCAGCTGTTTCAACGCATCTGCCTGTTCCGGTTTGCGAATCATTGCCGTTACCTGATGCTTGCCTTCCTGGGCGAGCTGTTCCACAAGCATCTTGCCGATCTGTCCGTTTGCTCCAATAACCAATACATTCATATGTCATGCTCCTCTCGGTTAAACGGGTAACCCCGTGTAGCTTTATCCTTCTCTGGACTTGTCTTTAATTTAAACGAAAGCCGGCGCTTCTAAGCGCCGGCCGCTGTGATCCCATCCGTTTAGCGCATGTCAGCGCATAAAAAATGCTTCATATACATCTTAATATACCATACACCCTGTACTGTCTATACCTGGCCCAGCTCATCCAGTTCTGCAGCCTTTTTACCTCACTTGCTCCTTAGTCCTTAGCGTTTAACCTTGGCTGAAGCAGCGCAAAAAGGGTGCCCCAAGGGGCACCCTTTTATGGATGGCTACTAAATTAGTAAGCCAGTGCGAACAATCCGTGGATGTGAGACAGGTAACGGATGTTACTTGCTTCTTTCATCATGGTTGCTGGCAGACCTTTCAGACGAGTCTGGTTGCCACCGATCATGCCGACAGCATCCTTACGACCCAGACTTCCCAGTGTACCGGAGAATACTGGTGTGAAGGATTCCATTGCGCCACCTTTGAACATTACGCTCAGGTTGTGACCAATGGTTTCACCCATTTGCCAAGCCAGTTGTGCAGTTGGAGGATAAGGGCGAGCGCCTTCGCTAGGGAAGACCACTGCGCTGTCACCAGCAACGAACACATCTTTGTGGGATGTGGATTGCAGAACTTCCGTAACTTTAGCACGGCCGCGATCCACTTCAATTCCACTGTTAGCAACAACTGCATTACCTTGTACGCCACCTGTCCATACGAGTGTGTTCGTAGGGATGGAGCTGCCGTCTTTCAGCAATACTTCGTTTTCTTTCATCTCTGTGATCGCTACGCCAACGATGAAGTTAACGCCACGTTTCTCGAGACTGGATTTTGCACGGTCAACCAATTCTGGCGGGAATCCTGCAAGAATGGATGGACCTGCTTCAACGGTATACAGGGAGATATCGTTGAAATCGATACCTTTTTCTTGGCATACGCCTGGCAGCAGGTCAGCGAATTCGCCGACAAGCTCGATACCAGTCAAACCGCCGCCACCAATAACAAACGTTGCGTCTGCTTTGTTGCCGGATTGTTTGTAAGCATCCAGACGTGCTTCAACATGTGCACGAATGCGGTTAGCATCGCTAACGGATTTCAGCGTGAAGCTGTACTCCTGCAATCCCGGAATTCCGAAGAATGCCGTTTCGCTACCCAGGGCAACGACGAGTGCATCATAAGAGTAAGTAGAGCCGCTGGTCATCAGAACTTTTTTCTCGTCCGGCTTGATTGTATCCACCGTATCGATTTTCAAGTTCACGTTTTTACCACGCAGCAATTTTTCAAGCGGAAGAGCAACTGCCTTTTCAGCAATGCTTCCTGCTGCAAGACGGTGCAGTTCCGTAATAATTTGGTGCGTAGGGTAACGGTTCACGACTGTAATTGTCGCTTCTTCCGGTGTCAGGTATTGACGCGCAGTCAGCGCAGTCAAAAGACCACCGTAACCTCCGCCCAAGATCAAAATTTGCTTCGACATATCCATCCTCCGTTCTTCTAATCTTAACGTTGCTGTTGTTGACGCTCGTTCAGAATGCTCAGGAATGATTGAGCAAAACGCAGCGTTTGTTGTACGTTTGGATCTTTAAGCATTTTGAGCATAGCGAACAGACCAACCGAAGTTTGCTCTGCTTGCGCACGATCACTTGCTTCGATTGCAGCGGAAGCCACACCTTTGGCTTTGTCTACAACTGGTTTAGCGAATTCACCCATAGCGCTCATTGTGTCGCTGATCAGAACTTTGTCTGTAGCTACGCTTTGTGCAAAGTCATAAGCTTTGGTCATGGCAGTAACCATTTCAGCCAGTTTAGGCAGGTTTTCAACCAGAACGGTCAGAGACTCCTGTACCTCAGGCTTCATCAGTTGATCGAGCACGTCCAAGGACTGGCGCTCGGAAACGTTGGCACCTTCTGTAACTGGCACCTCTTGTTGAGTAGGCGATTGTGACATAAGAGAAAGTCCTCCTTTACTTTGGGATAGAAGTCCGCGACTTTCATGATGCCTGTCAAGCAGAGCCGAACCACGAATACAAGGGATACATTGAAATGTACCAAATTTCACACAATAGAAAGAGCGAAGCCCATGGGCCGCTCTCGGATCATGTATTGTATTGGGTCTATTGCGGACAACATGTGTTGACGCAAAACGACAAGCAGGCCGAAACCGAACTCTATACCCTTATATTACACCTCTTACACATGAACATGAAAAAGAAATTTTTTACACTTGTGAAGATATTGTGAACATTGTAACAAATCCGATTTTTTTGTCAAGCTTCGCGGTCGGAATGTAACCGCTTATCGTTCTGCTCCAGATCTGCATTCCTACCACATGTGGTATTAAGACAAGATCACATACGTCCATATGTGCGAAAAAGTACATATAGAGGATTTTTTCAGTCTTATTTTTAGGAAGTGTTTTCCAAAATCATGAATTCCATGCAACGAATTTGGTCACTATCGTTATTATGCAGCTTGTCATGCTGGCTTATTCCCTATTCGCTCAATTCTTCCCGATGAGAATCTTGACCTTATTTCAGGCCCTTACGACAGCTTCTTCTGACAGACAACGTTTAAAATTACAGGAACCCGGTTAATAAGGACTACACCAGAAATGAAGGAGATGTTCGATATGAGTAATTCAACTAGCGATAAAATCAAAGCAGGCGTGAATAAAGCCAAAGGCGAAGTGAAGGATCAGATCGGTAACGCAACAAACAACAGATCCCTTCAGGCTGAGGGTAAAAAGGACAAGGCGAAAGGCGCGGTTCAAGATAAAATTGCCGATGTAAAAGATCGCCACTAGGATCAGGTCTCATATGCTTCGCACGATGAAGTCGTGCACTATATACGTGATGATGTCGGCCCGTAGACATGCAGCATGAACATGTCTGTATCTACGGGGCAGAAAAAAGCCAAGGAAGGTGTTATTCCAATCACCCTTCCCTGGCTTTTTTTGATTGTAATACGTTGTATCAAATCGCTGGGGCCACATATCTAGCCATATCCACGATAAACTCATGACTTCCTCTCGATGTTTGATACTGTCTGCTGAATTGTCGCACCCAATCCGGATGCTCCTGATACCAACGGTAGGTCTTTTCCAGACCCTGTTCCAAGGTAAACTGCGGTTTCCATCCCAGTTCTTCTCTTAACTTGCCCGAATAAACGACCAAACTGGAGCCTCTGGACTGGGTCGGTTCCTGATCCCGAATCTCGACATCTCCTGTGGAGCGCTGCAGTGATTGCAGCAGCTCACCGATCTCCTGCATCGTTGTGCCTTGTCCTGTCGAGATGTTATACGTATGCCGATCTTGTCCATGCAGCATAATCTGTTCAATGGCTTTTAGTGCATCATCGATATACAGAAAATCGCGTACAGCCGATCCTTGAATATCCAGCCGCAAGCCATCCATCATCCGGCCGAAATTACGGGGAATAATTCGGTCTGGCAGCTGCCATGGACCGTAGAGGTTGGTTAAGCGGAAGATTTTGACGGGGAGGTTGTAGCATTGGGCATAGGAATGAGCAAGCGTCTCACAGGCTACTTTGGATGCCGAATAGGGTGACACTGGAGCATATACGTCTGATTCGGAATACACTCTGCCAAACTCGCCTCCATAGACCTCTACCGAGGAGGCCAGCACAACCGGAATACGATGATTGGCTGCATATTGCAAAATGGCCTGCGTGCTTAGTGTGTTGTTACGAAACACTTCTCCTGGGTGATGGTAGGAATAATCCACATGCGGCATAGCTGCCAGGTGAATAATATAATCGGTTTCCTGGGGTAAGCTGAAGCGGTCTGAAGCGAGGTCACAACAAGTGAAGGTCATCTCATGCAGCGGGGAGCTGTGAACAAGTCTCTGACAATAGTCATCCCGGTCGATCAGGGTAATACGGTGGCCTTTTTGCGCCAAATAATGAGAAAGATTGAATCCCACAAATCCGGAAGCCCCTGTAATGACAATGTTCACCAAACCATTCCTCCTTGGATTTTACTCAGGCAGGCTCTTGAGGCGAGCGTATGTATTGAGTATAACCTTAAATTGATACGTTTTGTATCATTTTCCATTCATTTTTTATTTTTCTTTCCGCAGAACAGACAGCTAATGAGGGTAATAAACAGTGAGGTGATGATCATGAATGAATCCAGAGATAATATAGAGACCTTTTACTTCAAAGACGATGGCGTGATTCCCAACAACCCAAACTTGCCAGTATTGCTGTATAAGGGCGTATGGGCAAAAGACCCTTCCCGAGCAGAGTCGCTGCTCAACAGCAATCACTGGGGAAACAGCTGGATTAATGGTGTGTTTGACTATCATCATTTCCATAGCAATGCCCATGAAGCACTAGCCGTGGTTAGCGGTTTCGTTCAGCTGATTCTGGGCGGGGAACGGGGACAAAGAGTTTATCTGCAAACGGGAGATATTGTTGTACTTCCTGCAGGGACAGGACATAAGCGTCTGGAAGCCAGCTCTGATTTTCGTATAGCAGGTGCTTACCCTGGCGGCACGAGCTACAATACCCGTACAGGTGATCCGGCAGAACGTCCTGAAGTGCTTCAGGAGATTCAGGGTGTGCCCATCCCTGATACAGATCCTGTCTACGGGAACGAGGGACCATTGTTGGAATTATGGAATAAAGGTAAATAAGAGGGTGCCTGCATATGAGTGAAACAAACAGAAAACAGACTGTTAACGAGAAAATCAGTTCCTCGATAACAGTCTGTTTAGCTTATGCGCGTAAGCAAATGCCTTAGAACCGTATATGCATGCGGCTGATCAGGAAGAAATGGTGTTCCCTGAAGAGGGATTGGATTCGTTCCGTTTCTCCTCGGACGATGAACGGGTGAAGTGTCTCTCCAGCTTCCGACTGGCCCACAAGGATACAGCGATAAACAGCAATACACCGATCCACCTAACAGGATGTTCGAGGAATTGTGCCACATTGGAGCCAATGTAGGTCACGCAGAATATCATAATGGCCTTACCAAATCCTACGGCGAGCAGGAAAGACATAAGTCTCATTCGGGCAATACCTGCCGCCACATTAATGATGACAAACGGACCGACCGGAAAAATGCTCAGCAAAAATACATAACTGAAGGCATTCCGCCGAATCCACACCATGCTCCGCTGAACACGCGGTTTGCTGGACCACCGTTCCACGAAGGCCGATTTTCCAATCTCCCGGACCAGCAAGAAGGTCAGGGTACACCCCAGCACCATCCCGATCCACGAGTACAAAAATCCCGCCCATAGTCCGTACACCGCCCCATTAACCCCCACGATCAGCAGGGTCGGCAGCGGTGGCACGAAGGACTTCATAAAGGTGAGCAGTATGCCCGGAAGCGGCCCCAGGGAACGAAACTGCTCCAGCCAGTAACGAATATTCTCTTCCGTAATATAGGACATGATGTCCAGAGGTACCGGGGTCATGTGCATCCTTCCAATCTATTCAGTCTCCATCCGTTTACACCGCAATTCCTGTGCTCGAATGATCTGGGTAAGGTTCATCTTCTTCTCACAGTATAACGTACGAATCCACATCAAACCGTTGTTAATTTGAAGAAATATTCACAGATGAGACCAACATAACAAAAAGCACACCCTGACCTGTACAACAAGTCTTGGTGTGCTTTTCTATATTGGTATTCCTCCTCCTAACAGGAGAAGAAATAAACATATCTATTCCAGCTGCGCTTCCTGCATCTGCAGTTCGTTCAGTTCCTCCTGATGAGCGGCATTCCATTCGGGTATGCCGGACCGCATGAACTCGTCTGCATCCATTGCCGCTTTGGACTGGTTGCACAGATTGCAGGCACATACACAGTTTAGCGGAGTGGTATGGCCGCCTTTGGCCCGAGGCAGAAGATGATCGATCGTATCACCATATGATCCACAGAAGTAGCAGGTATACTGATCCCGGGTCATGATGTACCGTTTGAAATCCTTGTTGCTGAATAATCGGCGAATCGTGTACCGATTGACAACAACTGCTGCTTTTTCCTTGACCAGCGTGACCGCAAGCTCCATGTCAATCTCCTGATGCCAGCGGCGACCCTTATCCGTCTTGCCACGCATGCGGACCATGCCCTGCCTGTTCGTACGCAGCGACGACGGATCTTCCGGATCAATGGCTGCCGGAACCGCCGGAGTCTGACGGCGCGGCCGGCCATCTGCGCCCGCACTTCGACTGCGGGCAAGATGGGAATGGGGACGGTGTCCGGAAGTTGTTGCCCGGGCGCCGTCTTCACTCACGGCCTTATGCGCACGTTCTTTGCGCATTG
The DNA here is from genome assembly GCF_009664365.1 of Paenibacillus xylanilyticus. NCBI lineage: Bacteria > Bacillati > Bacillota > Bacilli > Caryophanales > Paenibacillaceae > Paenibacillus > Paenibacillus xylanilyticus. The sequence continues at coordinate 6,216,147 of NZ_CP044310.1, forward strand.
GCCGTGCCCTGCTCCCTTGCGGACCCTGCGGCCGCACGGGAGCCGAATCGGCTGCCCCGGCCGCAGCAGATGCTGCCTGGCCCGGGTCCAGCCCTGGAGCGGCAGGCTGTGCACCTGCCGCCAAAGGCCCGTCGACCGTGGCCGCAGCGCCACGGTCGCTCGCTGGCACCTCGGACTTGACCGCGATGCGGTCCGGTCCAGTGCCAGCGCCGGGCGGCGCCGAGCGTTTGCGGCGCCGCTTGCGCTTGCGCCCCGCTGCGGTCTGCTGACCCGCAGCTGCTGTTCCCGCTGCCGGATCCTGCGGATCTTCCGGCAGCAAAGCCTCGCTGGCCGCCACAGCTGGCTGCGCGGCGGCTTGTTCAGCACGCACATTGAATATCGTGCGTCCACCAAGCTTCGGATCACGATCTGCCTGGCCTGCGGCGCTTGATTCCGTGATCCGTTCAGACTGCTCAAGGCCTGGCTGTGCCTGCTGCCCTTTGGACTTTCGTCTGCGTCTTCTTTTCTTCCGATCACCTGATGACTCCGAGGAAGCGGAAGATAGAGGTTCAGCTTGGCTGTGCTGTTTCTCAGAACCTTCATCCGCTGTCTCTTGAATCACCCGTTGATTGGCTGCAGCACTTGATTCATTTGTAATCTTCTCCGGTCTTTGCATCCGCATGTGCAAGCTCTGTCCCTGCTGCACCAGGTTGTCGCTAACGTCAGCCTGTCCACTGCGCTGACGACAACGACGACAGGCCCCTCGTCTGGCACCGGGCCCCGCCCTCTTTCCGGTTCTGCGCCGAAATTCAGACAACGGACGCTGTTGCCCGCAATACATGCATACCTTGGTCTGCTGCGCTTCATGTTCCGTCATGTCCTGCCGGAAAGGGGCTGAGCCCGTCTCCATGTTGTCACCTCGGTTCCGTATGAATCCGGTTTCTTTCTATTGTATCACATCTGCTCGCGGACACACTCATATCCCTGTGTCTGTGGCGGATAGGCATCTGTGCTGTACTCTGTTGTCTGTCCATTGCATTCATGAAGAATGTGCTCTACATATTCCAATATATCTTGCATCGGTTTCCCGCATTGTTCACATGTTTTCATTTATCTCACCTTGATCCTGTTCTGTAAGTCTCGCATTTATGATTTGTGTTCCGCCTTCTCATTACCCCTGGCAGCTCCAAAAGAAACATTCGTTCCCACATGATGCTCATTGATCGCATGAAAAAAACCGTTCCCCGCTCAACCCTAAGGTCGACCAAGAAACGGCTTATTATTCCTGTAATGGCAATTAAATATTAACGAACATCGAGCTGTCCCGAATTGGATTGAGGGATAACCCGTGGTTTTGGTTTCGGCAGATTACCGAAGATGACCCAGGCAAACGGAATGAACCTTGCAGTCAGCCCCACTACAATCCATGAAGCGAACAGCGCTACGGCAAAGCCTCCGGCATACCATAGGTGAACCAGCCAGGAGACCCCGGTTTGCGGCGGGAATTCCCGATACAACAGCAGGAAAAATGGATGGATCAGATAAATTCCGAAGGACAGCGCACCAAGTCGATTAAGCGGCTTGGCAATCAATGCAGGCCCCTTGCGATACAACAGGTATGCAATCTGAATCAGCACGAGCGCACAAGCAAAGGTATGCAAATTCCAGAAAAACTCATACCACAGTGTATTATACGTGGCAATCTTCATACGAAGCAGGTAATAAATATATACATGTCCGAGTCCGGCAGCAATCCAGACGGCCCACAGCAGAATCCAGGATGCTACGCGGCCTTTGGTCGCATTTTCACGACTGATGACAAACCATTGCTTGATCTTTGGAAAATAGACCCCAATGAACGCTCCCAGCATGAAATAGGAGAAGTACGAGAAGGCCCAGCTTCCTTTGTTCGGCACCTGGAACCCGTATTTGTTACTTACGATAAATGCCCACTGGATCAGCAGGCCAATTGGTACAGACCACTTAACCACCGCAGGATACTTCTTAAGCAGCCACAGAACAAGCGGGAATAACAGATAGAATTGCATGTTGATGAATACAAAGTACAGATGCGTATACGCCTTACCCGTGAACAGTTTGGTAATGAAGCTGATGGCAGATTCACCAAACGGACGGCCTTGATAATGGGTGAAATGCAGAATCACAAAATAAAACAGGGAAAACAGGAAATACGGCAGCAAAATGTAAACGAATCTCTTTTTATAAAAATTGCTGACCAGTTTCTTGTCCAAGGGACGGGAATAATAGTTATAGAACAACACGAAGCTGCTCATGAAAATAAAAGTTGGCGTACCATATTTCATGAAGATATTAATAAAGTTGTACAGCCAGTAGTAGCCCGAACCCGTCATGTCCACCGTCGCATAGGACGTGGAATGCACACACAGCACGCCGATAATCGCCATGGCACGTACCAGGTTCAGCTCCGGTATTCGCTCTCTTTTCAATGTCTCACTCATGTTTAGCGTTTCTCCTTAATGTGTTCGTCAATATGTCAGATATGACTTAGTACGATAAGCTCACTATCTATTAAAAGGCATAATGCTTAAGATGGGTAGTCCATTTTCTTAACAATTCCTAAATTTTCAGTGGATTTCACACACTTTTCATGTCTATAAATGTAAAAAAGACCGCTATAATGCGGTCTTCGAGCGATGCTGACTCAGCAGGATTTATTTCTGGTTCACTGGGATGAAAATGGTAAACTCGGGCTCCGGATCATATGGATCCTGATCCATCGGATATACTTCGTAGTGTGTAAGTGGACCTTGCGACACCGCATGACCCTGTTCTTCAATCCAGGCATAGATGCGATTGTAGGATGCTTCCACACTCTGTCCTTTGACATGGCTGCACTTGGCGTAGTCATGGGCCGGGACATCAACCTTCACCATTCCAGATGGAATGGTTGATGCTCCATCTTTGCCAACCTCGACTGCAACATAATGAACAAATCCTGTATCTGTCGTATGATAGGACAATCCCAGAAGCTCCTGCGGGTGAAGCACATCACTGATCTCCTGCAGACGACGCTTGAACTCCGTTTGCACTTCACGAATGCCCCCTGCCCCTGCTTCAGCGAAGGTTCCCTCCCATTTCAGTCCGATAATGGTCGCCGCCTCCATACGTACCAACATTGAAGAATTGACTTGTTCCATACCCTCTCACCCTTTCATTCATGCTCTCCATATCTTCAAGTTGATCCTGTTGCCGTAAGTCCTGACTCTATTTTATACTAATATAGTGACAAAATCTGTCAGTATATCTATATTTCTATCAGGAGCAGATGGAACATGACCAAAACGCAGCGTTTGATTGAACTTATGATGCGAGTGTATGACAAACCTACGTTTACCGCTGAAGAAATGGCTGCTGAATTCGGGGTTTCTTACCGTACTATGCTTCGGTATTTACATGAGCTTAGTGGAATGGGTGTGCCTCTATATGCAGAACCTGGACGTCAGGGAGGATATACCTTGCTGCAATCAGCCGGTCGAGTAGCGGATATGGCAAAACAACGAATTGCCAAGGCTCATTCATTTGAGCGGATGGTACGGCCGCAGACATATGTGATCGGCCTTGAATTCCAGGCTCCTTTTACAGCTGTATATATGTCACAAGTGATGATTCCTAAGCTGTGGATTGAATTAGAACGCAGACAACATGAAATCCCCCGCCAAACCCGGACGGGGGTGAAGACAGGTGTATCCCTGAGCCGTACACGCCTCTATCACTATATTGCCGGTGTAGAGGTATCCCACTTCCATGAAGTGCCGGAAGGCATGGTTGGTATAATCCTTCCAGCCCGTGAATACGCCGTATATACCCATTTCGGTGCTCCGGATCGGGCAGAGATTGATCAGACGTTTCTCCTGCTCATGGACAAGCTGAGACAGCGGGGCCTTGAGCCCGACATTTCAGGCTATGCCTTGGAGATCCGGCCATCGGAGCCTCCCTCCAGCATCACTATACACATTCCGCTGCACGGTATTAATCCTTCTGACGACTCGCCAGAATTTGTTTATAGACCTCTATAGCCGCCTGTCTGGATGCCTTCAGATCCACAATCGCACCCTCGCGTGGTTGATGGATATCCTTGCTGTGCAGATCCTTCAGATCAGGCAGCCATTTCCGGATATAATCTCCCTGGGGATCATACTTCTCCGACTGTGTTACCGGATTGTTTACCCGGAAATACGGAGCAGCATTCTCACCAAGGGATGCGCACCATAACCAGTTCCCCCGATTCTGAATGTTGTCATAATCCAGCAGCTTGCGTCTGAAGTAGGCCTCACCCAGGGGAAATGGGCACTGCAGGTTTTTGGTCAGGAACATCGCCGTCAGAATACGCAGTCGATTAGGCATGCGCCCCGTCTCATTCAGCTCGGTCATCGCAGCATCAATAATCGGTATTCCCGTCTCTGCCCTGCACCAGCGTTCGAAGTGATAATCACTTAACGGTGACAGATCGTATACCTTTTCATATGTAAAATAGTGACTCTCATATACTGCACGGTACAGATAAAAGTCACGGAAGCACAGCTGTCTAATCCATTCATCCGGCTGTTCAGCCCGGTAAGCGGCATCGTACATCCTGCGGATCGAGATGGCCCCTACCGCCACATAGGAACTCAGATGGCTTGGTTCGTATGCTTCATATTCATCCCGATGCTCCCCATACTCCGCGATACGCTCCTTCAGGAAGGCATCGAGCAGTCCATAAGGCTCTTCAGCCGGCTCGATATCCGTAAGCACTGCAGGAACCCTGAATGAATCAGGAAACTCGATGGACAGCTTACTGATCTTAAGATCAGCGACCGTTATTACCGAAGGAGGATTCGGGAATTCATTCATAAATTCCACCCAGCGCCGGTGGAAAGCAGCGAACACTTTATAGGGCTCCGATTTGCCTGTAAAGTCAGCGAACCGCGGAAGATCGATCAGCAGATGATCCGTCAGCTGTGTGAACTTGGCCTGGTATTGGTCTACAACCTTGCGTATGCTGCGGTCCCTTTCGATCGCGTAAGGGGTCATATCCCGGTGAACGACCACTTCATCGATAATGTCTTCCGTGTGTCCCAATATGTAATCCACAACTTCTGCTGGCTTGCCATGTGCCACATGCAGCAGCTTGCCAGCCTCCCGGTACTGTCTCGCAAGCCCGGCTGCATGCCTCAGAAAGTTGATGCCGCTGTGTTCCTTATCGCGTCCCTGACGAAGCAAAAAGGGGTCGTAGATAAAAAGGTGCACACTCTCATCTTCCTGGTTCTGCAAATAATCAAAAGCCTGAAGATCCTCTGTACGCAAATCCTTGCGATGTATAAATAATTTCACTAGAATCCTCCCGCCCGGCCTGTGCCTACTTCGTCGTTAGTTCTTGAAAGAGGCGGCTCGTTTCCGGTTCCGGCTGATGCCCCAAATCCTCCAAGAGTGTCTTGGCAAATGATGAATATACTTGCAGTATGGCTTGTCCATCACCCATGGATGCATATACCTTCATCATTAATCGGCAAATCTCTTCAGCATAAGGCTCTCTTTCCTGTAAATCGAGTAACTGATCGATGGCGTCCTTGCCTCTTCCTTGCTTCATGTTCCATTCAGCCAGGTCCATGACCAATTGTATATATTTGCGTCTTAGCTCACGTGCCTTTGATTGTGCCCATGGGTAGTCATGCTCTTCAAGATAGTCTCCGCGATATAACAACATGATCTCCCGCAGCTCTTCCACATTGGTAGAAGTGACTTCTGCATATCCCGCTCCTAGTTCAAACTGCTCCACGTCACTCACCAGATTGCCCGGCAGCAAACGGTAACGATTCATGTTGTATTCCAATTTGCCTGTCATACTCCATTCTTTGAGCAGTTTTCGAATCTGGTATACGGACGTATGCAGATGGGTTAGCCCTTTCTCCAAGGTGACATCAGCCCATAATTTATCAAGCAGAATCTCTTTGCTTACCCATTCTCCGCGATGGTGAAACAGAAATGCGAATAGCTCCTGGGATTTGGTCGTCCTCCATTTATGCTTGGCTGCCTCCGGTTTCAGGCTTCTGTAGATATCCAAATGTTTGAAGGTGAGCAGTCCCGGTAACTGGATATCATCCTCGGCAGCATTGGAAGCTGGTTCCTTGACTTCAGTGGTTGCTGCCATTTCGGGCATAGCAGATTTCCAAGCCGCAATCCGATCAATGGTTTTGCCCAATCTTGCCGAGCTTACCGGCTTCAGAACATAATCTAGTGCATGCAGTTCAAATGCTTCGACTGCATGATCAGCGTACGCTGTTACAAATATAATTCGAATGTTGTTATCCAGCTGCTGTATATACTCAGCCGCTTCCAGTCCGTTCATTTCTGGCATGCCAATATCCAGAAACACCACATCGACACGTTCTTTTGCCAGAAAATCCAGTCCATCACGGGCTGTTGAAAAACATTGCACGGGTGTAATCCGTCCGTCCGACAATAACAGGCGCTCCAGGTGGAGCTGCGCCGGCTTCTCGTCATCGATTACAATGGCTCTCACTGTTCTTCCAGCCTCCTGACATTACTTATTCTTCTTCGTTCTATATCAAAGGAATTACAGAATAGACTTCATCAACTTATTAGTCTGTTAACCATTATGATTCGTCTCGGCACAATTCTGGGATAATTAACCTCTCAGCAGAGGAATACGGAAATGAATTTTCGTCCCTTTGCCCACATGGCTTTGAATATTCAATCCCTCGCCATATAAGGACATTAAACGCCGGTTGATATTTTGCAGGCCCACGCCTCCCGGTCCTTCTGTCCTTCCTGAATGAACCTGAGCCAAACGCTCCGGAGGGATGCCCACCCCATTATCTTCAACTTGGACGATGATCCGATCGTCTTCTCTGACAATTTTCAGAGTCACGGTTCCACCCGCGGCCCGCTCCATCACACCATGACGAATGGCATTTTCAACGAGTGGCTGAATGCTGAGTGGCGGCACGTAGATCCGAACGTCCGGCTCCACTTCATAGTTGACCACCAGCCGTTCTTCAAACCGGGCCTGTTCCAGATGAACATAGGACTCTACCAGCTCAAGTTCCTTGGTCAGCGGCACCAGCTGGTCCCGGTTCTGAAAGTCGAAGCTCCCACGCAGATAGTGACTCAGTTCGATCAATAGATCTGTTGCTTTGTCCGGGTTAACGGCACAAGTAGCGATAATGACATTAAGCGCGTTATATAAAAAGTGGGGTTTGATCTGTGCCTGCAAAAAAGCCATCTCTGTGCGAATGGCGCCTTGAACGGAGGCCCGCATTTCAATCAGGGTTCGCACCCTCGCACGAAGCTCACCTGCATCGACCGGCTTGCTTAGGAAATCATTGGCACCGGCCTGGAATCCCAGCCTGATGTCTTCAGGCAATCCACGCGCCGTCAGCATCAGGATAGGCAGTTCGGACAGAGAATTATGCTCACGCAGTTTGCGGCATAATTCAATTCCGGACATCTGCGGCATCATCCAGTCGGTAATCACCAAGTCGATTCCCGGGTGTTGTTCTCGCATTTTCAAAGCGGCAGCACCACTATCAGCAGAAATGACCCGGTATCGCTCTGTTGACAACAGATTGTACAATACCTGGAGATTTACCGGATCGTCGTCCACAATCAGAATCGTATGCTCTGCTGCAGGGCCTTCTTCTGATTCATCGAGTTCTGTAGGAAACCCTGCAGATGAATTAGCACGCTCGGCAGGCACGTAGGTCGCTGCAGTCGGTCTGGAAACAGGATGAAGCAGCGGCGTTTTGGCAATGGGCAGGGTGAAGTGAAAAACGGACCCCTGACCCGGTTCTGACTGGGCCCAGATCATGCCTCCGCCCAGCTCTACAAGTTTACGCGAAATACTGAGACCAAGCCCTGTCCCGCCGTTAATTCGTTCACTTGTACCATTCTCCTGCTCATAGGACTGGAATATATCCTCCAGCTTCTCTGGAGCAATGCCAACTCCGGTATCCGCCACTGACATTCGAATCTGATCCCCCTGCACAATCGCATACAGCCGTATCTCGCCTTGCTGCGTGTACTTGTATGCATTGCCAATCAGATTATACAGAATCTGCCGTAACCGATCCTCATCTGCTTCGACCAGTGGCAGGGATGGAGGCCAATCCTGTATTAAGACAATAGGCTTATCCCCGAAGGTAAATCCCGAAACTTCAACCACTGTGCGGGCAACGGACTCCAGATCCACCGCCTCCCGCTTCAGCTCGATCTCACTATTCTTGAGCTTGGAGAAATCCAGAATGTCATTGACCAGCAGTGAGAGCCTCTTACCGGTAGACGTGATCATGGACAGGTTTCTGGCCTGCTTCGGCGTCACAGCCCCTGCCGCTCCTTCCAGCATGGACTGGGCAATATTAATGATGCCATGCAGCGGGGTCCTCAGCTCATGCGACGTATTGGCCATGAATTCATCCTTCAGGTTGTCGATCACAAGCAAGCGTTCGGATAATGCCTCAACTTCACGAAAGGACTGCGCGAACCGAATCGCCGTAAGAATCATCTGAGCAAAAACAAATAACAATAGCTCATACAGGGCGAGAAAGGCCGTATCCTGCGTCGTAAAAGCACCGATGGTATACAGAATAACAACCATAAGGATGCTCATCATGCTGATCAGCACGTAATGGCTGTCATTGGGCCTCTTTTTCAACCAATACAACATCGCTCGAAGAGTGTATACAATGACGCTAAGCGACACCATCAGCATTAGAGCCTCCAGTTGCGAGAATAGTACCGGAGACAAGATCAGGCCGATACCACACTGTAGAATCACCAGCGTAATTCCGAGACGTACATACCATTTGTGAATTGCACCCGGAACAAGCGCATCCATATAGCGAAGCAAATAGTAATAGGCCAGCGCTGAACTTATTAATTGAAGCCTTAGAATTTCAGTATTCGGTAGAAACGGTACAAAGGTGCCCAGCAGCTTCTCCCCATGCGTCAGTGCATACATGGCTCCGGAGAGACTGAATAAGCCAAGATAACGAAGCTCCTTCTCACTTCGGCGCAGCCTGAACAGCAGCAGGAAAAACGCCGCAGGGAGGATAAATCCGAAGAGGGTCATCAGATCCTTGAGCCAGTCCCACTGCTGGCTGTACAGAATGCTATGTTCATCTCCAAATAATAGTGAAGCTACGATTCCGCCGGAAGAGTATGTATAGTTGGAAACCTGGATGATGATGTCTGCATGGTCTCCCTCAATCGAGGTAAACCCGGTGAACGGCAAGTTGTACTGGAGGTCTGTTTCCCTTGTTTCCCCAGGCAATCCCTTGCCTCCGATCTCTTTGCCATCTATAAAAATACGGTGTGCCATACGAATATTCTTTGTACGAATGCCATAGTCATTCTTCTCGGAGCTGGGCCTGAGTTTGACACGAAGGTGGTAGGTTCCGTAGCCATGAGCTTCACCCATCGTCTTATTCCACCTGGCCGGGACTTGAAGAGTTTCAGGTGGCCCAAGTGGTTTGCGTCCGGACTCATCCGCTTCAAAATCAACCGGGGTCAGTAATTGGTTCGGAAAGAAGTCCCAGACTCCGTCCAATGTGGCTGCACCCTTTTTGGTGAAATCCCATGTGGTCAAATCGATTAGGCCTTGTTTAACTACCGGATTCCCGCGTTCAGTTATAATACTCTGCACAATCCACCCCACAGGGAAGACAACAATACAAATGAAACTAATCGTCAGCATAATCCAGTGTTTTTTCATCGAATGAAATCCTTCTGACATGTGACGATAGGCGTCACTTTTTGTCGTTTTATCTTCATGATCCATGTTACACGTTTCTGCTGCCCACGGAAATAGAAGGAAACTAAAAAGAATCACATTTTTTAAGCCGTTCACCATCTCGTATGAACTCTGCATTATAAACTTACAACATAAAAAAAGGACGGCCAGCTGTTCAATCAGGAAATAACCCTGATCGCAACTGACAATCCTCTCTTACCCGCTTACAACCTGTGACAGTTTCTGTACGATGCCTGACCAGCCCTGCTCCATTCGCTCGCGCACGATGGCATGCGCCTGTCCGAATTCAGTCAGTTTATCAGAATCCCAACCACTGTGAACCAACGTAAATGCTGTACCTTCCGGCTGCTCCTGCAGTTCGAAGGTTAGTGCCCAATCCTTGCCCCATTGAAAGGAGAGCTTATGAAGCGGCTGAACTTCCGTCACCCGGCATGGTGATTTGCCAAAAGGTCCCGCCTCCAGCACGAATTCATGTCCTTCCACCGGCTCCAGATTACTTGGCATAAACCAGGCTTCCATGCCTTCTGCCGTTGAGACAGTCTCCCATACCTTTTCCAGCGGTGCATGAAGTACCAATTGCTGCCGAATGTCCGGCAGTGCGCTCGATGATGATGTCATAACCATCGCCTCCTTAAATAGATATTACTCATTGTTCGGGATATGAAGATGGGTGTCAAATGAATTCATTTAACAACCAAATCTAGCATCGGATCTCCTCTTAAACGCACCTCATTTTGAACGCATAAATAAAAGATGTGCAACTCCCGTCTTAGTCTGCTCTGAACAATGGAATCCCAACCGTAACCGCTTGACTATCAACATGCAAAATCAGGCCGCAGCATAAGGTTCACCCTTGCCGCGGCCTGTCTTACAAGCTGATATATGTTTTAGATAAATTAATAACCGCGGGAATATTGCTCCGCAATCGCTGCCTTATCCTTGCTAACGCCAAGCTCCAGAGCCGCATGGTTAGCCCAGTACGGATCGCGCAGCATGCCTCTGCCCACTGCAACCAGATCGGCATCGCCGTTGCCAATAACCGCTTGAGCGAGAGCTGCGTCATCCAGCAGCCCTACTGCAATCACCGGAACGTTCAGTTCTTCGCGGAAACGACGGGCAAATGGAACTTGATAACCTGGGTAGTTACCCGGCTTCCGTTGTCCAGCAGGTCCTTCTCCGCCAGAACTGATGTGGAATATGTCCACACCTGCTGCCTGATAGGCACGAGCCATTTCCAAGGTGTGCTCAATATCGTAGCCGCCATCAGCGTATTCAATTGCAGATATGCGCATGATGAGCGGCATGTCTTCCGGCATTTCCTTTTTCACCGCACGAATAATCTCAACGCCGAATCGAGCCAGATCCTGTCCATATACATCTTCACGATGATTCATCAGCTTGGAATGGAACTGGTGAATGAGATATCCATGTGCTCCGTGCAGCTCAATGGCATCCACTCCAGCCTGTACTGCGCGGCGAACACCGTCCGCAAATTTCTGTACCATTGCTTCTACTTCTTCGGTAGTTAACGCACGAGGCTCCCTAAAGTCTTCACCCGGGAAAGTGACCACGGATGGAGCTACCGGCTGCTCTGCATCCTCTGCTTTTCGCCCAGCATGTGCAATTTGAATCGCCACTTTCGAGCCATGGGCATGCATGCCATCTACCAGCTTGGCAAAGGCCGGAATATGCGCGTCTGACCAGATGCCCAGGTCGTTATCGGTAATGCGGCCATCTGGTTCAACATCTGTCATTTCGATGACAATCAGGCCTGTACCCCCAACCGCACGACTTACATAGTGAACCTGATGCCAATCATTCGGGATGCCATCCTTGGCAGTTACCGAGTACTGGCACATGGGCGCCATAACTACACGGTTATTCAGTTGAAGCCCCTTGAACTGATAGGGGGAAAATAATTTCTCTGACATATGGACACATCTCCTATTCAATATATTAGTATATGTTGAGGCAATCGCTTGTTTTTCAACATGAAAAACAGTTACCCAATCTTGTGCTGTCTTTCTCGCCAATTTTTCGGCCATTCTCTATTATGAAGCAACCTCCCCTGAATGCAAGTACGTACATTTTTGTGCCATAGTACCCTTTTTTATACCTAGAACTCATCCGCCAGCACTTCAGCCCCTACACGAAGTAGGTCCAAAACATGATATGATACCTTCATACACAGGAGATAATATACCCCATATGAAACCAACCCAAGCTGAAGGAGCGATGATGGTGAAAGATATTTTAATCGAGCGACTGACAACTTATGCTCAAATGGATACACAATCGGATGAAAACAGTGAAACCTGCCCCTCCACGCCGGGCCAACTCGCCTTGGGCGAATACCTTGTAGGGGAATGCAAGGCCATTGGTTTACAGGATGTAACGATGGACGAGAATGGCTATGTCATGGCTACTCTGCCATCCAACACGGACAAGGAGGTACCCGTAATCGGCTTCCTGGCTCACTTGGATACAGCGACAGACTTCACTGGCAAAAATGTTAAGCCGCAGGTCATCGACCAGTATGATGGTCAGGATATCGTATTGAACCAGGAGCTGGATGTGGTACTGTCTACCACGGACTTCCCCGAACTGCTTGAATACAAGGGTCACACCCTCATGACAACCGATGGGACAACCTTGCTGGGTGCCGACAACAAGGCAGGTATTGCCGAAATCATGACGGCAATGGAATATCTGATCGCTCATCCGGAGATCAAACACGGAAAGATCAGGGTTGCCTTCACTCCCGACGAAGAGATTGGACGCGGACCGCATAAGTTCGACGTGCCTGCTTTTGGAGCCAAGTATGCCTACACGGTAGATGGCGGGCCACTGGGAGAGCTTGAATATGAGAGCTTCAATGCGGCTGCAGCCAAAATTACAGTCAAAGGTACGAATGTTCACCCTGGAACCGCGAAAAACAAAATGGTCAATTCGGCCAAAATCGCCATGGAGTTCAACCGCCGTCTGCCTGCGGAAGAGGCTCCCGAATTCACGGAGGGGTATGAGGGGTTCTACCATCTTATATCCATTGAAGGCGATGTAGAGCAAACGCAGCTCAGCTATATCATTCGTGATTTTGACCGGGCGAAGTTTGAAGAACGCAAAGCCTATGTATTGAAGGTTGCGGAAGAGCTCCAAGGCAAGTATGGAGAGAAGAGCATCACCGTGCAGCTGAATGATCAATACTACAATATGCGTGAAAAGATCGAACCTGTTCGCCAGATTGTTGACATTGCGCATGAAGCCATGACTCGTCTGGACATTGAGCCCGTTATTCGCCCCATCCGCGGAGGAACGGACGGTTCCCAGCTCTCGTATATGGGCATGCCTACACCAAACATCTTCACAGGCGGCGAAAACTACCACGGCAAATTCGAGTATGTTTCGGTTGATAACATGGTGAAAGCCACTCAGGTTATCGTGGAGATTGCTCAATTATTTGAAGAGCGCGGCGATATTTAATCATCGGCATTGTACATCGTACATGAATTACACGGTTTAGATAGCAAAGAGCACCCATTGCTTAGGCATAGGGTGCTCTTTGCGTTACAATTGAGACTTTCACATCCATGGAGCCGATCTTATTCATACATGTTCCCTCCGGCAATCTCGCGCAATTGCTCCAAATGACAGATGACAATCTTGCGCTGTTCCTTACGGATAATCTGCCGATCACAGAGATCATGGATTACCCGGTTCAGATGTCGGTAGCTCGTCCCCAGCATATCTGCCAGCTCTGTCAGCTTGGACGTTTGGATCTCTTCCGTCACCTGCTCGCCCTGCTCCATCGTTGACAACAGATAGCTGGCAAACCTGCTTTCTACCGGGTACAGCAGATTCAGGCTCGATAAATTGGAGAACGTATACAGTTTATGGGTCACATGATTAAGCATGAAATGCAGGAATTTTGGGTTATCCGCATACGTGTTTTGAAGGTAACGATAGCTAACGCCCAGCAGCAGACTTTTGTTGACAGATTCAACCGTATTCTTGGCTTCCTTTCCATTGACCAGCTCCAGATCACCCACGAGGGCTGGCGGCGTGCTGAAACGGAGCAGCAATGACTTGCCGTTAGGCAGTGTCGTATAAATCTTCAGTTTGCCTTCAACAAGAAAATAGAACCGTTCCGGCCGTTCTCCCTTCGCACATATAATCTCACCTTTGGAGGCTTCCAGTAGTCTTAATTCTGCAAGCGCAGGCTCATCCAGCACCTGATCCAGACCATGTTCACGTGCCAGCTGACGCATCCGCCCAAAATCCATGATTTCTCTCATTTCCGGTAACCCCCACCCAAGTATTTAACGTATAGAAATGGACATATGTCCCAATTTCGGCATCAGACTGCTCCAATATCCTGATATAAAAATAGTTACAACTAACACTTATATCCAATAAATCATTTTACATGGGAAAATTCTCAGATATCGTCCGTAATTCGTCATCATTTTATTTAAAAATGGAGTTAATGATAGCGCAATCTTATCCGATGATAATTAAAGCATTATGTACGTTTTTTGAATTCTAATCGCAAATTAGGAATAATGAAAGGATGGTTCGACCCCATGAATGTTGTAGATGCACTTCTGAAAGTTATGCCTTATATTAGCCTGATTCTTAGAGAACCAGCCGGTTTGACTGTGTATGATCATGAGAAAGTATTGTACGCCGTTGCCAATGAGAGATTCAATCTCGGTTTTGAAAAAGGTGAGCCACTGCTGGACGATTATAAAAACTTTACAGCTCTGACTAACGGGCGCGAACCTTCGCTCACCAAACTGCCCCCAGAAGTCTACGGAATTGAGCTGGATATTTTGAACATTCCTATCTTTGATGACAATAATGAAGTTGTTGCCATTTTCTGCATATCCTACGATCAATCCAATCAGAATCAGCTAGAAGCCATTATACAAGAAAATCAATCCATTAATAGCAACCTGGTGGAGATGGTTCAGCACGTAGCAGCTCATGCCGAGGAATTGCAGGCGACCAGTGAACAAATTCTGGAGAACACACGCCTTGCAGTCCAAAACTCCGCTGAAATCAATAAGGTTGCCGGATTCATCCGGGAAGTCTCCGAACAAACGAACCTGCTGGGCCTGAATGCTGCTATTGAAGCAGCGCGTGTAGGCGAGGCTGGTGCAGGCTTTGGCGTTGTTGCTTCCGAAGTGCGCAAGCTCTCCGTGGACGCCAAGCAGGCGACAACCGATATTGATGCAAGTCTGAAAGACGTTCAACAGGTCATTAAACAGATGGAAGTGGAAGTTTCACAGATTGCTGCCTCTTCCCAGGAACAAGCCACTCTTGTATCCTCCTTCACCGATGTCATTGAGAAACTGAATGAAACGGGCGACCGGATGAAAATGCTGGCAGATCAACTGATCAGTTACTCTGTTCATACAAAGTAAAATGGTATCCTGAGCGATCAATAGGTATCTGAAAATATACCAAATAATGAAACAGGACCCCGCGAGCCCTATTGGTATCGTCGGTGTCCTGTTTTTTTTTGTTTTATCATCCTACCCGGCTCTTATCACCCGAGCTTCGCTAATCCTACTTTGCAATCTTCATCTCTTGGGTTCCTGTTACGCCCGCTTCAGACTCCCAGCACTCCACCTCACCCGGAATATGAATAAGGTCACGGGTAAAGACGGGGTCACGCCCCTCAGCCTTCTGTCTTTTGTAATCCTTCAGCGCTTCAAACGTGACCTTGGACAACATGAGGATCGCAATCAGATTGACGACGACCATCAGCCCCATAAAGAGATCCGCCAGATCCCAGACCAGCTGCACTTTGGCTATTGCACCAAACAGCACCATGGCGATGACGCCAATTCGGTACACCCACAGCCACATTTTATTGGACTTGATAAACTCAATATTGGTCTCCCCGTAATAATAATTCCCGATGAGTGTACTGAAGGCAAACAGGAAAACCATAACAGCCAAAAAGCCTGATGCCCAAGATCCGATATGCACACTCAATGCTGCCTGGGTCAATTCAATGCCCCCCAGGTTGGAGCCTTCGTAGACTCCGGACAGCAATATAATCATGGCCGTACTTGTACAGATAACAAGGGTATCGGTTAGCACGCCAAAAGCCTGAATAAGTCCCTGCTTGACCGGGTGTGTCGTATCCGCCGTAGCTGCGGCATTAGGCGCACTACCCATTCCCGCTTCGTTGGAGAACAATCCACGCTTGACGCCGTTCATCAGCGCTGCACCTAATGTACCACCGGCGACCTGTTCAATGCCGAAGGCATTTTTTACGATTAGCACGATCATGGCCGGAAGCTGCGTGATATTCGCCAGCACTACAAATGCAGCAACCCCGATATACAGCACAGCAAGGACCACCACAATGTATTCGGATGCCTTGGCAATCCGTTTCACGCCGCCCATAATGATTCCGGCGAAGATCACTGCCATTACAATACCTACCGTCAACCGATCGAGACCGAACGAATTCTGGAATGCCACAGTGATCGTGTTGGACTGCACAGCGTTAAAGACAAGGCCGAACGAAAGGGTAATGAGAATGGCAAACAATACCCCCATCCACCGTTTGCCTAGCCCACGTTCCATATAATAAGCCGGTCCTCCGCGGAAGACCCCATTATCCTTCACTTTATAGATCTGTGCGAGTGTACTCTCTACGAAACTGGAGGCTGAGCCGATAATTGCAATGATCCACATCCAGAACACAGCACCCGGTCCCCCAAGGGCAATAGCCAGCGCAATTCCCGTAATATTACCGGTACCTACACGGGCAGCCATGCTAATACAGAACGCCTGAAAAGGCGAGATTTTATCCGCTTCCTTGCTTTTGGGCTCAGCCAGCACCTTGACCATGTCTCCGATCATGCGGAACTGCATGAACCTTGTCTTGGTCGTGAAGTAAATCCCGCATACGACCAGCAACAGGATCAACAGCTTGGACCATAAAAAATCGTTGAAAACAACGACAATATCTTGTATCGTTTGCTCCATTGGCAATACTCCTTTTATTCATAAATTGTTAAACCGCATTCCATTTGCATGTCTGAGCGTAAAATTCCCATACTATTGCATATAGAATCCCATGGCATACTTCTGAATGATGATCTTTCGTTCCGTTTGGCATTTGTACCATTCCACACAATTCATAGCCAGCTCATTCAGATGTTACTTATACTACAGTCCTATCTACGAAAAACGACACTTTCCTACAACAAACATTGGATTTTTTTTATAAAAAGGCCGCTTTCAGCAAAACTTTGTTACGTTATCTGACATATTGGCTTATTGCTGCATGGCTGGTTCTATGCAGAAAGGAAACAACGAAGTATGATAGGAATTAAATTGAACCACAACTCAGGGCAGTTCATCTGTCTGAACATACATTGGCCCAATTACATCCGCTGAGGAGAGGAGGATACCGAAATTATACGTTATTTTATCGTGGATGATGATCCTGGCGTTCGTTCCATGCTGATGGATATTATTGAAGATGAGGGATTGGGCGAGATTGCCGGAGAAGCAGAGGACGGAGCTCACATCCATGCCGAGCTGCTGGAATTACAGAAGGTAGACGTGTTGCTGATTGATCTGCTCATGCCCCATCGGGACGGAATTCAGACCGTACGTGCACTGGAAGGAAGATTCGAGGGCAAGATCGTGATGATCTCCCAGATTGAATCCAAAAACATGATCGGTGAAGCCTACTCGCTAGGCATCGAATACTACATTACGAAGCCGATTAATCGGCTGGAGATTCTATCCGTTCTCCGTCTGGTCGAAGAACGTCTGCGGATGCAGCAGTCCATTAAGGATATTCAGCGGACATTGCAGGGATTGACCGGCATCCAATCTGCCGGACGCCAAACCGCGCCTGCCCCTAATAAAACCATTGCGACCGCAGGACATTTCCTTCTCTCGGAAATGGGCATGATTGGTGAAGCAGGCAGCAAGGATCTGCTGGACATGCTCGAATATCTGGAACAGATTGAAGCTGAAGATCACACCATATCGCCTTATACATTCCCGTCGCTCAAGGATATTTTTCAGAATATCGCGATTCGCAAACTGGGAACGGATGCCTCGGCCACAGAAATAACCAAAGAGGTCAAGGCCTCAGAGCAGCGTGTTCGCCGGGCAATATTTCAAACGTTAAGTCATGTGGTGTCCCTGGGATTAACGGATTACACACATCCCAAGTTCGAGAACTATGCGTCTAAATTCTTCGATTTTACGGAAATTCGCAAAAAAATGCTGGAGCTGCAGAACAATGTGGAGCCTTCCTTGTCCCAGACTCGAATAAATACCAAAAAATTTGTTCAGGTACTGTATATGGAAGCCAAGCGGCTTTTGCACTGATCCGGCGCCAAAATACATGCGGGCATGAATTAACAGGAATCAAACAGCTTCGAGAAGAAAGCTGTCCTTCCGGTTATGTTCATGCCCGCATCGTCATATGTACTCATCTATGTTGTCCAACTATTATATGAATTCCTCAAGCTCTTGTCTGGTTTCGCTTCATTCGATTATATTCATTAATCAATTCATCCAATGCCATGGATTGTCTGATGACATCCGGATGCCCAAGCCCACCCTCGTGATGTTCTACCAACATATGAAGGTTATGTCTGGCTTTTTCGATTTGATTTTTTAGATCCAAACTCATAACCATGCCTTTGACCTCCTTATTTCTGTGTTATATTTTAGTTTTTACTGTCAATCTATAGTTGGATTAACATATGGCATAGTCGGCATGGATGTTTTGTATCCTTCCCCAGTTTTTGAAAGTCATGAATAACTATGTTTGCCCGGATGCCGCAAAAGTGGCGCTACCAAGCCATTTCTGCAATGAGATGCATGTTTTACATCCATATTTTCTCCCCCTATCCTACTTCTTGTATGAATGTGTCTTTATTGTGTATTTTGGAAAATGAACAACAAAAACACCCCTTAGGCAGGCAAACTGAGCAAAGAGGCCAATCGGCATGCTATGAAGGGGTGTTTGAACGTTCAGGATGTTGCATTCACGCGGTGAACAAATTCCTTTCCATAACCGGGCCATTCAGGTACAATAGGGCGATGTGTGTGTCCGGACCCGGCGGATACGAAAGTTAATAGAGGATCGTATTCTTGTATACCATCCTGATTTGATATCATTGGAGGCTCATCAACACCATGCAAACCGATTCACGGACTCAAGTTAAAATCATAAACGCCGATCCCAGCGCAATGGGATTATTTGGGCTGGCTATTGTGACCCTGGTCGCTTCCTCCCAGAAACTCGGCATTACGGACGGACTCAGCTATGCTATTCCATGGGCAATCTTCCTGGGTGCATTTGCACAGTTGTTCGCCTGTATCCAGGATTCCAAACGCAATAATACATTTGGCACGACTGCTTTTGGCGCATACGCATTTTTCTGGTTTGCGATGGGTGCCAACTGGCTGATTAAAATGGGCGTGTTTGGCTCCACCCTGGCAGAACAGGCTGACGGTAAACAGCTCGGATTTGCTTTTGCCGGATACCTCGTATTCACCCTGTTCATGACGCTGGGCGCTGTGGAAGCCAATAAAGTACTGCTCATCATTTTCATTCTGATTGACTTCTTGTTCCTTGGCCTGACGTTTGATGCTTTCGGCGTAGCTCCTCACGTCTTCCATACCATCGCAGCATATGCTGAAATGGGTATTGGTATCGTGTCGCTCTACGGCACAGGAGCTTCTGTACTGAATGCTCATTTCGGTTATACTTTCCTGCCAGTAGGCGGACCGTCCGGCATCTTCAAAGCCAAGGTTTAATATACAGCAGCACCAACCGCCAGCGTGCCGGTCCGCGCCTGGCGGTTTTTTTGGCAATCATGAAATCATCGGAATATGAACTTGGTGGGCACCTATACTAGGAATAACATGAATAGACGATAGACATGGCACATGCTTCAGAGACGCAGAGCCAGAGGTTCAGGAGGAAGAAACATGAGAGAGATACCTAAAGCTACAGAGTCCGAACAAGCGGAGAAGAAATATGTGCGTGAAACTCGCTGTTTCAAGACCGCACGAGTATTCCCGAACGATGTGAACAACCATAACACTTTATTCGGCGGCAAGTTGATGTCCTACATTGATGATATTGCATCCATTGCCGCTTCCAAACTATGCCGGGTCAATACAGTAACAGCTTCAACCGACTCAGTCGACTTTCTGTATCCCATTAACCCAACCGATTCCGTTACACTGGAGTCCTTTGCAACCTGGACAGGACGCAGCTCCATGGAGATATTTGTGAAGGTCATTCGTGAGGACTTGAAGACAGGGGAGAAAAAGATTGCGGCAACGGCATTTCTGACCTTTGTGGCGTTGGATGAAAATAATCGAAAACTCATTGTCCCCCGACTCATTCCGGAGACGGAAGAAGAGAAGAAACTATATGAGACCGCTCCAGATCGGGCGGCCATGCGGAAGCAGCGGCGGGAAGAGAGCAAGAAATTCGCTGACTTCCTTACCGTCACCTATCCTTGGGAGTAGTTACAACATCATCTGGAGGTAGCCGGATACGTGGACACTGTTCTGCTATCCGGTAGTTCCCCACCCATGGAGACGGTCCATTGCTGATACTTCCGGTACGCAGCACCGCTATCCAGTAAACCTTGGCAGGTATAGATGCCCTCTTCAATCGAATTGACACGGCCTGTTACATACAGACGGAAGCCACCATTCAACAACACCTGATTCACAAAAGCGATATGCCCCTCTCCGCTGAGCACCGATTGTGCCACTTCAAGCTGCTTCGCGGCTGTCCATGCCATCTCAGGTACAGGAATATCCAGCTCATAAGCGGCAGGGTCTACCAGTTCCAGTCTTGCATCTCCGTTTTCCACAGCATAAACACGTGTAGGCCGATCAATATACAGGTCTTCCGAACCTTCCATTCCCTGTACCACATAAGCACGGCGGTATCCAAAGCGGGTAAGCAGCTTCGCGATCCGATCCAGAAATGTATTATGAAATACGCCAAAAACAAGATACGGCGAATGGTTGTAATCAATCAGCTTCTCCGCTGTATTAAACACGGTACGAAAGCCAAGTTCTTCACGAAGCGGTCTCAGCTGCCGAAGTGGACCGCACCACTCTTCGGAGGATACGTACATGACATCCGTTCTCTGCGCCGCCACTCTGGCTTCTTCCCGATCCATTTTCCTTGTATCAATACCCGCTTCCCTGAGCAGCGTGGACAGGGTTACCCCCCACTTGGGCGGCAGAGGCTCGCTTCCGTGCAATGTCACCGGAAGCCCGGCAGCTGCCAGTACAAAGGCAACCGGAAAGGTAGCCATGAACGATTTGGTCCGTCCATCATAAGGACCTGCGCAGTCAAGTCCATCGTGAAATACAGACAGACGGTCTGCGCTGTTCCGGCATGCATGAACAAAGGCCTCCAGTTCTTCGACATTCTCCATCTTCATTCGCTCCGCCATTAGAAAAGCGGCTGTCTGAGCAGGTGACACCTCCTGTCTCAGAATGTGCTCGGCTACAGCCAGCGCCTCGGCATAATTCAGATCACGCGAACCGCGCTTTCCACGTCCAACCTCCCTGAGAATCTCAGACATATCCATGATGCATCCTCCTTTCAATTACGACTGGAGCAGTTGATGCGCCTTCACGATTGCCGTGGCGACATCCACCATCCGTTTACGTTCATCCATGGCTCTCTTGCGTAACAGGTCATAGGCTTCCGACTCGGAGATCTGTTTCAGATCACATAAAATGGCCTTCGCCATATCAATCCACTTTCGATCCTCAAGCCGGGACTGCAGCTGTTTCCGTTCCTGCTCCCACTGCTTGCGTTCCATATAACGCTTGGCTGCAAAGTGCAGCGTCCAGTGTATCTCAGGCCCAATCATGGATGGGGTCAGTATTCCATCCAACGAGGCCTCTACCTCGCAGGATTCTACTGAGGAAGAGGCTGTATCCGGTGCACACCACCATATCAATGGGGTGTTCACCTTCCCCTTTCCCAGGCATCGTACCCAATATTCCACATCGGCCAGCGACAGATGCAGGATGGATGCCTCTGCTTCAGCTGCCAGCTTCAGAGCTTCCTTCTCACTGTCTGTCACCTGCACATGGTACCCGTTTGCCCCCAGCAATCTCTCAGGAGTTAGAGGGATTGCATCGGATGAGGCCGCTATCGTTGGTTCTACACGGATGACCAATAAAGATCGCATGATGGATCAATCCCTCCCTAATGCATAGGCAGAATGGTTAGCTTAAGCACCTAAAATGGTTCATCAAGTTAATATGTTATATAACCTGACAATATCTTAAGTTGAAAATATACATGTTTGAAACCAATGATGCATGTCGGTAAGCTGTTGGGCTAATTTCCATAATCATAAAAGGGTTCTTTTCTAACTCCGTCTCTTGTTATTGCCTAGGGTTGTATGCCTCTTCTCCCCTGTAACCGCTACGGCTGTTAGCTTGCGCGTTGCGATACACGCTGTTCGTTCATCGTTCAGTTCTCGATTCCATTACACACATGTAAACATAATTAACTTCAAATTTCAAATACTTTTTTGTGTTAACTATATTGACATGAAAGGAAGGATCTTTTATAGTTAGGCCATAACAACTCCATATTTGAACGATCACAGTTACAACGGCGTAGCTGGTTGAAACGGCAATGAAGCCTGTTTTGCAATCTCGGATCCATGGCATGCGTATGCATATACGCAGTCCCCCGAGGCATGACAGGCTTTTTCTATTTTTCCGGAACGAAAAGCGAGGCAGTTCGCAGAATGGATCCAAGGGGGCTAATCACAATGAGTACAACGAAAAAACTGGTGCTGGTCGGCAATGGTATGGCAGGTATTCGTACAATTGAACATATTCTTAAACTCGCTCCGCATGCTTATGAAATTACGGTTTTTGGTGCTGAGCCGCACCCCAACTACAATCGCATCATGCTCTCCTCTGTACTTGCAGGCGGCACGAGCATTGAAGATATCGTAATCAACGAATGGAGCTGGTACGAGGATAACGGCATTCGGGTGTACCCAGGTGATCCCGTGATTCGGATCGATGCCGAGCGCAAGGAAGTGGTATCCCAGGCTGGTGTCCGCGCTTCATATGACGAGCTGATTCTGGCAACCGGATCACAGGCGTTCATTCTCCCAATACCCGGAGCAGATAAGGAAGGTGTCATCGGTTTCCGTGATATCAAGGACTGTGAGACGATGATGGCAGCCTCGCATAAGTATCGCAAAGCAGCTGTAATCGGTGGCGGACTGCTTGGTCTGGAAGCCGCACGCGGACTGCTCAACCTGGGAATGGATGTCACCGTTATTCATATTAATGGACATCTGATGGACCGAAATCTAGACCTGCCTGCAGGCTTGATGCTCCAACGGGAGCTTGAGGAGCAGGGCATGAAGTTTCTTTTGAAAAAACATACGGAAGAAATTACGGGCAAACATCGCGTGAAATCACTGCGCTTCACAGATCAGACGGTGCTCGAGACCGATCTGGTTGTTATGGCTGTCGGCATTCGCCCTCAGGTTGAACTGGCCCGTCAGGCAGGCCTGAACGTGAACCGCGGTGTCATCGTAGATGATTACATGAACACCAGTATTCCTGGCATTTCGGCAGTCGGTGAATGTGCAGAGCACCGCGGCATCGCATATGGATTGGTAGCCCCGCTGTATGAACAGGGCATGGTTCTGGCCAAACGCCTGGCCGGTGCAGCAACCGAAGGGTATGAAGGGTCTGTGACATCTACCAAGCTGAAGGTATCCGGCGTGGATGTATTCTCTGCAGGCCAATTCAAGGATGCGGCAGATACCCGCAGCATTCGTATACAGGACGACGTAGACGGGGTCTACAAAAAGATGGTCTTGAAGGACGGACAGCTTATCGGAGCTGTACTGTTCGGAGATACCACAGACGGCGCTTCCCTCTTCTCCCTCATTAAAAGCGGAGAGAATATCGGTGGACGTGAAAAGGAAATCTTGCTCGGGGTATCCGCCGGCGGTTCAGGGTCCGGCCCATCTGCTGCTGAGCGGATGGCTGCTATGCCAGACGATGAAATTGTCTGCGGCTGTAACGGTGTCACCAAAGCTGCCATTGGAGACGCAGTACTCAATAAGGGATGCAATACGCTTGGTGCCATCAAGTCTTGTACCAAAGCTTCCGCCTCCTGTGGAGGATGTAAGCCCATTGTTGAATCGCTGCTCGTCCATTATGCAGGGGATGCTATCGGGGAACAGGTGAAGGAAGGCATCTGTGGTTGTACCTCCTACGACCGTGACGAGATCGTTGCCCAGATCAAAGAGATGGGGCTGAAAACCGTCAAGGAAGTCATGAATGTGCTTGGCTGGAATGAACCGGAAGGCTGTTCTAAATGTCGTCCGTCCCTTAACTATTACCTTGGCATGATCTGGCCTGCTGAGTACGAAGATGAGCGGGTATCCAAGTTCACGAACGAACGCTACCACGCCAATATTCAAAAAGACGGAACCTATTCCGTCATTCCACGAATTTACGGAGGTGTCACTTCCCCAGCGGAACTGATCAAGATCGCGACCGTTGCCGAGAAATATGATGTGCCGATGGTGAAGTTCACAGGTGGACAGCGCCTTGACCTGCTCGGTGTACAAAAGGAAAATTTGCCGAAGATCTGGGAAGAGCTCGATATGCCTTCCGGATTCGGTTATGGCAAGGCGCTGCGTACGGTAAAAACATGCGTCGGCAACACCTTCTGCCGCTTCGGAACTCAGGACTCCATTGAGATGGGCATTCGTCTGGAGAAGAAACTCGACAAAATGGTTGCTCCAGCCAAAGTGAAACTTGCGGTCTCTGGGTGTCCACGGAACTGCGCGGAAGCCACCATTAAGGATCTGGGTGTTGTCGCGATTGACGGTGCATGGGAACTGCACGTTGGCGGCAACGGCGGGGTCAAGGTCCGCGCAGCAGAATTACTGTGCACCGTGAAAACCGATGCCGAAGTCGAAGAGTGGACTTATGCTTATCTTCAATATTATAGAGAAAACGCACGCTGGAATGAGAGAACGGCAGCCTGGATTGAACGTGTCGGTCTGGACCATGTGAAGAAGGCACTCGAAGACCGTGAAGAGCGCCTGGCTCTGGTCGAACGGCTTGAACTGACACTGGGCCGCACTGTTGATCCATGGAAGGAAATTATTGAAGACGAAAAATTGCGTAAAAACTTCACCCCACTTGCTGGCACCCAGCCGGCAGCCCACTAGAAGAGGAGGATCAGCGATGAATCGATTGCGAATTGGACATCTGGCGGATATTGATGAAAAGGGAGCACGGACATTTACAGTCTTGGACACCGAGATTGCCGTCTTCAAATTGAGTGATGGAACACTGCACGCCGTAGAGAATCGCTGCCCTCACAAGGGCGGCAGGCTGTCAGAAGGCATGGTATGTGGAACGGCTGTCCATTGCCCACTGCATGACTGGAAAATCGACCTTCGCAGTGGCAAGGTACATGAGCCGGACGATGGATGTCTGAACACATATAAAACCGAGGTCGATGATCACAGCGGTGAGATCTACATTACCATTGCAGGTTAGTCTTTAACCAGAAGATATGCCTGACATCATGAATGAGGGAGGCGTGCACGATGGATTTTGTTAAACCGGCAGAAGTCCTGCAATCGATGGTGGACGCAGGCGAGAATAAAGCCAGAATGAACCGGGTGCAGATGTTAATCCGTGGTTTTCTGGCCGGTGCAATTCTCGCTTTTGCAACAACGCTGGCATATACCGCTGTATCTCAAACTTCCATTGGTTTGGCAGGTGCACTGATATTCCCTGCAGGGTTCGTGATCATTATTCTGCTCGGACTTGAGCTCGTGACAGGCAGCTTCGCCATGATTCCACTCGCGGTTATGACACGCAGAGTCACCCTGATGGATATGCTGCGTAATTACTTTTGGGTCATTGCAGGCCATATACTTGGATGCCTGTTCTACGCTCTGTTATATGAACTCACACTGACGAAGATGGGAACCGACATGAGCAGTCCCCTTGTTCAAACGCTGATTCAGACCAGCGAAGCCAAGACGCTCGGATATCAGCATCTGGGCGGCGCAGGTATTGTTTTGGTCATCATTAAGGCTATTCTATGTAACTGGATGGTGACACTAGGTGCGGTCATGGCGATGACGTCCACCTCCACACTCGGTAAAATCGTGGCCATGTGGCTGCCGATTACGATTTTTTTTGCTCAAGGATTCGAACACGCTGTTGTAAATATGTTTGTCATCCCGGCAGGTATAATGCTGGGTGCTGATGTCAGTATTGCCGACTGGTGGCTGTGGAATCAGATTCCGGTGCTGTTTGGCAATTTCATTGGTGGTGCCCTATTCACCGGGTTAGGGCTGTACGCTGCACACCGCTGGGGAAACCCCATCCCGATGGCATCCAAACTCGCAACCATCCATGGCGGTCGTTCAGGACTGGGTAATGCAGAGTCTGCGTCCAGACTGGGGACACGATCATGAGCCGGGGCCTGGTAAGTATCGTAGGTGCTGGACCTGGAGATCCGGAACTCATTACGGTGAAAGCTCTGAGACGCATTCAAACGGCAGATGTACTGCTGTATGACCGACTGGTGAATGATGACTTGCTTGCCGAAGCTCCTGATGCAGCACTCCGGATCTATTGCGGGAAGGCCCCTGGGCTGCATTCCATGAGTCAGGAGATGATTGGTCGGTTACTGGTTGCTCACGCTGCGGAAGGCAAACAGGTGGTTCGGCTCAAAGGCGGTGACCCGTTCATCTTCGGGCGCGGCGGTGAAGAAGCTCTCGTGCTGGCTGAAGCCGGAATTCCTTTTGAGGTCATTCCTGGCATCACCTCTGCTGTGGGCACTTCCGCCTCATCCCTGATTCCGTTAACCCATCGGGGAGTGGCTTCAACCTTCGCTTGTGTCACAGGTACAGGGAGTGATGGCCGTGTATCTTCCGTTCGCTGGGATCTGCTCGCCCACAGTGTTGACACGCTGGTAATCTACATGGGTATCAGCCAATTACCCCTCATTCAACGTGAATTGCTGCAATCCGGCAAAAGCAGCAGTACACCAGCAGCCTTGATTGAACGCGGAACCACCGCGAACGAACGAATCATTACCGGCACACTCGGCCAGCTTTACGCTCTTTCCCTTTCAGAGAAGGTTAATAACCCTGCGCTAATCATCATTGGCGAAGCCGTTCTCGTACGCGAACAACTGATTCAGCTCCAGCAAGCAGCAGATACCTCTATGACGGGATAGCTGCCTGCTTCCCTTTTCTTAATCCAACAGCATACGTTCGTGAATGGTCCGACCCTTCTGTCCTGGTTCAATCAGCAGACGGGTCGGTTTGATGTTTATTAATGCCGTCAACTGCTCTCCCATATAATGCGCAGAATATTTGAATCCTATCTCTGCCCAGTGCATGATGACACCCACCGTGGCAGATATCAGGTAGCTCAGCATAATATCATAATTGATTGTGTACTCACTATCTTCAGTTACCAGCACGAAATCCTCGGTCAAGTAAGTCCGGAACATATTGCATAGCCTTAGGGCCATATCACCATGCATGGTCATCAAGGCACGGAAGACATCCTGATGAGCTTCAATATATTCAAATACCGGCATAGTTGAAGGAAGTAATCCGGTCATATCCACTTCCTTTAATTCAGCATACGGTTTGGCATAGGCTTGGCCCACTCCCTGCATGAAATCCTCCAAAATGAAATCAAGCAGCTCCGGCTTGCCAGGAAAATGCAAATAAAAAGTGCCCCGATTGTAATCTGCACGCTCTGTAATGTCACGAATGGTGACGGCGTCGGCTCCCTTTTCCAATATTAATGAAACCGTCGCAGCGATAATCGCATCCTGCGTTCTTCGTGCTCTCCGGTCCTGGGGGTGTTCGATAATCAACATTTTCGCCTCCTTTGTCCATTATTGTAACCTAAATGAACACCGCTTACATCTGTGTCCGATACCAGACATATACGCTGTCAATGATTATTGTCACACCGTTATGTATATCTTAACATTGAGACAGGAAAGATAGACGACAGGTTGAAACTTTTTTTAAAGAAAAACCTGCCAATAACGAATAAGGAGCGAATATATCATGAGTACTTATACACATACAGCAGTTATTACAGGAGCTGCCGGAGGCATTGGTAAAGAATTGGCACGCAGACTGGCTGAACGTAAAATCAATCTGGTTCTGGTGGATCTGAACGAAGAAGCCATTCAAAAAACAATCACTGAACTGAACCTCGACAAAGAGCATGTGATTGCGGTAAAAGCAAACGTATCCCAGGAAGCAGACGTGAAAAACTATGTTCAAAAAGCACTCGATGCTTTTGGCAGAATCGACTACTTTGCCAATAACGCAGGTATTGAAGGCCCAACCGGTCTGATCGAAGATCTCAGCGTTGAAGCACTGGATGCGGTATATAACGTTAACGTTCGTGGCGTATTCCTTGGTCTGCAAAATGTTATTCCAGTAATGAAAAAACAAAAATCCGGTGCGATTCTGAACACCTCTTCCCTTGCAGGTCTGATGGGTGCTCCAGCCGTATCCCCATATATTATGTCCAAACATGCCGTAGTAGGTCTCACTCGTACTGCAGCAAATGAACTTGCACCTTACAATATCCGGGTAAACGCGGTATTGCCAGGAACGATTAACACTCGTATGATGCGTCAAATCGAAGCAAACTCCGGTGACGTGGAAAACTACCAAGATGCTACTGTAGCCAGCATTCCAATGGGACGTTATGGCGAACCAGAAGAAGTGGCAGCCGTAATGAACTTCCTCTTGTCTGA
The DNA here is from genome assembly GCF_009664365.1 of Paenibacillus xylanilyticus. Lineage (NCBI taxonomy): Bacteria > Bacillati > Bacillota > Bacilli > Caryophanales > Paenibacillaceae > Paenibacillus > Paenibacillus xylanilyticus. The sequence goes on from NZ_CP044310.1 coordinate 6,244,775, forward strand.
AGATGCTTCTTATGTAACAGCATCCCTCTACACTGTAGATGGCGGCATGATGGGTCAATAATAAGCTGCTGTACGAATGTTTTACCCTAAAGATTAGTCTTATCCATTAAGACCCCTTCACAGTAATATAAAAGAAGACCTCAACACCCACAGTTATGTGGAGGTTGGGGTCTTTTTTGGCGTCCATTGATTACGATGTGGCTAGTACCTGCGTTGATCCAATGATCTTAGTCCACGTATCCAGCGTGGCCTTTTTCCATGAGATAGTCCATTTCGGCATCCAGAATGCCTTCTACTGTCAATTCATCGAGCTTCACATCTTTGCGGCTCAGGATGTAGTCAGCCAGATCATCGCCGTCGATGTCCACTTCACCCTTGGCATTTTCATGCGCTTTGTTGATGTAGGCTTGCTCATGCTTCAGCACAAGCGAAATATTCGCCTGGCTCGCTTTGGTTTTGTCCGCAATATATTGCATCATTTCCTGCTCATTAATCGAATTCGCTTCCGTCACGTTCAGTTCAGCTCCTTGGTTCATACATACTGTTGCCATTGTAGCATAGGTTAACCCATAACAGACATGCCTTATTCAGATCTAAGTTAGACGAACATAGAACGTCGCTCCCTCTCCTACTACACTACGAGCATAGATCTGACCTTTGTGCTGGTCCACGATGGATTTGGCAATTGCCAGACCGAGACCGTGTCCACCATGCTTGCGTGCTCTGGATGCATCCGTACGATAGAACCGATCGAATATACGATCCAAATGCTCCGGTGCAATACCTTCCCCTGTATTGGAGACGGCTAGTACCACCTCATGATTATGCTTCTTCAGTGAAACATTGACCGCGCCTTTCTCTTTGGAGTATTTCACGGCGTTATCCAGCAGAATCAGAATGACCTGCTTGATCTGTTCACTATTGCCATGGACCATGAGCTCCGGCTCAATGCTGTAGTCGAGAGATATATTTTTCTCAAAAATAACAGCTTCCATCGTCAAAATAATGGTCTCTACCGCATCGCTCATATCAAACTTGGAGTGGATCATCGTGGAACGCGAATCATCGATCTCGGTCAGATATAACAGATCACTTGTCAACCGGGACATGCGCTCTGTCTCCGACTTGATATAATGCAGCCATTTGGACTGGTTATCAATTGTATCGTCCCGATTGGCAAGCAGCACGTCGGTGTTGGTATTAATGATGGCCAGAGGTGTCTTCAGCTCATGAGAGGCGTCCGCGATGAACTGTTTCTGTTTATCGAACGCTTCCTTGACCGGAGCAATGGAACGATTGGCAAAGTAACGGCTCAGGAAATAAATAACGACTAACATGAACAAGCCTACGATGGTGAAGGTATAGATCAGATTCGTAAGAATGCCCTGCTGGGCAGTTACATCAATGAACACAATCATATGTCCATCGCTGCTCGGATCAATGACATACGCCCAGTTCGTTCCATCTAGCGCAAATTGTCCAGTCTTACGCTCTGAATGATCCGTCTTGTCCACCTTCTCCAGTGCCTGTGCGTAAAATGCATCCTCCATGCTGAATCTGGATTGTGAATCCGTAATATTCCACTCATTATCCGTCTTCACCATGAACGAGACCGAACGCCCTGGCGGCGAATTGGGATCTCCGCCTGGCCCGTTCTGCTGCATGTCCGTTGGCGGATTACCTGCGATTGCATCATCCCCTCGCGGCATCTTGGACGAATTATATGGGTTGTGATAGAAATCGGATACCTTGAAGAGCTCCATATTGGTTTCCCGCTGCACATTCTGGTACGTAATGATATAGATCGTCGCAAAAGCAACCAGCATCATGATGGAGATCGATACCAGATTGACGACCAAAAACCGGTTTCGAAGTCTCTTGAACATTAGGCCGTCACCTCAAGTACATAACCTACACCCCGGATGGTATTGATGCGGACCTTGGAGTTCAGGAAGGTCAATTTCTTGCGCAAAAACGAGATGTATACCTCCACATTGTTATACTCCACTTCAGAATCGAAACCCCACAGCTTCTCGATGATCTGCTCCTTGGACGTGATGGCCTGTTTGCGTGTGATTAGCAGCTCCAGCAGCTCGTTCTCTTTCAGATTAAGCTTAATCTCCTTGCCCTGCACGGCCAGCTTCAGCTGCGTTGTATTCAGTTCAATATCGCCAAACTTCAATCCGTCCTCGGGTACAACCTCGCCTTTTCTTCTAAGGGCTGCCCGAATACGGGCCAGCAATTCCTCTGTCTCAAACGGCTTCGCAATATAGTCGTCCGCCCCACAATCGAGTCCGGTTACTTTGTCCGATAGCTCACCCTTGGCCGTCAGCAGGATCACAGGCGTGTGGTTTCCCTCACTGCGCAGCTTCCTCAGCACGCTGATCCCATCCATCTCCGGCATCATGATATCGAGCAGCAGCAGATCGTATATACCGCTTAACGCATAATCGAGTCCTGATCTGCCGTCATGGACCATGTCCACGGAGTAATTGTTTTTCTTCAATATCTGGGATACGGCCTCAGCCAAATGAACCTCATCTTCCGCAATTAATATTCTCATGATCTATTCATTCCTCTGCCTTGAATTGTTCGTCGCCACTTTCTTTTATTATATCAATCATTCTACCTGCCGAACCTTGAATCAATCTTAATTCATTTATTTTACGAGAACTATTATAGGAAGGTAAAAAAAGATCAACGGAATGTAAAATCATTTAAGATTCATTCAAGGTTGGCGCTCTAAGATACAGACATGGAAGCGATACACGATGAAACAAAACATACAACCCATGGATGAAAGGAATGAATCTTAAATGGCGATTGAAGTATTCAACCGATATGAGAGCAAGTATCTTCTGACCGATGAGCAATATGAACGTTTCTACCGTGATCTGCTGAAGTACATGGAACTGGACGCGTACAACAAGAAACACGAGTTCTACTCCATCAGCAACCTGTACTTCGATACTCCGCAGGATTCCCTGATCCGCGCAAGTCTCTCCAAGCCCAAATATAAGGAGAAGCTGAGATTGCGGGCTTATGGGGTTCCTGAAGAAAATGCCAAAGTGTATCTGGAGATCAAAAAGAAAGTGTTTGGCCTGGTAAACAAAAGAAGAACCGCCCTGATGCTGGATGAGGCTTACGAATTCGTTCGTACGGGACAGGCACCTGAGCTGGCAGATTACATGAACAAGCAGGTTGTCGATGAGATCGAATACTTCCTTCGCTTATACAACCTGGAGCCAAAAGTGTATCTGGCCTATGAACGCAAAGCATTGTTCGATAAGAACAGCCGCGATCTCCGCATTACCTTTGACACCAATATCCGCAGCCGCAGATACGATCTGAAGCTGGAGCAGGGAGACTATGGTGAACCATTGGTGGAGGACGGTCGCTGGCTGATGGAGGTCAAGGCGGAGAAAACCGTTCCGTTCTGGCTATCCCAGCTATTGTCTGAACATGGCTTGTACCGTGTAGGCTTCTCCAAATACGGCAACGAATTCAGACGCCTCGTCCGAACGACGAACCTGAACTACCAGGGGGAACGAATCCTCGTTCCAGGTACCGATTTCGATCCTGCCATGAAACCAAACCAAACGATCATAGAAAGAGAGAGTGTAGTATATGCTTGATTCCATTTTCAGTTCTGCTCTAACCGACACAACGCTCACATTCAGCAGCGCCGTGATCACGATTGGCCTAGCCATCCTTATGGGTGCAATTATCAGTCTCACATACATGAAAACCAATGCAAACACATACTCGCAAAGCTTCACATTAACCATGGTTGTCCTGCCTGTTATCGTTGCGATCATCATCCTGCTGATCGGCAGCAACGTAGCCCGCGCCTTCAGCTTGGCAGGTGCTTTCTCGATCATCCGTTTCCGAAGCGCACCTGGTGATCCCAAGGATATCTCCTACGTCCTGTTCACCATGGCTTCCGGTCTTGCCTGCGGCGTCGGCGCATTTGGATACGCGGTATTGTTCACCGTCATCTTGTGTGTACTGATGTTTGTTCTGAGTCATTTCAAATTCGGAGCCAAGAAGAGTCAACAAAAATTGCTTAAAGTCACCATTCCTGAAAACCTGAGCTATGAAGAAGCCTTTGATGAAGTATTCAAAAAATTCAATGTCGAGTATCAGTTAAACAAAGTGAGAACAACCGAACTTGGCAGCTTGTACGAACTGGTCTATCTGGTTCACCTTGGCCAGCACGTCAATCAGAAGGAATTCCTTGATGCCGTTCGTACACGTAACGGGAACCTGGATATCTCCCTCAACATGGCACCTACGCCTGAATATTAATTCGAGACATTTTATAAATCGAAAGGAACGATACATGATGAATAAAAAGTGGATTACAGGCAGCAAGTTATGGTCCGTAGCGATGGTTACCGCAATGCTTGCAGCATGCAGTGCTCCAGCAGCTACCAACTCAACCGCCAACGCCGCAACCTCAACAACAGGCACAACCAAAACGGTTTCCGTTAGTGAGCAGACCTCCGTCAAATATGCGGATCTGGTCTCCCTGGATGCGGACGATACCAATGTAAGCTGGAGTGAAACCGACTCTACAACCATTAAACTGAGCGGGAAGACAGCAACCGTTACCGGCTCCGGAGCCAAGGCGGCGAACGGCTCGGTAACCATCTCCGAGGCAGGTACGTATGTGCTTAGCGGGGAACTGACAGACGGGCAAATTGTAGTGAATGTAACCGATAAAGGAACCGTTCATCTCGTGCTGAATGGGGCAACCATTCACGATAACGACAGTGCGGCCATCTATATTAAGGAAGCTGGCAAAGCTGTGATTACCCTGCAGGAAGGAACGGAAAATGCCGTTTCGGATGGTACGACCTACGTATACGCTGATGATGCAACGGATGAGCCCGATGCAGCCATCTTCAGTAAAGCAGATCTGACGTTTAACGGCACAGGTAAACTCAACGTAACAGGTAACTACAACGAAGGGATCACAAGTAAAGATGATCTCATCATTGTAAGTGGTACCATTAACGTCAAAGCAGCAGATGACGGCATCAAAGGTAAGGATATGCTTGCTGTCCAGGAAGGTACCATTACGGTTGATGCTGAAGGCGACGGTATGAAATCGACCAATGATACCGATGCCGAAAAAGGCTTCGTAGCCATTGCCGGTGGTACATTCGATATCCAAAGTGGTAACGATGGTATTCAGGCTGAGACTACGCTCGTTACCGATGGCGGAACCTTTAACATCGTAACTGGCGGCGGCAGCGCCAATGCACCAGCCAAAGCAGAAGAAGGTCCGTTCGGCGGCGGTGGCGGTGGCTGGGGTGGCGGAACACCTCCAACTGACATGGGTACTCCACCAGATGGTGAACCGCCTGCTGATATGCCGGCAGCGGATGGAACGAATGCAGCAGGTACAGCACCGACAAGTTCTGCGGATAAGGCTTCGACTACTGCTTCGGATGCAGATGCAGCGGCCACAACTACAACAGAAACAGAATCAACCAGTGCCAAGGCACTTAAGGCAGGGACAGATCTTACCGTTAACGGCGGTACGTACACCATTGATTCCATGGATGATTCCCTGCACAGCAACAGCAATGTAACGATTAATGACGGCAAGATCTCACTCGAATCCGGCGATGACGGCATTCATGCCGATCTGGCGCTGACCATTAACGGTGGAACAATTGTCATTGCGAAGAGCTATGAAGGGCTTGAAGGAGCATCCATTACACTGAATGATGGTGATGTGGACGTAACTTCTTCAGATGATGGCGTCAATGCTTCGGGTGACATCACTGCAGCAACTGCAGATGCTGAGGCAACGACAGGAGAAGACAGCTCTCAAGCAGCTGACACAACTGCCGCTTCCAATATCTCTGTAACCGAGACGACTGGAACAACATCAACAACTGCAGATACGGATCAAACAGATCAAAGTACGGACGCAAATACCAATACTCGCCCACAAGGTGGCGCGCCAGGCGGCATGCCGGGTGAATCCGCTGGAAACAGTGAGCTTCACATTAACGGTGGATCCCTTACCGTCAATGCAGGTGGCGATGGACTTGATTCCAATGGTTCCATCTACATGACCGGCGGAACCGTGATTGTGAACGGACCAACCGATAATGGCAACGGACCACTGGATTATGACGGTACATTCGAGATGAGCGGTGGCTATCTGGTTGCAGCCGGCAGTTCCGGCATGGCACAAGGTACATCGGATTCCTCCACTCAAAACACCATTGTGATGACATTCCCTGAAACGCAAAAAGCAGGAACCCTGGTTCACGTACAAGATAGCGATGGCAACAACATCCTGACCTTTGCTCCAGCAAAAGATTATCAATCCGTTGTCATCAGCTCTCCAGACCTGAAAGAAGACGGCTCTTATGAGATCTACTCTGGGGGAACATCGACGGGTACAGCCACAGATGGCCTGTACACAGATGGTACGTACAGTGGCGGCACCAAAGTGGTTGCATTCCAATCCACAAGCAACGTTACCTGGGTGAATGAATCTGGTGTAACCACTGCCAATACCGGCATCGGTGGTCCTGGTGGAGGACGCGGCCAAGGTGGATTCGGAGGCGGACGAAACAGAACAGAATCCGGTACAACGACAGACAGCACAAGCACAAGTACCAACGCGACAGACTCCACAAACTCCGCAAAATAAGTAATAACGCACGAAGCAGAGCGGTATAAAATAAATCGCCTGTTCCGGATAACAATAGAAGGCGCCGAATTCACTGTAGAAGTGGGTTCGGCGCCTTCTTTCGTTCTCTTCAGAATGTGTATACATAAACCTTCGTACGCAAAGCATCCTTGCACGTGATTGTTCGGAGAGGAACTTTGCCCGGAAGTGCGAAACAGACACAGATAACCCGTGCCCCCGGTGGAAGCTCCCGGCTAAACTTGTCCACGAGCCGGGTCATGGCACCCGGAAACAGGTAACAGACCACACCGTCTGCATGTTCATAGGAGCTCTTGTAGATATCGCCGCGTATGAACCGCAGCCGTCCCTTCAGTGAATTCCGCTCGCCCTTGGCTTTCCTGAATCCAATCATCATGCTGGACATGACTTGAGAGAACCAGAAGGGAATGACCGAATTCTCAATGCCCGTAACACGCTTACCCGGACAATGACGGACGATGTCCACTCCAAGCGTCCCCCAGCCGGAACCTGCCTCAATGATATCCCCGTAACCCGGAATGCGATGAACCTCCTGAATGACTACCTGCCGGACCAGTCTGGATGTGGGCATGGGCGAAATTCCATTTTTCCAGCTGACCAGCACAATGGATATTACGGCGATTAGCGTCACCACGGCAATCAGCCATGGAATGAATTGAATGATCAACATGGCCTCATCCCTTTATTCATACAAACTGGTTACATCATGCCACCCATAACGCCAGGCACATGTGATTTCATGTATACACCCTTTTTATAAACGGACTTAATCGTAAAATGGTCACCTAACTTGCGATTGGTCCGATAGATCAGCGAGTTGATCTCATCGATTCCTACCGAATCGCTCTCCAGCATGCTTCGTTCAGGCCATACCTGGCCAACGATCTGCTCTCTCGTCACAAAATGATCCAGTTGACTGTACAGCAGCTTGAACAGCTGGAACTCCTTCTTCGACAGCGGAATTTCCACCTCGCCAATCTGTACCGTCTGCAGGTGATCATGCACCCGGACTCCCTCACCCAGCAGATCGGATATGCGGTATTCGCGTGTTTCTTCGAGATCACCCTCCGTCCGAAGCTGGATCAAACCGTTGACCATGGTCAGAATGTCTCCTTCGGCAAACGGGTATTTCTCATAGGGAACAAGCCGCTGCCCGTTCAATTCGGTACCATTTTTGCTATCCAGATCCTCCACCCACAGCTGACGCTGTGCATCATAATGTATGCGGCAGTGCCGCTTCGATATCAATTGATTATACACGGACAAGTCCGATTCACCGCCGCCCGTATAACGTCCCACCGTGATGGAACGTCCCTGGCTTACGTAAGCAAATGAGCCATCGCTCTCCTGCCCAGGTGTACGAATGACGATTTTTGCCGTCTCCCGCATGTTCATCTCCCACCTTCAATTTTAACTCTAGCTCTATACGTTTCATGAATAATGATAACTTCATCAGATTTGTTCCATTGTTTGCATCCCTGGATATTTATATAGTGTATACAGGCAATGATGTATTCGTTTCTCTACTATACCAGACGTTGTGCTTTTTTTCTCATATCGGTCTTTCATCCAGCCTAATCAACAAGAGAGGGTTATCATCATGAACAAAAAGAAGATTTTCATATACGTACTGCTCGCTTTTACCCTGTCCATTACACTAACTGTCCTGTCACGAATGACAGACGAAAGCAGCGAATTATTGAACGGCACGCCAGCCTCTGAAACATCATGGCTGCAACTGAACACACAGCCGTGAGCTTACTCTATTATAACGCGATCCATGTCATAAACGTTTCACCAATGTCATAACTCACCGTTTGGGTAGAATCTATCTCCCTGCCTGCATAATCGCATAAGTTCACATGAAGAAGCCCCTTACACGCTGACATCACAGCGGGAAGAGGCCTGTTTGCTTTGCTTAGAAGTGTACCATTGGAAATGCGATCTGACGATTGTTCATATTTAAAAAAGTACTTACTCAGGCCGATCCGATTCTTCCACCTGTGGGGTCTTCTTGGCTTGAGCTTCCTCCATCCGACTGGATACCTTCTGATACAGATACGAAATACCCAGCAATAACACACCGAAGCTAAAGTAGGCGATGATTTTGCTGCCCGTTGTCAGCAAGCCTACATCGTAGAACACCATTTTCCCCGTGGAGAACAAGGTCAGACCGAGCCCGAGACGACGAATCATAACGTACCTTCTACGGAATCCGTACGCAATATAGAGAATCGCAAGCAGCAGATACATCAAGCTGAACATCAAACCGATGTCTCCCCATTGGAACTGCACCGTCAGGAAGACCGTGATGACACCCAGCAGGTAGATTCCCGCAATGACCGGGTACCACTCCACGCTCTTGAACTGTCCGCGTATGACCGCAATCAGCAAGTCTCTTCCAGCGAAAAACACGCCAATATTAAAAATAATCAGAACTAGCAATCCCACAATCTCCGCAGCCGTATGCTGCTCCGCTCCCGGATCGAGTGCTGGCATGGACAACGTCACTGCAAGTGCAATACAGCAGCCTGCTGCATGCAGAAAGGTTGTGTAGTACTTCACCATCTGGTCATGAAATAACTTAGCTCGGCTTAAGCCATACGCCAGTGCGATGGTTAATGCAGCAAACATCAGCCATTTGTAGAACAAGTAGAGCAGGAAGGTCCCATCAACCGCTCGGGTATAGAGTTCATTAGACTCGTACAGCACATATATCCATAGGTTGCCGAGGGTAACGTACTTGAATAGATTCAGTGCGCCAAGCTCCAGCACACTATGATGAATTTTGGTTTTGGACCATATCCCGTCCCCGCTGCCAACCATGGCATAATACGCTGTAATCAAAAGCGCACCCAGCGTAATGCAGGAGTATTTCAGCATAAAATAGGATTGCTCCCCCACCATGTACAGCACCAGCACATCATAATATACGAAGGTGAACACACACAGGAGCACAACGCCCCATCCCGCACGTTCTACTGACCTGAACTGTTTCAAGTGACCTAGGATAACAAGCAAAATCCCCTCGATTAACCATCCCATGGACAGCCACTTCGCCCCAAACTGGAACGGAATCATCAGGATGGCAAAGGTCAAGGATGTGATATAGAACAGCAGTATGGTTTGTTTCTCCTGAACCATATTGCGCTGTACCCACCCGGCGAGTCCGACATACACCAGGGAGAATATAAGCGCCAGCAATCCCTGCGCATCCTCCCAGCCTTCTGCGTCAAAGAGTACATACAGCATCAGACAGCTGATGCTCGTATTCATGGCCAGCAGAGCGAAATCCCACCAGGTTAGTTTGACCCGATGTTTGAATGGATACGCGAGTGTAATTCCCAGATATAATGCAAACGTAGCAACCGAATACACCATGCCCACAACGTTGTTCGGCGATAGCCACAGGAGAATTAACATGCACGGTGTATTAAACAGAAAACTGATATAATGCACGATCGGCCAACGTTTGCCGAAGGAAATAAGTACAATAATGCCGTTAAGAAGCAGCAAATAGACCATGGCAACATATACGGAGTTCCCGCTGAGACCGAAATAGGCCATATACGAGAACAGGGGCAGATAACCGCCTACCAGACCAAGCGAACAGATCGTCCTCGATTGATATCTTAACGATAGCAGGACGGACACCGCTGATACAAGGACAGAAAGTCCAAGACCCGTATATAGACCGATAATATGGAGCAGAAAATAACTGTAGAAAATGGAGCCGAAAAGTACCGATATTCCGCCTCCCAGCAAGCCCATCGCAAACGTCTGGCGTTTCCGCCGAAACAGCCACTCTCCCCCGGCAAGCATTAGCATGCCGAGCAGGAAGAACGCACCGCCCTTCATTTCATCATTGAACCACGTGGAATACGAATACTGGAACGCTGCTCCAACGCCAAGAATAATAAGCAGGATGGCGACCTTGTTGATCCAGCTTAGCCCGATCTTCATCTCCATCCGGTTCTGACGAATCCGGCGCTGAATGGTTTCTTCACTCAATCCTTCCTCCGCCATATGCTCATAGCCAAGCTGCATCTGCTGCCGAACCGCTTCTTCCCGTTCCTGCAGCGTTTGTCTATGCCGTTCGATGCGTTCCTTCACCTCTGCAGCAAGATAAGCAATCCTCTCCTTGAACTCCATCGCATCTTCCTGAAGCTCCTCTGAAGCCTTGTTAAATAGAGCGTTCATGTTTATTTTGGTACGATGTTCGTGAGCTTCCAACCGGTCATTATGTACACCTGTTTTCCCGCGGAAATATGTCTCCATTTTCTCTTGGGATACGCGAATAAGATTCAGCTTCTCATCCAGCATCTGTTCGGACAACGCCATCCGCAGCCGGGCATTCTCCTCCTCCATCTTGCGCGCACGTGCCTCGATCTGACGCAGCTTCAGCTCGTGTGCATCCACCTGCTCACGAAGCTGTTCATTCTGCACAATCAGGTCATCCGACTCATAGTCCTGAAGCAGCGTGCTGTATTCTTTTACCAGCTGCCTCTGCTGCTGCTGAACCTGGCGAAGTCGGTCTTTGAAGTCCTTCATAAGGTTCCTCCATTGGTTGATGTTGATGTGTTTCCCTGTATTTTACTATACATATGACATGAAATGATCCTATAGATTGAGATTGGCGCAATAAATGCACAGCAAAAACCCCGGGAAGCAAGCTCGCTTCTCGGGGTTACACTATTTAAAATAATTCTACATAATAAACGTTTTATGCTGCATCTTTCTCTTCCCCATCTGCGGATTCAGGTTCGATGATGTCGGTGGCATCCGGGTCAAGCCAGTTGCTGAGCATGGTCCGTACATGCTGCAGATCATCCTCCGATAGATCATAATACCAAGTCCCACTGCGGGTTGCGCCTTCACCCTTCAGCATATAGTTGCTGATTGTTGGCGCGCTGTCTTTCATATATAAGGACTCGGCAAAGTTCACGATGAAATCCGAGCTCATGTTGGTTGTAAAATTCGATCCGGCAATCTTGATGACGTCCGGGATCTTGGTCAGATTTTTGACCTCCAATGCACGATTCATGAACGCGCTCAGGAAAATCCGGTGGCGCATCGTCCGGTTAAAATCGGAGTCTTCCCGGTATCTGACATAGCCGAGCGCTTCTTCGCCGCTATAGATGGGTTTATTTGCTTCAACAAACAGCTTCTCATGACTCTTGAGCTTGTTCTCAATATTTTTCTTGATCGGCAGCTCAACGCCGCCAACCGCATCGACAATATCCTTGAGTCCGTTAAAATTAATTGCGGCATAGAAGTCTACCTTGTTTCCCAGCAGATTCTCCACCGTATCCATAGCCATCTTGGCTTCACCATGGGCATAAGCTGAATTAATCTTCGATTTCACATCCCGCCCGACAATCTCGGTATAGGAGTCTCGCGGAATGGACAGCAGCAGCACTTTATTGTCTTCCGGACGCACGACGGAATAGATGATCGTATCCGAACGGCTTGGTTCATTATCCCGTTGATCAATCCCCAGCAGCAGTAGCGAGAATGGGTCAGTGTGTTGTATCACAGGAACTTCTGCATTCTGATCTCCAACCGGCTTGTAGGAATCATCCAGCGCTTCCTTCACCGTACCTGAGGCAAATAGGTTAAATGCCAACAGTACAAGTTGTTTTTGGTAGACATATCCGAGTCCTCCCAGCACGATCAGCACGCTTAGGGTAATGATTAGAGGTTTCTTCCATCTCTTCTTCGGTTTCTTCGGCTTCCGGCGGGTTAAATGTGCAGCACTGTTTTCCATCATATCTCCTTTAATAACGGGTTCTTAGAATCATTTAACTATATTAATAACACGTTTTCAATAGATTACGTTATAATCTGCTATACAAGAACTGACACAGAAGGAGCGATGATGAATGGAATATCGACGTTTGGGCAGCAGCGGCTTGCGTGTATCGGCACTTGGTCTCGGTACGAATGCTTTTGGTAAACGTGCAGATGACGCGGCTTCAACCCGCATTATTCATGCAGCACTGGATCAGGGAATCAACTTTATCGATACCGCCAACATCTACGCCGGAACCGAATCGGAACGGATTATTGGACAGGCCCTGCAGGGTCGTAGGGAAAACGCTGTGCTTGCAACCAAGGCCGGACTTCCCCGGCATGATGGTCCGCATGGGCGAGGTTCCTCCCGCTATCATCTGCAGCAAGAACTGGAACAGAGCCTCCGGCGTCTGCAGACGGACTATGTGGATCTGTATCAGATCCACACGTTTGATCCGCACACTCCGCTGGAGGAAACCTTGCGAACGCTGGACGATATGGTGTCCTCCGGTAAAGTTCGCTATATCGGGGCCTCCAACTATGCGGCCTGGGAACTCATGAAAGCTCTTGGCATCAGTGAAATGAAAGGTCATGTACGCTATATTTCCACTCAAACCAGCTACTCCCTGGCAGACCGCACACCAGAGCTGGAACTTGTCCCCATGTGTCTTGATCAAGGCGTCGGAATCATCCCCTATTTCCCACTTGCAGGCGGCATTCTGACTGGCAAATATAATGGACAAGCGGGCATTCCTTCGGGCTCCCGAGCGGATACGGATCCATCCTTCAACCGGTTCCTGCTTGAGCACAATGTCAGATTAGGAGAGCAGGTACGCGAGAAAGCAGCAGAATACGGCTGCTCTCCAAGTGTTCTGTCGCTCGCCTGGCTGCTGGCTCGTCCAGCCGTTTCGACCGTTATCGTCGGGGCCACACGTACCGAGCAGCTGGAGCATAACCTGGCTAGTTTAAGCCTGGAGCTTACGCCAGACATGATCACAGAGCTGGATCAACTCAGTGACTCGTTCCGTCATGGTGAGCCGTTCGCCTCGTACCGGCTCGAATAGAAGCTATTAAAAAACCTCCCCGGCTCATGGTCGGGGAGGTTTTTAATGTCTGTATATAGAAGGCCAGGCGCCAGCTTATCTTACGTTGCTTCGATAGGTATATCATCTATGAGTTCAATAAATGTGGGTTACCACACAGCAATTATTCCGATTTATTTTTGATAAGCTCCCGCATAATGTCCATATACTCTTCCTTATGATCGCTTACCAGGTCAAAGAATTGTCTGTCAGCCTCTTCAACCAGCTGAATTCCCCGATTGGCCAGCTCCGTGCCTTCCGGCGTTGTAGTAATAATGTTCGCACGGGTGTCGGTCTGATGGCGACTGCGAAGGATTAACCCCCGCTTTTCAAGCGCTCGAAGAACCTGAGAGGTCACATTCACATCCACGTTGGCAAAATTCGCAAGCTGAACCTGCGTTACGCCTTTCCCTTCCGTATCTCTCTCATTCAGCCATAAGCAGCCATGCAGAAGCACAAATTGCGGCGGGGTTAATCCCAAGGGATCAAGCACCCTGCGCACTTCCTTCTGCCACATCGTTGTAACCTGCCACAGCAGGTGTCCTGGACTTTCATGTGCGTTTTTATACTGTGAACTCATCTCATTTATTCCTCCATCACTGATGCCTTGGGACTTGTTGTATGCCGTGTATTGTAGAGGTAATCGGATAGCTGACTTGTTGTCAGCGGGAAGGGATGAACTGCTTCACCCATTGTCCGAATCCCTGCGGATTGCGGCTCTGGATCAGGACTGTGCCCTCGCCTCTGAATCGGCATACCAGTCCTTCACCACTGGTTACACTGGATAACCAGCCCTGCGATGCTTTTTCGATATGATACTCCATATATTGAGGCCAGGCAACCAGGTGCGCGTTATCCACAATGACTTCTTCTCCCGCGGCCAGGTGAATCGCGTGAATTGCACCATAAGAAGACAGGAATACCGTGCCTCTTCCGCTGATCTCAATAATGAAGAAACCCTCTCCCGAGAAGAGGCCCTTCTTCAGGTTTTGCATTTTACTATTAACCTGGATGCCTTCGGTCCCCGCCAAAAAGCCATCCTTCTGCACATACAGCGAATAAGAGCCATCCAGTTCAACAGCCTCCACACCGCCCATGGTGGAAGGTGACAGCAAAATCTCTGCAGGCCCTCCGGCAGCGGTTAACTCTTGAAAGAAAAACTTCTCCCCGCTGATCATTCTTCCAATTCCGGCAAACATGCCACCCTCCGCAGATCCCTTTAGCTGAACCGTCGGTGTCATGGATACCATGGCGCCGCTCTCAGCCTTGAATCGCTCTCCGCGCTGCAAACGAACCTTGAGCATGGCAAAAGCACCTTCATGCAAAATTTCGTAATTCATTGCTTGATCAGCTCCTTGTTCTCATCCGAATCAAAATGGTTCAATCCATTGTCCTCGAGCATCGCTGATTTGTCTCCGTACTCCTTCACGATGTGCTGCTCTCCCCAATTGCATAGTGCATTCAGAATCGGCTCCAGACTCCAGCCATATTCACTGAGCTCATACTCTACCTTGGGCGGGACCTGATTATAGACGATCCGGTTCACGATGCCGTCGTCCTCCAGCTCCCGAAGCTGCTGGGTTAACATCTTTTGGGTAATGGCGGGCATAATACGCTTAAGATCACTGGTGCGTTTTTTGCCATGCGTGAGATGACAGAGAATAACACACTTCCACTTGCCGCCGATCACTTCAAGCGTAGCCTCGACCGAGATATTGTATTTTTTTCTGTTCATTATATGCTTCCTCCCTAATCATCTGATGAACTTGCCAAGCTTATCTATATAGGCACCAAAAAGTACGTATGGTACTAAAAAGTACGTACTATTCATTTTGTATCGAATAATTCATAATAGCATTTGCCGGTACGTAAATCTACATTCGGGGAGTTGAACAAGAAACATGGTACAAGATTCAAAACGCAGCACCTGGGCCCTGCTCGCACTGGCCATTAGTGCGTTTGCCATCGGCACCACTGAGTTTATCAGTGTTGGACTGCTGCCACTCATTGCGGGTGACCTGGGCATTTCCGTAACTACAGCGGGACTGACCGTTACTTTATATGCGCTCGGTGTAACCTTCGGGGCGCCCATCCTGACCTCATTAACTTCAACCGTGTCACGCAAGACACTGTTGATGGCCATCATGGTTGTTTTCATTGCAGGCAATACGATGGCCGCGCTATCCAGTGGCATCACCATGCTGCTTATAGCCCGGATTATTTCAGCCCTGTCACATGGGGTGTTTATGTCCATCGGTTCCACTATTGCGGCTGACCTCGTGCCAGCAAACCGCCGGGCCAGTGCCATTGCGATTATGTTCTCGGGCCTGACCATCGCTACCGTGACCGGGGTGCCTCTGGGTACGCTGATCGGTCAACATTTAGGCTGGCGTGCTGCTTTTATTCTCATTGTTATTGTCGGTATCATTGCCCTAATTGGTAATATGGTACTTGTTCCTTCCACGCTGCAGCGTGGAACACGCACAGCATTCCGTGACCAATTGAAGCTTGTAACGGGAGGAAGGCTGCTGCTGGCGTTTGCGATTACAGCGGTCGGTTATGGAGGTACATTCGTCGTTTTCACGTACCTGTCTCCGCTTCTGCATGATATCAGCGGATATTCCGAGAAAACCGTGGCAGCCATTCTGTTGTTATACGGAATCGCCATCGCAATCGGCAATATCATTGGGGGCAAAGCCGCCAACCGTGATCCGCTGAAGGCATTATTTTATATGTTTATCGTTCAAACGATCATTCTGGGCATACTGTACTTTACCGTACCGTTTAAGCTGGCAGCACTGCTCACCATTCTCGGCATGGGTCTGCTTGCCTTCATGAATGTACCCGGACTTCAGATGTATGTCGTCACGCTCGCAGAACGCTATGCGCCACAGGCTAAGGATGTGGCTTCTGCCTTCAACATCGCTGCCTTTAATGCGGGTATTGCCATAGGCGCATACCTGGGCGGGGTCATTACCGACTCCATTGGGCTCGTGCATACGACTTGGGTTGGTGCAATTATGGTTCTTGCCGCCGTTCTTCTTACAGGATGGGCCAGAGTACTTGAACGCAGATCATCAGTTGCATAAGCATTTGATATAAGAACAGACTGCACCAAAAAAAATTAGAATTCTCAGACTGATCACGCTCGGCGACTCATGAAGCCCTTATTTAAAGGAACCGGTTTTGCATGGTATAGTATTATAGTATGTTGGACCCTATTTAATCTACTCTCATTTAATTTTGGGGGATCAGATTGAACAATTTTGAGAGTTACTTTCTGTGAATTACGAACAAACTTAGGAGGTCATCACATGACAGCACAACACTTACAATCCACAGTAGCTTTGCATAACGGCGTTCAAATGCCTTGGTTTGGACTAGGCGTATTTAAGGTAGAAGAAGGCGCAGAATTGATCGAAGCGGTCAAAAAAGCAATTCAGCATGGATACCGCAGCATTGATACTGCCGCTATATACGGTAACGAATCCGGTGTTGGACAGGCGATTGCCGAAGCGTTGAAAGAAAACAACCTGAAGCGCGAAGAACTGTTTGTCACTTCCAAAGCCTGGACTGCAGACCTTGGATATGAAGAAACTCTTGCAGCCTTCGATACAACTTTGAACAAGCTCGGTCTGGAATATCTGGATCTGTACCTGATTCACTGGCCAAAAGCGGGCAAATACAAAGGTGCATGGAAAGCGATGGAAGAGCTCTATGCTGCAGGACGTATCAAAGCGATTGGAGTAAGCAACTTCCAGATCCATCACCTTGAAGACCTGATGCAGGATGCCAAAGTGAAACCGATGGTTAACCAAGTCGAGTACCATCCTCGCCTTACTCAGGTTGAACTGAAAGCCTTCTGTGAGAAACATGGTATTCAGCTTGAAGCCTGGTCCCCGCTGATGCAAGGTCAACTGCTGGACAACCCGGTGCTTACCGAGATTGCTTCTGCCAAAGGCAAATCCGTGGCACAAGTCATCCTGCGCTGGGATCTGCAAAACGGTGTCATCACCATTCCGAAGTCCACTAAGGAAAATCGGATCATTGAGAACTCTTCCATCTTCGACTTTGAATTGTCCAACGATGAGATGGATCGAATCAGCGCCCTCAACGAAGATGTTCGTGTTGGACCAGACCCGGACAACTTTGATTTCTAATTTAAATGAAGCAAAAAGCCTCCATTCCCTCGCATATGCGGGGGTTGGGGGCTTTTGTGTGTTTTGGTTTGCAATCCTTCTCAAGGAAAAAGCCTTATCACATCGAGGACGCTCCCGAGTTCATCAGGAGCATCCTCCTTTACAGGTATGTTACGGTTGAAGCTGCCACAATGCAGCCACATTGGAAGGCTCCCACCCCGTTAAGGAGGTATGGGATTGCAGGCATTTATACGTTTTTCCATTATACGTAACCAGCTGCCCTACGACATAAGCCGTATTTGCCTGCCAAGCGGAGACGCCGGGATTCGTCGTACCCACTTCGGTTTTCACCGTCAAGGCACTGCTCGCAGCAGACAGGTTACCTGCCGCATCCTTCGCTTTTACTGTAAACGTATAAGAGGTGTCTGCCGTTAGACCCGTAACAGTTGCCGATGTTCCACTAACGGTTGTCACCAAAGCAGTTCCGTTGTATACCTCATATCCGGTTACACCAACGTTGTCCGTGGAGGCTGCCCAGCTAAGGGTGATCGTAGATGAGGTTTTGGCAGTTGATGTGAGGTTGGTCGGCACGGTTGGTGCTTGGGTATCTCCCCCCGGCTGAACCGTAGTGCTTACTGTAACGCTATTACTAGCTGCGGATAGATTGCCTGCGGCATCCTTTGCTTTTACCGTAAAGGTATAGGAAGTACCTGGTGCAAGCCCGCTAATTGTTGCGGTTGTTCCAGTAACGGAAGTCACTAGGCTAGTGCCATTGTAGACGTTATAGCCGGTAACGCCAACGTTATCCGTCGAAGCATTCCAGGCCAAGGTTACGGAGCTTGCCGTTACTCCTGTCGAACGGGCATTACCCGGTACACTCGGTGCCGTCGTATCCGCAGGAGGCACTGTACCCCCGGTTGACAGATCCGATTTCAACTTGTTTTGGAGTGTCTTGTTGCGGTCCCCACTGAGCTCCCAGAACATCGCTCCGCCAAGCCCTTTGCTCTTGATATATGCGGTTTTGTGTCCAATGGACTCCGCATCGTCATAGCTGATGAAGCGCTTGTTGGAGGCGTTATAGAGAAACGGCACTTTGGCTGTGTCGTTCCAATAGCGTGTGTATCCATTCTTATTAATATAGTTCGCTTCCAGATCGTAAAAGTCAAAGGAGCCTGCCTCCCAAGTTCCTATAGAAGAACCACCCGAACACGTTTGATACTGGCCGTTATTCGCCTGTGCACATCCATCCCAGCCTCGACCGTAAAATGGAACACCCAGCACCAGCTTGGCAGCCGGTACTCCTGCATTCAGATGTCCTTGTGCTCCGGCAGCCACATTAAAAGTATTGCTATCTGGTACCCCTGCACTTGCAGCGGCAGGATCCGCATTCAGCGGTGCATTGTGTGCGCTGATTTTCTGCCAGGCTCCGTTAAAATCGTAGGTCATGATGTTAATCCAGTCAACGATGGAAGCGATGTTCGCAAGCTCCGTATTGGCAGCATAGGTTGGAGATGCTCCGCTTGCAATCGTAAGCAGGTACTCTTTGCCGTCAACGGCTTCTGCCGCATCCAGCTTCTCGCGGATTTTGCTTAGGAGAAGGGTATAATTTTGCTTATCTTCTGGACGCTTGCTGTTGCCATCCAGCCCGCCTGATACCGGATATTCCCAGTCAAGATCCACTCCGTCAAAGTTGTATTTCCGCAGGAAATCGACGGCAGAGTTGGCAAAGACCTCACGGGTAGCTGATGTTGCGGCTACATCGGAGAAACGGTTGGACCACGTCCATCCTCCAATGGAGATGATTGTTTTCAGATTCGGATTGACCTGCTTCAGCTTGTTGAGCTGATTAATATTCCCTGCATAGGGCTGATCCCATGTGTCCCCGGCAAATTGTTTGCCTGTGTCGATCCAGGGGTCTCCGAGAACAATCGTTCCATTCGGTACATTGATTGTCTGGCTCTTCTCATTCTGGCAGCTCCAAGTCACCGGATTGGGGCCCGAAGGGTCTGGATTTCCATGAATGCCGTTCCAACAAATATCGGCAAAGGCATAGTTGATATGCGTCACCTTGGTGGGATCAATATCCGTCACATTGTAGTTTCGTCCGTATGCCGCCCAGGCAGGATAGTAACCGACAATTTTATAGGCTTCTGCTGCTTCGGCCGTTCGAGATTGAAGGGTAAATGAAGGGATGATGACAGATAAGAGCAGGACCACACCGAGGAGAACCTTACCGACTTTTTTGAAACCCATGTGTTTGGCTTTATATGACATTAGTACACAACCTCCTTCGTCGTTTGCGTGCTGAGCCCGTTCAGATACGAACGATGTGCGTTTGAAAATTGATGGTTCGTATATGCATCCCAGTTAATGGACCAGGTCATAATGCCCTTAAGGCCCGGATACCCCGCGGGTTGGCGCAAAGTATAAGAACCGCCGTAGGATACACCCTTGATCAAGTAATTCAATGCCTTCTGCAGCTCGGCAGGTGATGTATAGCCCCCACCGGCTGCCTGCTGGGATGCCGGTACACCGATCGCAATCTGATCCGGACGCAACGGACTGAAGAATGAACCCGAGCTTCCACCTACTTGAAAGCCCTGAAGCAGCATCTCGGCCATGGCTACGTGGAAATCAGCTGTGCCCTGAGCGTAGGAGCGCCCGTCCAGCCCGACCATGGAGCCACTGTTGTAGTGCTGCACATGGAGCAACGTCAGGTCGTTACGCAAGGCATGGATCACCGGCAGATATGCTCCCCAGGGACCGCCATAGGACAGATAACCACCTTGGACATAGGCCGTCTCCGGTGCTGCTGTAAGTATGAACTCACTGCCAAAGTGTGACTTGACCGCCTTGACACCCTGGATGAGATTAACGATCTTGGGTGTCGTCGGATTACGGAAATCGGTATCCCCTGCATTCAGGGAGAGGGAGCTTCCTTCCAGGTCGATATCCAGACCATTGAAACCGTAAGTTGAAATAATGGATTTCAGTGACTCCTCGAACTGCTGCCTCTTGCTCGCATCGGTAAGCTCAATCGTTCCATTGGCTCCTCCCATGGACAGCAGTACTTTTTTTCCCTGACTCTGAAGATACGCAATATCCGATTTGAATTCGGCTGTCGTTGCGTTATATGGAGTAAAAGCGAGCGTGCCGCTGCCGTGCGAAACCGGTTCGGCAAAGGAAACATTAATGATGTCGTAAGCTGTGGATACGTTGCGAAGTCTGATATTGGTAGAGCCATTGTCGAAGTTGTGCCAGTAGCCGATCAGCCATTTGTTACCGATTGGCCCCGGATTCGGAGTTCCCGTGGAAGTCGTTACACTGAGGGGATTGCTTGCAGCAGACACATTGCCTGCAGCATCTTTTGCTTTTACTGTAAAAACATAAGCTGTGCCGCTAGTTAGCCCACTTATTGTCGTTGTTACAGCTGAGGTGCTCTTCACGAGAGCCCCATTTTGGTAAACGTCGTATCCGGTCACCCCCACATTATCCGTGGATGCACTCCAGGTAAGCTGGACTGAGGTTGCCGTGATCGAAGATGAGGTTAAGCCTGCAGGAATGGAGGGTGGGGTTGTATCCGGAACAGGTGTCTCTCCTCCCTCCCCGGGACCATCTCCAACATAGGTCCATAGTGCAGGAACCAGAGGAGGCTCCCAGCCGTTCAAAGCCGTATGGGACTGAATGCATTCATAATTTTTGTTTTGATATGTTACGAGGTCTCCTTTCTTGTATGCGGTGCCGGCCTGCCACTGGGCAGCGGCGTCTGCTCTTGGTGCAAACCACGAAATGATCAGAAGAAATGCCAAAGCGACTATGATAACCGGGCGGACTCGAACAGCTTGATTCAAGCAAAATCCCTCCTGTACTCAGCTTGTTTTCACCTTGCAAAAGCTTCTCTGTGCACTGGCATGTGATCTGCGGCGATAGGAATTTAATTCGTGATCCATATTTACGTTTGCAACTCCCCCTCTCTCTTCGACATCGGATCTGCCGTTCATTTACGTTTAAGATTAATGACATCCAAATTTTACAGGAAATTTACAGATCCTCATTTGTATTTAATCAGTAAACTGCAAATGAGATAAGGGATAAATTATTCTTTTGGAGGGCGAAAATTGAATATGACGCAAAAAAAAAAGACTGTCTGCCAAGCCCCTAACGGACTTGAAAGACAGCCTTGTATAAAGCTCCCGCAGCAGGCAGTATAACGTTGCCCCTGAGGAACTAGGAATTGTTAAGCTTCAGCCAAAGGGCTGCCATTCATCCTCTCCGGATAGCACGCGAGATAATGAATATTCCCCGGCCTGCTCCTCATTCAAAATGGTTGCCCACGGCACTCGCCCCGCCCCGCTCCCTGCTCCCGGGCCCCTGCTGTTATATTCGGCGAACACCACGCTGGCCTCTGCATCAGGTTTGTTCCAGTTATGCCAGCCCTCCTGCTTCACATGAGCACCCATCCAGCAATGCAGGAAGCATACTTTGGCGTGATTTCTCCACGGCCTGCCGAGGTATACGGATTGCGGAGGTGCATTGCTGGTCAGGGAGCAGTCGATGAACACATAGCCGTACCGGACATCTTCCGGTGTAGAAGCTGCAGTGATCCAGCCATGAACTGCCTCTGCAGAGGCAGTAGGGTCATCAAACGCGCGTTTCTTCGCAAAAATCTCACAACCCTTGAATACAGCTGTAGCCGAACCAAAAATAAAATCGATATCGCCCTCGATATAACAGTCTTCATAATATTGGCGCAGCTTCCGCCTTTCTGCCCCTTCTCGGGGACCACCGAAGAAGCTCCGATCTATTGGCTGTTCCGGAAGCGGCCCGGTGAAGATCGTATCCTGATGTCCGATGAAACGACATTTGCGAAAAGCGGTCAGGTCCCCATCCACATATACGGCAAGAGCCTGCCCAACATCCTTGCCGGGACCGGCCGAATTTACGAAGGAATCAATCGCAGCCTGAATCGTGGCAAAATCACCGCTCCCATCGAGTGAAACCGTATATGTGCGGGCGTTCTTATCCTTGGATATCGACTCTTTCATGACCAACGGCCTCCTTATTTTTAGCGTCCGTACACTTCGAATTGAATGCGTTTACAACAAATTTGTCCCATCTTAGCAGAGTCCACATGGCTTGACAATATCAAAATATCTGTGACTACAATACAAATAGGATATACAAGCGGAAAACAGAAGGAAGGAATACGACATGATTATTGATGTACAACACGTGACTTGGAAAAGGGGACCGATCACCCTGCTGAACGATGTCAGCTGGCGGGTTAATGATGGAGAACACTGGGCACTGCTCGGCCTGAATGGCTCCGGCAAGACCACGCTGCTTAACATGATCACCGGTTACCTCTGGCCTACCGAAGGCTCGATTTCGGTGCTTGGACATCCGTATGGAGAGGTCGACCTGCGTGAACTGCGCAAAACCATCGGTTGGGTCAGTTCTTCCCTCCAGGAGAAATTACATGGGACGGATCGGACTCAATATGTCGTCATTAGCGGCAAGCATGCCACGATTGGTCTATATGACAAGTTATCCGATGAGGATCTGGATCAGGCCCGGGAACTGATGACCACTCTTGGCTGTCAGCACTTGTGGGATCGCGAATATCGAACCTGCTCCCAGGGCGAGAAGCAGAAGCTTCTTATTGCCAGAGCCCTGATGGCGAATCCGCGCATTCTTATTTTGGACGAGCCCTGCAATGGGCTTGATCTGTTCTCCCGTGAGCGGTTGCTGGAGAGTATCAGCGAATTATCGCAGAGACCAGACTCTCCTTCCCTGATCTACGTGACCCACCATACCGAAGAGATTCTGCCCGTGTTCAGTCATAGTCTCCTGCTTCGGCGAGGTGAGGTTGTGAGCAGCGGGCTAACCTCTGAGGTGATGAACACCGAAGTGTTGAGCATCTTTTTTGAAGCCCCTGTAGATGTGGACCGACATGGAGATCGTGTCTATGTGAGAGCAGCCGTTAAATAAACAGCTCCTCTGCACACAGCCTGAGTACTTAAAAAGCCAAAAAACTTATCCACATGTGGATAGGTTTTTTGGCTGCTTCAGGTTATTCCATCTATCCACAGCATGCTGTGTGTTATTTGCTTGCCGAGTGGAACAAAAACAGCGGAATTCGTTGTCTGCGCAGCCTTCCGTTTCCATTGTTCGAAAGATAATACCTATTGTGCACGTGCTCTTCCATAAAAAAAGACTGCCTCTGAACAGGTCAGAAACAGCCTTTGTTTTACCATCAATGAACTCAGCCGAATCGCTGCGTTTTATACCATTTGGTTTCTCTGCGGAACAGCTTGTCCCCAATGAGAGAGACAAATGCCTTAACAGAGATAACCAGAAACAGCTGGGCATATGTGAAGTAGGAAAGGCAAGCCACAATGAAGTTTTGGGTATTGCTCTGTCCAATATCGGCGGAGAGCGCCAGATTAATTTGCAGTACATAAATGTAATACATAAGTGCCCAAGCGATAACCAGATACACGTATACGTCCCCGGAGAACTGAAATGGAGAAATCACGTTGGGATTAAACAGTGCGATAACTTGGTATACAAGGTTAGAAACAAAGATAATATCCGAAACAATAATAGCGATCATAAACCAGAAATAACTCGCAGCATAGTACAGGACATGGAGTTTAATTCTCCAGCTTGTACGGTCGAATAGATGCTTAATATTATCAATAACGACCTGATAGTTTCCCTTGGACCAGCGCTGGCGTTGTTTCATATACACTTTCAGCTGCTCCGGCTCCTGTTGATAGGCTTCCGCTTGCGGCGCCAATGCAATAAGCTGACCACGGGTAAGAATATCGAACGACACAGCCGTATCTTCTGTAATGGCGTCGGGATCCCATCCGCCAATTTCACGAATCAGATTGGCCTTAATGATATAGTTGGTGCCCGGGATCGTCCCGAGCTTGAATAACTCCCATAGCCCGGTGTGGTGAACGCGCTGAACGGTTACAAGCTCCAGATTAATACAGCGGGAGAGAAAATTCTGCCCCCGGTTACGAGCCTTATTACGTCCAAATACAGCACCATGCTTCTCTGGATTCTCCAGCGCTTTCTGTGTCAGAAACATTAATGCATTTCGTTCAGGCGCCGCATCTGCATCATAAATGCAGATCCATTCGCCCCAGGCAAGTTCGAGACCATCATTCAGGGCCCCGGATTTCCCTCCTGTGCCTTTCCGCTCCAGAATCGTGAAATCCCGGTCTGCATAGCTGCTCTTTGCCTTGAGCTCCTTCAGCCGTTCAGCTGTATCATCCGTGCAGTTATCTGCGATGACGATGACCTGAACTTTATGTTCGGGATAGTTCAGACGAAGAATATGCTCAACCGTGGAAACGATAACTACGCCTTCATTATGTGCAGGCACCATAACCGTTACCGTTGGATAATCATCCATGTTCTCCGGGATTTGAATTCCCTTTTTCTCTTGTTTATTGATGAATCGAATAGCCCCGGCCATAATGACAATAGATTCAGTGACCGATATCCAGATACTAAGAATGGACATCAGCAGCAGGAAATCAGCCATTCAACTTCCTCCGATCATATTTCCTGTTGATTTTCCCTCGAAAACGCAGCGTCGCAACGGTTAAGATAAGTATGGTGATCGTGAAGAAACTACTGACGATAATGCAGAGCGGAACAAACCATGTTAAATAATTCACCGGACTATGCCTCCTCCTGCATCTAGATGTATTCTCCAATGAGATCTGTCTCTGTATTCCGTTCTAGCGCAGCAATTACAGCATCGATATCCTCGTACTTACTGAACTGTTCCTTCTGAAAAACAAGTGCACCGGAGCGAATAACCGTCTGCAGCTCGTTTCCCTTTTTATCGATAAATTGCAGATCCATCATGGCCTTTTTGATCCGTGCTGTGAGCACAGGCAAATATTCCACATTGGTCATCGGACAGAGAATGACGAACCGTCCCCGGTCTACAAAAAACTTATAATCTTCGAACCGAATTTGCTTCTGAATGGTGTTCGACAGCTCAAGCAGGAACTGTGCATACCGAACGGATCCGAGTGATTCAAGGACCAGCGGCAGAAATTCAATCTTGAACATAGCCATGCTGAACCCATACTGCTCCGAGTATCTTCTTGCCAGGTTACTCTGCTTGATAACCGTATCTGCAAGGGCCTCCTTATTGCCGAGGGTGGTGTCCAGATCCAGCTCGGGATTGCGATCCTGCAGTTCCTGCAGCCGCTCCATCACACGTGCGCTTCGAACCAGACTGGCTTTAATGAAGGCAGCCACCGCCACATTGGCCGGAATCAGCAGCCACCATGAGAACGTCAGTACATCCACGTTCGCGTAGGTCACAAGCCATACAAAATAAGAAACCAGGTATACAAACCCGGCAACAACAGACACTCCGACAGGTATCACAAAACCAAGGACCAGCGCGCCAAGCGACACAATGCTGAATATGACATCAAGCGTGGTAAAACTCTGATTCATGTAGATTTTGAGATAGATGACGAGCTGCTGAATAACAGCTAATCCAATCAGACTGGCATATCCCCATGCGATACGTTGGATAGGTGCTTTGTTTCTCATAGTTTCCTTCTCTCCGATGGTTTAAGTTATGTCTTCTAGTAATCCGCCAATTTATGACATCATTAGACAATGGTATCCTACCATATCTATACCCAAATAAGATTACAAATCCATTACTTTTTAAGAAACTTCTGTAATTCTGTCTCTCCAAGCAAAGGGAACAGATTATCAAACATATGGGTGTTCCCATCAAACACATATCCTCCCGGATAAGCCCCATCCTGACCACGCATTGTGATCATATGGTTATACAGCAGTTTGGCCCATTTTGGATCACCGGTGCGCACGGCAAGCAAGATGGCGAGTCCATATACGGAAGGCGATTCATAGGTTACCGCAGGTGCACGATTATTACGGACATACTGTCCGGGCAGCTGATGGCGGGTTTTGAATTCCTTTTTTAAAAAAGAAATCAGCTTGTCCGGTTTCCGGCTGGTCTGGACTAAGTGGTTCGCTACGATGAGCTGATCGATCATATTCACCTTGTCATCATATGTAAACTGCTGGCTCACAACGTTGAATGTTTTGGGATAGAACACTCCGTCATCAGGCATGTTTTGAAGCAAATTCTCATACTTGGCGTAGGTCCCAGGCTGCAGCATCTCGTGTTTTTCCAACTGCTCGAGAGCCGGCAAGTCCACATATACCAAGCTCAACGTATCCGGGGAATACCCTCCTGCAAAGTCATGAAAATCGACAAAGTATCCTTCATTCTGTACGGATTGGCTCAAGGTACGGGAAATCTCGGCAGCCGTGGTCAACTTCGCATCTCTGCCCTGTTCCCATTGATCCGCAGCCTTCAATAATGCGTCTATAATTCGAAAATCATCACCAAGTGCATTCGTCGTTACGTGGGCCTTGCCTTCCTTGTCCAGTTTCCAGGCAATATACTTCTGAGGCATCAGAAAATAAGTCGTCAGCAGTTCATAGCTCTGTTCAAACAAAGACTGATCGTTCTTGGCCACCGCATATTGCATCCACAAACCAAGTGACTCTGACAACGCCTCCCTGCCGGCAACAATGTCCGCCTGCTCTGAAGCAGCATCCTGCAAATAGGAAGCCAGCGTGCCATTCGGATTGGTCATATGGTTCTGGACAAATGCCACCGTCGGGGACACCGCGTTCATCACAAACCTCTCCTTCATGTACAGAAACGACCAGGCTATAATACTGACTGCAATAACGGATAGTGCCACCAGCCACGTCAGTCTTCTACGCTTGATGCTCTTCATGATTGCCTCCTGTGCGATTAATCCAGTGGAATGTTGGTTCTTTTCCTTGAAATAAGCTCGGCTATGGTCTGGGATGTAAGGATCAAGGATAGGGGCTCTGCTCATTCGGACTCGTTCATGTAGGCCCGGCGGCCGCCTTTTTTGACAAACTTCCAATCAACTTCGATATTATGGCGCATCCGCCGTAGAAGGCTGACCGCCAGCTCAATCTCTTCCTCTGTCAGTCCTTCCAGCGTAACCTGGTCGGAGTGCACTCCCTCTTTTTGAATAAAAGCCCAGGCATCCAGTCCGGCCTCTGTTGGATATAATTGCTTGTTCTTTTTATTACCCAATGCTGACTTCTTGACGATAAACCCGTCTGCTTCCAACTTGCTGATCGCTCTGGCTGCCGTGGTACGGTCCACTTTAATCATCTCGGCCAGCTGGTTAGGAATGATGCCAGGGTTCTCGCATATGCGATACAGATACAAATACTGTCCACGAGAGAGGTTCAAATGTTGAAATTCAACATTGCTGATGGAATCCAAACAACGTGCGATCATGCCGATCTCGCGCAGCACTTCTTTTTTCTCAGTCATTGTACGCACACCCTCTTATCATTTTGTTGCATTCGCAACATAATTAGTGATATAACTAAAATTAACTCATCTTAAAAGTGAACGATGATATTTTGCTTCTTTTGAGGATCCCATTTTGCTTTTGTATCAGTTTACCATGCCAGAATGACATTACTATCGGCCAAAGGAGAAACATTAATGAATACCACTATTGTAGAAGTTGATAATCAGGAACTGCTCGATGCCTGCTTCGCCATTCGTACCGCGATCTTTGTAGAAGAGCAAGGAGTTTCTGCAGAAGAGGAATTCGACGCCTACGATGCGCTCGGCACTGAAGCCCGTCATATTCTCCTCTACGTGGACGGCGTACCTGCCGCTTCCTCCAGATTGCGTATTGTGGAGAATGTCGCCAAGCTGGAACGGATCTGTGTGATGATGGATTACCGCAAACATGGCCTCGGCCGGGTGCTGATCGATAAACTGGAGCAAATGGCTCTGGATCAAGGGCTGGAGAAGGCCAAACTGCATGCGCAGGTTCAAGCTTCCGGGTTCTATGAACGTCTTGGCTATGCCGCTGCCTCCGATGTGTTTATGGAAGATGGCATTCCCCATCTGTTAATGACCAAACAGCTCAAATAGATATTAAAAAACGCCTCTGTACTCACTTTTTCAGTGAGATACGGAGGCGTTTTGCCTACGTGCACTATAACGATGCCGCACCAATCATCTCAAAGGGACGATTACCCCATAGCCAGACGGTCTGGCTGTGATTCAGCGGCATTATTTTTCATCTGTTTACTGCGCAGTTGACCGCAGGCAGCATCGATGTCAGTACCGTGTTCCATACGTACCGTGGAGTTGATGTTATTTTTCTTAAGTGTGTCATAGAAGCCCAGAATCGATTCTTCCGTACTCCGCTGATATTGACTATGCTCATCAACCGGATTGTATGGAATGAGATTGACGCTGACCATGCTCTTACGGCTGGACAACAGTTCAGCCAGCTCGGCTGCATGCTCCCGTTGATCGTTAACATCCCGAAGCAAAATATATTCAAACATGATGCGTTTGTTCGTGGTAGCCAAATAATAATCCACTGCATCCATCAGCTGTTCAATCGGGAAGGCCCGGTTGATCTTCATGATGTGTGTACGCAGTTCGTTATTCGGTGCATGTAAGGAGATCGCCAGATTAACCTGCAGACTGCTGTCTGCAAATTCCTTAATCTTGTCAGGCAGTCCACTTGTGGATACGGTGATACGCTTGGCAGCAAGGGCTAGCCCCTTACGATCCTTGATCACCTCGATGAAATTACTCATGTTCTCGAAATTATCAAACGGTTCACCAATCCCCATCACGACAACGTTGGTTACTCGCTCGCCTTGACCTGCTGCATCCAGGTGCCGCTGTACATGCATGATCTGTTCCACAATCTCTCCTGCGGACAGATCACGGCTTTTCTTAATCAATCCGCTCGCGCAGAAGCTGCAGCCAATATTACAGCCCACTTGGGTCGTTACACAGACGGTAAGACCGTATTTTTGACGCATCAATACCGTCTCAATCAGGTTCCCGTCCTGCATCCGCAGCAGAAACTTCACCGTACCGTCTGCCGACTCCTGCTTCACGTGTTCATTCATCGAGTTCATCGTGAAGTGTTCAGAGAGAACATCCAGACATTCCTGACGCACATCGTTCATCTCGGAAAAATCATGTGCGCGCTCTTGATATAACCATTCCCAGATCCGGGAAGCACGGGATTTCTTCTGCCCATGCTCCGGCAGCCAGGAACGAAGTTGCTCTAATGTTAATCCATAAATGGATGATTTGTTCATTGTATAGTCCTCTTTTCGCAAAAAGCATATGGCTTATCGGTCCTACCAAAAAACCTCTACTCTGTATTGTCCCAAAATTATCGAGGGAACACAAGGGCTTTTGCATTTCTTCCAAGAGGTTTTAGCTATGGCAAATCTGCACAATGCACATCGTTTCCTCTTACCCGGTCTTCACGGTTTAGAAGTGAATGATACCAGATGTGTGCAGCAGCACGAGAACCACGAGTATGGGTGCCACATAACGCAGCATGAACAACCAGATCCGGAACCAGCCTGCATTCAGGCCTGAAGCCTCGGCAGCCTTTTTCCAGAAGTAACCCGCAAAGATCGTCACAAGCAATCCACCGATTGGCAGCAGAATGTTCGACGCTACAAAGTCCATCCAGTCGAATACACTCTTCGAACCAATGGTCCATTCAGGCAGCAAGCCTAGAGACAATACAGAAGGCAGGCCAACGATGAAAACAGCCAGCGAGACCACCCATACGGCCCGGTTTCTGCTCCAGGACAACCGTTCCATGAAGTATTTCACCGGAACCTCAAGCAAGGATACGGCCGATGTCAGTGCTGCGATTGCCAGCAGGATGAAGAATAATCCACCAAACAGGAATCCGAGCGGCATAGCCGAGAACGCAGCTGGAAGAGCTATGAAAATAAGCGAAGGTCCTTGGTCCGGTGCAATACCAAACGAAAATGTCGTTGGGAAGATGATCAGACCGGCAATGAATGCATAGATCAGGTCACCCGCGCCGACAGCGACAGTTGCCGCACCCAGCGATTGATTTTTATCTACATAGGAACCATAAGTCACCAGGATACCCATCCCGAGCGACAGGGAGAAAAAGGCATGTCCAAGTGCAACCAGCGCTGATTCAGTCGTAAGCTGCGAGAAATCGGGATTCAGGAAAAAGGAAACTCCTGCACCTGCTCCAGGCAGAGTCACTGCCCGAATCATCAGGATAATGAGCAGAACCAGCATGGCTGGAATCAGTACCTTGTTGAATTTCTCAATTCCGTTGGATACCCCTTTGGCTACAATCCAGCCTGTAATCAGTACGGAAATCAGCTGCCACATGATCGGCAGATACCCGCCTACAAAGGAACCAAACTGCCCGGCATAATCCGGATTATCAAACAATGTACCGCTAAAAGAGGTCACAGCGTACTGCAGCGTCCAGCCTGCAATAATAACGTAGAAGGAAAGGATGATAAACGGTGTCAGTACTTGCAGTAATCCTGCAGCAAGCCAGCCCTTATGTCCACCAGCCTTGATAAATGCCGTAGCGGCGCTGCCTCTGCCACTGCGTCCGATGGCAAGCTCTGCAAGCAGAACGGGCAGACCAATCAGCAATAGACAGACGATGAAGAGCAGGAAAAACGCAGCTCCTCCATTTTCCCCCGTAATATAGGGGAATTTCCACATGTTACCCAGACCAACGGAACTACCGATGGCGGCTAGGATAAACCCGGCGCGTGAGAAGCGCTCACCTTTGCCAGTATTGTCTTGCTCCAGGTTTGACTTACTAAAATTCATCGTATCTACTCCATCACTTTAAAGTTTTCCCGTAATTATATAACACTCCTCGTGTCAGGTCATTCGAAAATCGAAATTAATCGAAATGTTATTTATTTACATTCGAGAGAGAGGTTTATTTTTATTAAATATTCACTACATTTCAGTATGGGATAAATTCAGACAGTCCAACCCCTTGCATTATATTAAACATAATAAAGACTTCCGATAACCTTCCAAAATACTGTTTTTGGTTACAAAAAAGGATTACGCTCGCCACCCCCGTGGCAGCAACGTAATCCATTTTTTTGATCTGTAGTTTAGTTCGATCTGATCTCAAGCAACTCATATTTGATAACACCCATCGGTGCATTGACATGAATGACGCTGCCTACTTCTTTGCCCATGATCTCCTTGCCGAGCGGGCTTTCGTAGGAAATTTTGTTATTTGCCACATCGGCCTCAGCTGGGCCAACCAGTTGATATTCAATCTTTTCTGCAAATTCAATATCATTCAGCAGCACGATTGAGCCAATGCTCACCTTGTTGGAGTCGATATTATCTGAACTTATCACTCTGGCCTTGGTCAGCATCTTCTCCAGAATCAAAATGCGGGTTTCCATAAATGCCTGATCATCTTTGGCTGAATGATACTCACTATTTTCCTTCAGGTCACCGTAACTGATCGCAAGCTTCAGACGCTCAGCCAACTCTTTACGCTTCACCGTCTTCAATTCCCTCAGTTCGTCCTCCAGCTTTTCCAAGCCTTCCTGTGTCAAAATTACTTCATCATTAGCCATTTTTCCATCTCCTAATCCTGCTTTCTATCTATATTCTAACCTATATCCACTCCAAACGGTTAACATACCCCCGAAAAAAGAATTTCATCCTCCATTATATAGATGCGGTCTGAATTGTACCGGTACAATCTGAGGAAATGTGAGTATCCATTTTCACTTGTCACTTCTACAATAAAATCATGGCCTTTTCGCTTCCTTTAAGAATGGCCGACTAAACGACTTGAGGTGATTCCGCTTGAACACAATGACAGATTCAGAACTGAAGTCCTATCTGAAACGAATCCACATTGATGATATTAAACCGCCAACATTGGAATTTTTGTCAGAACTTCATCGTGCACATGTACAATACCTTTCATGGCAAACGATAGATATCTTTACAGGGCGCCCGGAAGCAATCGATCTTGCCAATTCAGTCCAACTTGTCCTGCAAGGACGCAGCGGGTACTGCTTCCATCTCAATGGTGCATTCAGTGTCCTGCTTCGTTCGCTCGGCTATGAAGTACAGTGGCATCGTGCGGGAGTGCAGCCCCATGGCGAGCAGCCGCGTGTGAATTCGTTCCATCTTGGGCTGTCCGTCCTCCTACCTGAAGCTGGTCCTGAGACCGAACGCTGGCTCGTCGATGTTGGCCTGGGTGGCATGCCCTTCGAGCCTCTGCCACTTCGTTATGAGGTTTATGGAGAGACTCCTTTCACCTACAACTTAACCTCATCCAGCGTTGCTTCTGAGGGATGGCGGCTTGAATACGAACCTCATGGACCCAGTGAGGGCGTAGACTATGCTCCAGAGGTGCTCCATACCCTGGATGAGTTTATCCCCAAACATCATTTCTACAGTCAATCGGCCGAATCGCCATGGCATCAGGTTTTCCTGCTTCGCCAGAGGGATGCCGCGGCCAGCAACGAGCTGCGTGGATGCATGCTGCGAACCCATACTGCTGAAGGCATTCATAAAACCGAAATACAGAGCTATACCGATTGGAGAGAGCTGCTGGATGGAGTCTTTCATGAACCGTTGGTACGCTACAGTGAGCCGGAGCGCGTGGAGATGTGGGAACGCATTCGAGCCGGGCATGAGGAGTGGAAGAGAACGCAACAGCTGTAAAACAGGAGCGAAGACTCAACGAAGGACTAAGGAATATAAAGGGGATTCTGCTGAACATGCCGAATATCTCCTCAGGTGATAAATGATGATAAACATTCAAGTTCTGCGCATTCCTGAGGAAATCCCCAATAAATTTTGGAATTCGCTCCTCTCGCTCGTCTCGGCTGAGCGGCGGCAGCAAGCGGCACGTTTTGTCCATCAGGCCGATGCCTATCGTTCAGTGCTTGGGGAGGCGCTGGCTCGTGTGACATTGGGCAAATGGACTGGTGCGAGACCAGGCGAGCTTGTCTTTATCCGCAATACATACGGTAAGCCTTCACTTATCAGCCATCCTGAACTGCCTTTCAATGTATCCCATTCCGGTGATTGGGTTGCCGTCATTTCAGGGGGTCATGCTCCACTCGGTGTGGATGTAGAGAAAATATCCACCATCGACATGAAAATTGCCGAACGTTTCTTCTCTCCATTGGAGAGCCGGATGCTGGCAGCAGAGCCCGCAGAACAGCAGCTGGAAACCTTTTATCGGCTGTGGACGCTGAAAGAAAGTTATATCAAGGCCATCGGTATGGGGTTATCAATGCCGCTAGACTCCTTTTCCATGCTGCGTGGCATGGACGGACTCTGGTATTGTCCCGAAGCACCGACGTATCAATTCTTCAGCCAGCGTCTGGATGAGGGATATATGCTGGCAGCGACCGGTTCCGCTGCAATGGAACTGCCAACCCAGCCTGATGTGATTACGATTGAGGAGTTGTATTCATCACTACTGTGAAGATAGTTAATAGTAGATATGTAGAAACACCAAAATCCCTGGCAAATTAGCCAGAGATTTTTGATATTTATTTATACTGATAATGGCCTTGGGATGCAGCCGGAGTCTCATCCGCCAGCCTCTTGGACCACACCTGGCATCCCCGTTTCATCACAGAGGCTTAGTGGCTTCAGGTCCGTCCACTGCTCCGCAATGTAATCAAGACACACCCGGCGTTTTGCCTTGCCCAGCATCTGGGTCCAGCCTGCAGGGATTGGAATGGTTGCGGGCCAGAGCGAATACTGCCCTTCCTCATTCATTAATACCAGATAATTGCTGTCTTCCTGTTCAAAAGGGTTGCTCATCAGCTTATCCTCCTATTTAAGATGAACTTGGCGCTGGTTCAGTATCTCCAGCTTGGCCATCAGCGTCCGGCATATTTCAGCCAGTGGTCCAGGCTGGCAGAGATCCTTGTGACGGCAGGCAATATCATGCCTTTCCATTTGGCCTCCAATATAGGCATTCCACATCTCTGGTTCAATGGGATCAAACCAGTCCGGAATGACGGTAGAACGGAAGAAAATCAGATCCCCTTCGAACCGGGAAGGCGTGTACGCCTCCAGAATCTGGACAGAATTTTCATACGTTTTCCGCAGCTTCATGATCGTCTCCTCATCCAGAGTGGCCAGCGCACTTCCTTCACTGCGCAGAATACGCATGGCTGCAGCCATATCCAGCGGACCTTCCCCAATACTGTCCGGATCATATCCACCAAGGGCAAGCAAGGCAGTCAGGGCTTCTTCCTCATCCGGTTCCCCGCGAATCGGAAGATAATGACTCGGATAAGCGTCCAGCATGGCAAGAAACTCTACCTCTTCCCCTTCCGACTGAAGCTGTACGGCCATGGCCTGAGCTACATTGCCTCCAAGAGACCAGCCCAGCAATCGGTAAGGTCCCTCAGGCTGTACTGAGCGAATATGACGGATATAATCTGCGGTCATGTCCTCCAGCGTAGCTGGAAGATCCTCGTACTGGGCAATGCCGCGAGCCTGTAATCCATAGATCGGGTATTCCATACCCAGATGCTTCATCAATCCGGCATAACACCAGCTTAATCCTCCGGCAGGATGAACACAGAACAGCGGAAGGTGGGCTCCGTGAGTCCGGAGAGGCAGCAGCACTTGCAGCGAACCTGTTCCTGTATCCGAATCCATTTCAAGCCGTTCGGCCAGTCCGGCCACCGTTGCCGTTTCAAACAAAATGCCAATCCCCGGTTCCTTGCCCATGGCCTCCCGGATTCGGCTCATCAAACGAACAGCGAGCAGGGAATGTCCACCCAGGTCAAAGAACCCATCATCGATGCTGACACTTCGCAATCCCAGCACTTCGGCAAACAGATCACACAAAATCTGCTCTTGCGGATTACGCGGTGCCCGGCCACCGGAAGTCAGCTGCATTTCCGGTACAGGCAAAGCTTTGCGGTCCAGCTTGCCGTTGGCCGTAAGCGGGATAGCCTCCATGGTGACCACCGCTGATGGAACCATGTAATCAGGCAGACTCGCTGATGCATGACGACGAAGCATAGCCGATTCTGGTCCGGGTCCCATCTTCGAGTTTGGCACAATATACGCCACGAGGCGTTTATCTCCCGGCTGGTCTTCACGCACGATGACCGCAGCCTGTGCAACCTCTGAATGTCTGGCCAGCACCGCTTCGATCTCGCCAAGCTCGATGCGGAAACCGCGTATTTTCACCTGCTGATCCGCCCGGCCCAAGTAATCAAGCGACCCATCATGAAGTCTTTTCGCCAAATCTCCCGTCCGGTACATGCGTGTTCCTGCTGGACCGTATGGATCTGCGACGAAACGCTCTGCCGTAAGATCCGGTCTGCCCCAATACCCGCGGGCGAGGCCTGCTCCAGCCACATACATCTCACCTGTCACACCTGCAGGCACTGGCTGGAGATGATCATCAAGCACGTATACACGCAGATCCGGAATGGCACAGCCGATCCAGCTGCTTGCTCCTTCTGCGGCACTGCCTGCATGCAGTTCCTGATAGCTGACATGAACGGTGGTCTCCGTAATGCCATACATATTAATCAGTTTGGGTGCATCATCTGGATGGCGCTCATACCAACCCTCTAATCGTCCGAGCTCCAGTGCCTCTCCTCCAAAGATCACGTAGCGGAGTCCAAGCTTCTGTCCCCACTCGGGATGCTCCCGATCTGCCTGCATCAGCTGGTAGAATGCTGACGGCGTCTGATTTAACACCGTTACCTCTTGCTCGGCAAGCAGCTGCAGGAAGGCACCTGGCGAGCGCCTAATCTCATGCGGCACAACGACCAGCCGGCCCCCATGCAGCAGCGGTCCCCAGATCTCCCAGACCGAGAAGTCAAAGGCGTAAGAATGGAATAACGTCCATACATCACTCGCATTAAATTGGAACCAGTGCTGTGTAGCCTCAAATAACCGGATCACATTGGCATGGGGAATAACCACTCCCTTTGGTTTGCCTGTGGAACCCGAGGTATAGATCATATAAGCCGGACTGAGATGAGATACGCGTCCATTGCGTTCACCATCTGCGGGATTTCGTTCATCCTGAGCAGACAGCTGCTGAATGGTTTGAGGATCGTCCAGGTTTAACCGTTGTACGGATTCGGTCTGAGGCAGCAGGAACGCTACTTCCTCGTTGGTAATCATCACGCCCGGAGCTGCGTCTGTCAGCATATGCGTCAATCGATCCGAAGGATAATTCGGATCAAGCGGAAGATAGGCAGCCCCTGCTTTTAACACAGCCAAAATACCGACCACCATCTCAGTGGAACGTGGCAGTGCAAGAGCAACCATCTGCTCTGGGCCTACACCTTCTGCAATCAATAATCTTGCGAGCCTGTTGGCACTTGCATTGAGCTCTTGATAGTTAATGACCGTGTCTCCTAAGCTCAAGGCCGGTGCATCCGGGGTAGCCGCTGCCTGAATTTCAAAGCGTTCAACAATGGTCATTCCAGGTAAAGAAGCGTCATCCCCTGCGGCATAACACTGCTGCTCCAGGAGGGCACGTTCCGTGGGAGTTACCACGTTAAAGCAGCTAATGTGTTCATCCGTATGTTGGACCGCATCCTCCAGCACCTGGATCAATCGGACCACAAGCTCTGCTGCCGTTGATTCCCGGAAAAGATCCGTACTGTACTCCAGTACACCTTCAACTCCCGCTGGTAAACCATTGTGTTCACGCTGTTCCGTGAGCTCCACAGTCAGGTCGAATTTGGATGAACCCACGCCCTGCATACTCGTTTGGGATACCACACCTGGCAGATCCAGCTGAACGTCTGGTGTATTTTGCAGGACCAGCATCACCTGAAAGAGTGGATGCTTGGAGCGGGATCTGGACGGATTCAGCACTTCAACCAAACGCTCGAAAGGCAGATCCTGATGTTCGTAAGCATCCAAATCTACTTTCCGCACACGTGCCAGCAATTCACGGAACGTCGGATCTCCGGAAGTGTCTGTACGCAGCACAAGGGTATTGATGAACATGCCCACCACTTCGTCCAGTGCATCGTCGCTCCTGCCGGCAATCGGGGTCCCAATCGCAATATCCGTACCTGCTCCCATGCGTGTAAGCAGTACCGATAATACCGCATGCATAACCATGAAGAGACTGACCTTGTTCTCCCGGGCCACAGCCAAGAGCTGTTCATGCAGTTTCTGACTAATGGTAAAAGGGATCGTTCCGCCCCGGTAGCTGGAGACCACCGGACGTGGATAATCGGCTGGAAACGTTACTTGTTCCGGCAAGCCTTCCAGTTGACGGCTCCAGAACTCAAGCTGCCTTGCAATCAGGCTGTCCGGCTGCCCTTCGTCTCCAAGCAGTCGATCCTGCCACACCGCGTAATCGGCATATTGAACGCGCAGTGGTTCCCAGGAAGGCGCCGCCCCCTGAACACGTGCCCTATATGCTTGGGACAAGTCCCGCATCAAAGGCGACAGGGACCAACCATCTCCAGCTATATGATGAATCAGTACCAACAGAACATGCTCATCTGGACCAGATGTAAACAGCTCCGTACGGATGCCCGGCTCGCTTGAGAGCTCGAAGCTGTACCGGGAAGATTCGGTCAGAAGTTCCGCCAGCTCATCCTCTGTAGCGTATCTTACATGTAAGTTCACACGAAACTCTTCAGCATCCAGAATGGTCTGGTTTGCAGAACCAAGCTCTGGCGGATATAACGTTCTCAACGACTCATGGCGATCAACAATGTCTTGAACGGCGGCTTGAAGCGCAGGTATATCAAGTTTGCCGGTTAACCGCACCACAAGCGGAATATTGTACGTAGGACTCGGCCCTTCCAGACAATACAGGAACCAGAGCCGCCGCTGAGCAAAGGAGAGAGGAATCTCACCTTGACGTGCAGCAGGCTCTATTACTGGTCGAACTGAACCCACCTGATCCAATCTCTTGGCGAGGCCAGCTGCCGTTGGTGACTCGAATACGCTGCCAATGTTCAGCTCTGTTCCAAACACATCCCGAATCCGGGCTGTGATACGGCCTGCAAGCAGGGAATGACCACCAAGTTCGAAGAAATCATCATCGATCCCTACACGAGCGACACCCAGAATCTCAGCGAATAAACTGCACAGCATCTCCTCCTGAGGGGTCCTGGCCTCACGTCCGCTGGCATGGGACAATATTGAAGGGACAGGCAGCTGCTTGCGATCGATTTTTTTATTGGGAGTCAGCGGCATTTCGTCAAGGTTCATGAAGGCAGCTGGCACCATGTAATCCGGCAGTTCATCCGCCACATGTGCCCGAAGCAGCGACAGATCCAGACCTGAAGAGTATTCAGTGGTTGCAACCACATATGCGGCCAGACGCGGATTCCCAGGTTGGTCCTCGCGTGCCATAACCGTAACCTGGGCTATGCCCGGATATCTGGAAATGACGGATTCAATCTCACCCAATTCGATACGGAATCCTCTGATTTTGATCTGGTGGTCTGCCCGGCCCAAATAGTCAATAGACCCGTCAGGCAGCCACTTCGCCAAGTCTCCTGTACGATACATGCGGCTGCCTGCTTGTCCGAAGGGATTCGCAACAAACCGCTCGGCGGTCAGGTCAGGTCTTCCCAGATAGCCTCTTGCCAGCCCATCTCCCGCAATATATAATTCTCCGACAACACCCGGAGGGACTGGATTCAGACTCCCATCCAGCACGTAAAGCTGCGTGTTTCGAACCGGTCCGCCAATAGAGGGCTTACCCGTTGATTCAGCCACCATGGCAGCAGCCGTTGAATAAATCGTGGTCTCCGTCGGTCCATACTGGTTATGAACGTGACATCCCATCGCCTGCAAGGAAAGCTTCAGTTCCTCAGAGAGGGCTTCACCGCCTGTAATGACCGTCAGACCGTCAAATGTTCCAGGCTTGCTGGTCACCAGAGACTGCCACAACGTTGGTGTGGCTTGCATAATCGTTGTCCCCTGCCGTCTCATCTGTGCAGCCAGAGTCACCGGATCAAGAATGGTTTCTTTGCGAGCTATATCCAGCCTTGCTCCGGTCGTAAGCGGCAGAAACACCTCAAGAACAGAAATGTCAAAAGCAATTGTCGTGACCGATAACCAGCGATCCTGCCGACCGACCTTCAGTCTTAGCTTCATATCTTCCAGCAGATTGGAAAGGCCGAGATGGGTAACGGCAACCCCCTTCGGTTTACCTGTTGATCCGGAGGTATAGATGATATAAGAGGGGTTCAGCTGCGAGGCAGCTTTTGTGAGATCCTCTGGTTCGGGATTGCTCCCGGACTGACGGGCTATTCTCGCCGCAACCTTCGGTTCATCCAAGGCTAACATGGGGACATCGGACATGTGCTGCAAATGGGACAGATTGTGCTTCACCGTAATCAGACATGCCGGTCTGGCATCCTCTAGCATGTAGGTTAGTCTCTCTTCAGGGTAATCCGGGTCCAGCGGAAGGTAAGCTGCTCCCGTCTTATGAACAGCCAGGATGGCAACCACGACCTCCAGAGATCGCGGCATAGCAATGGCTACAATCTGTTCTGGTCCTACCTTATAATGCTGGATCAGCTCGTGGGCAAGACGGTTTGAACGCTCGTTAAGCTCGGCATAGGTCAGAGATTCAGCTTCGAACGTTGCCGCCATCGCAGATGGGGTGCGCCGAACCTGCTGTTCAAACATGGCCGCCGAGTTCCCTTCAGCAGCCCTGTGCTGTGTCTGATTCCACCCGTTCAGGACCTGGTCACGTTCTTCAGGTAACAGCACTTCCATTTGACCTACGTACTGCTCTTCGATTCCTTCCTGCATCATTGCATTCAGCAGCTGCATATAACGGAGCCGATGACTCAGCAAATCCGATTCGCTGTAGACGGAAGGATTGGCATCAAAATCAATCCGAAGTCCATGACCGTGCCCTTGGTCCACGACATGAATGGACAGGTCATCGACCGGACCTGTAGACAAGTTATGGATCATCCCGAGCTGACCTGCGAAATTCAGCTCATGATGGAATGGCATGACATTGATCATCGGCCCGAATAGTCGGCGATTCTCTCCCAACAGCTTCAGATCACGCCGCAGATCCTGGTGCCGATAACGTTGATGCTTGCGAACAGCCCGGATCTCCCCCACAATCTGCTCGGCCAGGGCAGATATGCGCATATTAGACTCCACTTTCAAACGCAGCGGGAGCACGTTCATAACCATGCCTGGTACACGCAAGGCTGCCGATCCCAGCCTGCACATGACAGGCAGAGCCAGTATCACATCTCGCGTACCGGTGATCCGGTGCACATAAATGGCTGCTGCTGCAATAACCAGATCAGGCCAGGTCACCCCGTACCGGTCCGCCGCATCTTGAAGGCGATCCCGATCAGACGGTGCAAGTTCAAACCTCTGTCGCAGGAAATGATCCGCTGTGCGCGAAGCCTTTTCGCCCAAACTTACGACGTCCGGTTCATCCGCATAACGCTCCAGCCAAAACGTGCGATCCTGCTCCCTTGCAGCAGACTCATGATAAGCCTCATCCTCCTGAATGACAGAGGAAAGCGGTCCAAATGCTCGTGCTTCCATGACACTCTCACCCGATCCACCCTTAACCCTGGCAGTATACAGACTTGCTACCCTACGGGTAATTAGCGATACGCCGTATCCGTCAATCGCAATATGATGCACACGCTGGTACCAGTAGTAGCTCCCTTCACTCACTTGGAACAGGGCTTCTGTAAATACCGGTCCAGCTGCAAGATTGACGGGGCTGGCGAGATCCCGGTGCATCCAGGCCATAGCAGCCGCATGGGGATCCTGTTCGCCGCGAACATCCAGTACATGAAACGTCCAATGGTCACCCTTCTGGCTGAGGGTCTGGTAGGGGCCGTGTTCATTTTCACCATAAACCATGTTTAAGGTTTCGGCCTCCTCGACGGTTTGACGAACACTCTGTTCAAACTGTTGTACATCAACATTCCCGTGAATGACCACATATTCGCCTGTATTGTACATGGGGTTGTCCGGATTCAATTGATGAGCATACCAGATCCCGGACTGCGCAGCCGACATGGGCCACGTTCCATTCCGACGCTGCGACAAGTTCACCGCCCCGTTCAAAAGTAATCTCCGTTCGGCATGACCCTGTGAGGCTGTGCATTCAACAGCACCGCCCACGAGGCTAGCGTTGGCTGCTCGGCCAGATCGACAAAGGTTACCTCTGTTCCTTCCACCCGAAAACGCTCCGCCAGGCTCATAATACGAATAGAATCGAGCCCCCAGATCTCAATGAGGTCATCATGCTCCCCGATCCGGGACGGTTGCTCCTGCAGCAGTTCGGCCACCTGTACTCGCAGCGCGTCCAGTCTCGCCTGAGCACTGCTGCCAATACTCGTCTCAGCAGAATCCATCGCTTCAGCAGTGTGTGATCTTGCCTCCGGGAAGCTTGCCCCGATCGAATCGCTTCCTTTAGCAGAGGCATCAAGCGATTCAAGCAATTGCCCGGTGGTTAGCGTCACTGCGCAGCGCTCCGACGCATAGGTAAGTGCCATACGGTGCTTCTCGGCTGAAAAATCAGCTACCGCGTCGGCAACCAGGAAGGCCTGAATATCCTTCATAAATGCCTCACAGGAGGTCATCAGACAACCAATATGAGCATAGATGCCGCATACGATCAGCTGATCCCGCCC
Source organism: Paenibacillus xylanilyticus (assembly GCF_009664365.1). Classification (NCBI taxonomy): domain Bacteria; kingdom Bacillati; phylum Bacillota; class Bacilli; order Caryophanales; family Paenibacillaceae; genus Paenibacillus; species Paenibacillus xylanilyticus. Next base: position 6,287,065 of record NZ_CP044310.1, read on the forward strand.
CTGCTCCTGCACCAATTCAAGCAGTTCCGTCTTCTGGAAGGCGCTGTATCGCCATTTGGTCATAAACGTATCCTGAGGAGCAGGTGTCAGTGGTTCAATGATTTGCTTTTGCGTAGGTCCCCCATTAATGCCCGCTCCCCAGAAGTCCAGCTGCAGTCCGCGCTGCTCCGGTGTCTGTCCACCCGGCTGGGCGGAATACACCACAGGTATGCCCAGTTCATGACACTTTGCACGAAGTTGTCCAATATGATCAATCAGCTCCACTACCGGTGATTCCCCAGCCGTAAAAGCATCCACGAAATATTGCTGCATATCGTGAATGAGTAGTACTGCACGCTTCGCATCCGGCGTCCACGCTACCTTATTGACCGGAAGCTCCGACTCTGCAGGCATTGCATATGACTTAATCACTGGAAGTGCCATCCATATCCCTCTTTTCAGCATTATTTATTTCAAACCGTTTTAACGTAGCCTGCATCAAGATCGTTATATAGGCTGCTTCAACGTCAGCATCTCGCGCAGTGCCTTCTTGCTAACCTTCCCGACACCCGTCTTGGGAAAAGATTGGACAAACTCAACCCGATCCGGGATTTTATAGCTCGCCAGGCCGCGACTGCGCAGGTAGGACTTGATTTCGGCAGCAGCCGGAGTCTCGCCGCTGGGTACGATAAACGCACAGGAGCGCTCGCCTAAATATTCATCCGGCATGGACACCAGGGCTGCATCATGAACCCCCGGATGAGCCAGCAGATGGTTTTCCACTTCCTCGGCAGCCACCTTGTCTCCGCCACGGTTGATCTGATCCTTCGCCCGTCCCTCCACAATGAGGTAACCCTCGGGTGTCAAGCTCGCAATATCTCCTGTACGATAGAACCCATCTGTGGTGAAGGATCTTGCGTTGTGCTCTTCGGCCTTGTAATAACCACGAATGGTATAGGGGCCACGGGTCAGGAGATGCCCGGATTTCCCCAACTCCACTTCAATATCCTCGTCATCGACAATTTTCACCTCGTCGTAGGGGGACATCGGTTTACCCTGTGTGTTAATCAGGATGTGCTCGGGATCATCCAAACGGGTGTAGTTCACCAGCCCCTCGGCCATGCCAAAGACTTGCTGCAGTGTGCAGCCCAGGACAGGTCTGACGCGTCCAGCCACCTCGGCACTGAATTTGGCTCCACCAACCTGGAGAACCTGCAGGGATGTCAGCTTGGTTCCTCTCGCAGCGGCCGCGTTCAGCCAGATCAGGGCGAGCGGAGGCACCAGTGCCGTGATGGTCACCTGATGCTCCTTGATGAGCGGGAAAGCTTCATCGGGGCTTGACCCCCGTGACAGCACAACCGTACCTCCTGCATAGAGCGTGCCTAGTATTCCTGGTGAACTTAGAGGGTAATTATGTGCTGCAGGCAGAACAGCCAGGTATACACTTTCCGGACTGAGGCCGCAGACCTCCACGCTTCTCCGCAGACTGTAGATATAGTCATCATGGGTGCGTGGAATCATCTTGGACAGTCCGGTGCTTCCACCAGACAACTGAAGGAAGGCTACATCCGAAGAGACAGGCTGCTCATCCTGCAGCTGAACGGGATCAATATATAGATCCTCCAGATTAGTAAAAGCACCCGCTTCTCCTGCCACGATGATATATCTAAGGCTCGGCACCTCTGCCTGAACTTCTGCTGCAAGTTTGCGATAATCAAAACCTCCATCCTGATCCGGGATCAGATAAGCAACAGCCTCAGAGAAGCGGGCGAAGTACTCGATTTCACTTTTACGATGCAAAGGAAGGGCAAACACCGGCAGTGCTCCCAGACGGAACAGGGCAAAGATCACTTCAACTAAAGCTGGTATATTCGGCAGCTGCACTATAACGCGGTCATATTGCCGTATTCCCATGGCATACAACCCTGCCACCAATCGGTCGACTCGTGTGTCCAGCTCTGCATAGGTGAATTGCTCTCCACCGCTAATAATGGCAGTACGATTGCCATATAAAGCCGCACGCTGCCGGAGCATTTCCCCAAATGTAATGCCCTCCCAGCAACCTTGCTGACGATAAAGCTCTGCAAACTCTTCAGGCCAAGCCTGATATCCTGGCAGCATCTTTTTTATTCCTCCTTCAAATGGGGTACGGTCGAATCCAGACCCATGGCAAGCAGCATCGTTCTGAATTTGGCAGAGGTCTCTGCCAGTTCCGCTTCCGGTGTGGAGCCCGCTACGATGCCTGCCCCTGCGAATAATCGAAGTTCATTGCCCTCCACTTCCGCACAGCGGATGGTCACAGCCCATTCCCCGTCGCCCTCACTGTCGCACCAGCCAACCATGCCGGTGAATAGTCCGCGATCAAACGGTTCCTGTGACCCAATGACCTCTCTGGCCGTTAATACAGGAGTTCCACAGATAGCCGGGGTCGGATGGAGGGCAAAGGCCACCTCCAGTGATGAAATATCTCTATCCAGCAATTCTCCATGAATCTCGGTAGACAGATGCCACATCGTGCTTGTCTGGATCAAGGAGGGCTCAGCCGGAACGATCAGTTGTTTGCAAAGAGGTCGGAGTGCAGCAGCAACAGCATCAATGACCACAGCATGCTCATGCCGATCTTTGGCTGAAGTGAGCAGCGCATCTGCGCGGCGGCGATCCTCAGCAGGGTCATCACTACGGGGTGCGGAGCCAGCCAGCGGATTCGCCCGTATAATGGTGCCTTTTCGAGTCACCAACAACTCCGGACTTGCGCCAATAAACGTACGTGTTTCTTGGTAATTCACTTCATTATCATCGTGACAATTCGTTGTTATCGTACTTTTTGTTTCAGAAACTTTCCTCATGGGAACCGCAAACGTATACCCGTGTGCATTATCCCTGAACAAATTACGCAAAAGCTGATGTGTATCCACAAGATCATCTGAGACCACACGCAGTGTACGGGATAACACCACTTTGTCGAGTTCTCCCTGCTCCATCTGCTTCAGCACATGATCGACACTTCGTTGATACATCTCGGCCCCAGGCACTTCCTCAATCTCACAGCCAGCCGCCGCCGGGCGCCTCTCGTATGATCCGTTTGCAGCATGGCTTGGAGGTTCTGCCCATTGCACCGTTTCCGGGATGAACAGCTCGGCAGAGGACTGACTCGGATCAAAAGGTATCGCTCCCACCACAATTGGTTTCCGTAGGCCCGTTTGCTGCGCTTCCTGAATCATTTTGCGAACCTGTTCGATAACAAAATGTACTCCTTCCACGTGGTTATCATGGGCATGACCCATGTTTTCTGTTGAATCAGATACCACCTGCTGCTTAACAGCGGCGACAGGAAACCTCGATCGTTCGCCCTGAGCGAGCATGGTATGCTGCGGTGAAGACCAGAAAAAGGATGTCCCCTCTCGATATTGTTCAAGAAGGTGTAAGGCGGAGGTGGCTGCGATTGCACCCGCTTTTGACATATTCATCATCTCCTTATCTTGATTCAGACGCCGAGTGTGGCGCCTCCATCCACACACAAATCATGCATGGTAATATGTCTCGCCTGGTCTGACGCCAAAAAGAGTACGGCATCCGCGATATCGGAAGGCAAAGCCAGCCTGTTCAGAGGAATGCCGAGACGGTACGCCTGCTGTGATCCTGCAATGACGGCCTGCCCGCCATGATCATCCTGCCATAATGCCCGCTGCATGGGGGTGTCCGTCGACCCTGGAGATACAATATTGCAGCGGATATGCTGCTCCGCATATTCAAGCGCAAGACATTTGGTAAACATGGTGGACGCTGCCTTGGAGGCTGCATAAGCCGACATGTGCATTCGGGGTACGCCCGAAGCGTTCGAACCGACAGTAACCACCGTTCCCGATTGGCGCTTCGCCATATTTCGTACAACCGCACGTGACATATAAAATACACCGTGGGTATTAACATCGAACGTTCTTGTCCATTCCTCGTCACTCAGGGATGCCACTGTACCTGTATGCAGCACACCAGCTGCATTGATCAAAATGCCAATCGGTCCAAGTGTTTCCTCGATTCGCTGTACGGTATCGTCCACCGATTGGCGATTCGCAATGTCAGCAGAATAAGCAGCCGCCTGATGGCCTTGATGATTAAGATCCACAGCCAGCTGTTCAAGCTGCTCTTCCCGAATATCTACTGCCGCTACAACTGCACCCTGTTCAGCCAGAGCTCTGGCAACCGCTTCGCCGATTCCCTGTGCTGCACCGGTGACCAGAGCTACTTTTCCATGAATTCCTGTATAGCTCACGCTGTGTACCTCCCCTGACTCACTGCCTGTTGAACGTTGATTGATTGTTGAACTCGATTGGATCATCCATGTCATCTCAGCCAATCCAAAAAAAGCGGCCTATTCCACACCTTAATCAAACAAATATCTATTCCTCCGCCCCTAGGCTTCAGGACTGCAGGCCAAACGTATCGTGCGACTGATCAGAAACGGCAGCACCGAGACATGATTCTCTTCCTCGAACTCGGTATATTGGATATCGAGCCCTGGCTGTTTCAGCGCAGTTAGACGTTCCGTTAAAGCCGATGCCTTGTCATTGTTGCGGGCAGGATGGTTCTTCTCCTGTTCGCCCATGCCAATCCAGACCTTAACGTTGACCGGATGCTGCTCCAGACCTGCGATGAACGCCTGTTCCTCGGCCAGCATCACCTTCTGGTTCCAATGAAGCGAAGGGCTTCCAGCAATGTAGTAACGGAAAGCGTCCGGCTTGGTAAAAAGGGTGTGCAGAACGAACAGCCCGCCAAGTGAATGGCCAAAAATGGCCTGTCTGTTCCGATCTATGTTGAACTGCTGCTCCATGCCCGGCTTCAGTTCCTCTTCAATGAATTGCAGAAAAGCATCCGCTCCCCCCTGCTCAGGCAGAATTGTCCCATCCGACTTGTGGGTATATTCCGTCGTGGCCTGCGGAGTAAAATCGTAATACCGATGAGGCGAGAACGCTGCAGCAGTCGGGTACCCGATTCCAACGATGATGGCCGGGAGTGCCCCGGTCTTCTCTGGTCTGCGTCCTTGTATGCGGGCCGCTTCCACCATCGTGCCAAAAACAGAGTTAGCGTCGAGCAGGTAAATCACAGGATATCCAGACGGCGGGGCGGCCTCTGCGGGTTGATATACCATGATCTGATAGGCATGATTCCCCGCTCGTGATTTCATAGTCCACTGTTCCGAATGTGGAATGGGAACAGTACTTCGTGCCATCTGCTCAAGGGTACCTGAGGCTGATTGATTGGGCTGAAACGTCATTACGGATGGATCCTCCTCGTTGTTCAACTTACATTGCTATGTGTAGGTAGATCATATCGTTTTATATGAGATTGATTCTCATTACCAATTATAAAAGAGTGATTTCGGCTGTCCCATGGACGATATCCAGAATTCATTTTGATTATCTCCATATTTACATATTTTTCTTGATTGATTTATGCCTTGGCAAAAAACAACAGCTCCTCCCCGTGACACCTTTGAACACCGAAATAAAATCCGGTTCGGGTCACTCCGAGGAGGAGCTTATTCATCGCTATTATTGGGTCAATGCCTTCAGTGTATCGTCAATGACTTGACCATAGGCAATCAAACCGCCGCCCAGCCATGGTGCTGGCTCAACTGCATATACATTTCCCGCTTTAACGGCAGGCATACTCTGCCATACTTTGGTATCCGTCATTTCTTTCATGCTTCCTGGTCCCTGTTCCACGGTGAAAATATAATCTGCGTCAATCTCGGGCAGCACTTCGGTGGAGACAATAGCACTGTTCTCCGTCTCGACGAGCGCAGGCTTGCCGAGTCCCAACTGTTCATATACGACATAGCCGCTGAAGTAGTTTCCGCCCATCATGCTGATTCCGCGGGGAGCAAAGCGGATAATGGCCGCTTTCTTGCCTTCCGCTACCTTGGCGATCTCTGCCTTCGCCGCGTCTACCTTGGCGTGATATGTCTCGATAGCCTGTTCAGCCTCAGCTGTTTTGCCAAGCAGATCGCCAATGATCTCCAGTGACTTCTCCACATCGCCGGATGCATTGTTAAATACATAGGTTGGTGCAATCTTCGAGTAACTCTCATAGACACCGTTCTCGGCATAATTCGCGGTGTGCAGGATAATAAAATCAGGGTTGTAAGCCATCAACGCTTCAGGCGAAGGCAGCCCACTTGAGAAATCGAGTGTAGGTACGTCACTTAGCTGATCCTGTAAGTAAACATGCCCTTGGGTGCCGCTGGCCCATTGAGCAACGGGCTTGACGCCGAGTGTAAGCAGGGAATCCTCCAGATAAGGTGCAAATACACGCTCCACTTTGGCAGGAACCACTACATCATGTCCCATTTCGTCTTTTACAGTTCGTTCGCCAGCTGCGGTTTCTGCAGTCTCCTCTTCCTGTACCGCCGTTTCTGATGAGGCTGTTGTGGAGGCCTCGGCTGTCTTCTGCTCCTGCTGTGCTGCTCCTTCATGTTCTGATGTGGAGCCACAGGCCGCCAGTAAGCCCACCAGTAATACGAGCACAATCAAGGCTGACAACCGATGATTATTCCACCTACTTGGAGCGAAACGCTGTCCGTTCTTTTTTTCCTGCTGATGCATGATATATCCCCCTTGATAAACATTCTCATTTAGATAGATGGATTATATGTCATGTCGCTCGTGAATCACCATGGACGTTATCCAGATATATATTTGGACAATATCCCGTGAAAATGAGCAGTGCCTCATCCAGCATACGCATAACGCCTACTGCGGAGTAATCGAACCAGGGATCGCCAGTGATCAGGTGCGTCTGATACTGACGCACAGCGTTCAGCTGTCTCCATACTGGCGAGTGCTGCAGACTAAGCCAGTAAGCCCGCGATACGGCCTCCGGGCATACCATGATCAGAATCCGGTCCGGATTCATTACATTTAGTTGTTCCAACGTCAGCGGTGTATTGGTACTGGCATCGGGAAAGGTCTCCAGCTGCAATGCGCCATAGAGCACCTCCTCAATCCCCGGATTACTATAGAGATAGAGGCGCTGTCCATATACCCGGATCACAGCCACCTTCTCGCATCCCACTTCCTTCTGCATCGATTCCCGCGCTTTCTCTACCCGCTTGTTATACAGTCCAATCCACTGTTCTGCCTGTTCCTCCCGTTCCAGGAACGCAGCAATCATACGCAGCTGTGCACGCCAATCCGTCTGTTGCTTGGGTACAAAACAGCAAGGCGCAATCTCGGCAAGTCCAGCTTGGTCCTCTTCACTGAGTTGATCGGTACCAATGATAGCGTCCGGCCGTATGTGCACAAGCCGCTCCACGTTCGCTTCAAATCTCCAGCTGGTATAAGGATCGGTTAGTTGAAGATGGGACTGGATTTCCGTGCGGTGCGCGTTATAATAATACGCTGTCCATTTCGGATCGATGGGCGCAGCAATGGGCATGACATTGAGGGCCAGCAGCTGTCCGATGACGCTGGAGGAGCAGGTGGCAATGCGTTTTCTGGCGTTCTTGGCATAATCGGAAGGAGAAACGCCGACTTCCTTTTTGAATTTGCGGCTGAAATAATATTCATCGCTGTATCCGACTCTGAGCGCAATATCACGCAGTTTATATCCGGATTCCTTCAGATAACGCTTGGCCCGGTTAATGCGGAGATCTGTCAGATACTCCATCGCGCTGAGACCGTAGGTTTTTTTGAATAGATCAACAAAATACTTCGGACTGATATTTGCTCTCTGAGCAAGATCGGCAATAGACAATGCTTCATTGTAATGCTCGTCCATATAGGCTTTTACTTCAGCAAGGTCCGTCTTGGGGCTGCGACTCATAACGGGGGCTAGCACAGCACGGTGCAATTCATTCTCCAGTAACATGAGGCCACTCCTCTCGATCTGTTTGATCATCTTAATATGAAGCGTACAACGTACGTTGAGGTCAGTTGACTGATTCACTATTTATCGACAATGATAATCATTATCAATTAGAGTATCACAATCTTTTCCTCTCAGTCAATCCATATATGGAAATATGTGCACCCGTTTTAGTGCGAATGATCATCGTCATCCACATGCATAAAAAAAGCCAACGACGTGACGATGCACGCGTTAGCTCTTGATTTAATCCGTTATCTCCATTGTAATTATTCGTTCCTAGTCCCGGCTCCGCAGCTTGCTGAGCAGACGTAAAATCTCGATATACAGCCACACCAGGGTAACCATAAGGCCAAATGCACCGTACCACTCCATATATTTGGGAGCACCTTGTTCAGCACCGTTCTCAATAAAGTCAAAATCAAGCACCAGATTCAGTGCCGCCACGATCACGATTACGACTGAAATCCCAATTCCGATCAGACTGTTGTCATGTAGATAGGGAACGGTAATACCGAACAATCCCAGCACGAAACTGAGCAGATACATGATCATAATGCCGCCGGTTGCTGCTACCACTCCCAGTTTGAAGTTCTCCGTAGCTTTGATCAGTCTCGATTTGTAAGCGACCAGCAGGGCGATGAACACGGCCATCGTCAGCAAAGCAGCCTGCAAAGTGATTCCATTGTACAATGACTCGTAGGTTGCGGAGAGTGCGCCAAGGAACATACCTTCCGCGATGGCATAGATGGGAACCAGATAGGGTGCTGCCACAGGTTTGAACGAGATAATCAATGCCAGAATAAATCCGACGATGGCACCTCCGATGGCGAGAGGAAGTACTTCCTGACCGTTAAAGAACATCATCCATGTCGCAAATGCACTGCCGAGCAGGATGACCAGCGTAATGAATGCTTTGTTCACTGTGCCGTTAATCGTCATGTAACGCTGGTACCGGTCATCTCCATATCCACCGGCATTTTCAAATGTACTGTCCTTGAGTGTGGGGTTACCACTGCGTCCGATCAAAACAATCACCTCTTTTATGTATTGGGTCAATCTTTGAAACCAATCTTTATGTTCTTCGTGTTCTTCATGTTCTACATTTCCAATGATCTGCTATTCATATGTTTTGATGTTCAAGCACAGACTTGGATGCAATCGGTCGATCACATCCTTATCCATCGTTACAACCCTGTAGGACATATGTCCCAGGCTGTAAAACCTTTTTTTAACTTGATACAGATAATTAAATGCTAGTTGTTGCTATAGTTACTAGGTAGAAGACTTAGTTGTAGAACACTTTGTCTACATTGTATTTCGCACGCATCGTATTAATGATATAGGTCTCATAAATTTCACGGTCTACGGCATCTTCTACCAGACAAACTTCAATGGTCGCCACTTCTTCCCGGTGGTTCTTCATTGGAGAAACGGTATCCTCAAAATGCTTCTTGATCCGCGGTCTCAATTTTCTTGCTTTCCCGACAAATAACAGCTCTCCATCGGCATTGTAAAACATGAAGATTCCACCCTTTTCACGTGTGATCAGGTGAAAATCGGTGAAACCATAGATGTGGCTAAGCTGCGGGTCTTCCTGCTTCGTGATGTTTACATCCGGCGTTGGTACGGTAATCTGAATCATTGGGCTCACTTCCTCATTATCTATAGGCTTACATCCTATCATACATTATTATAGGAAACCATTTCATCCTATAAGATGCACAATTCACGCTATTTTCAACTATTACGACAATAATTTCAAAAAAAAGGTTAACTTCCCTGATTCAAAGTGGTACTATAGGGGTATGAGGAAGAAATTGGGCACTAAGACATATGTCTTTATATCTACTTCCGTCTATTGTACCCTATGAATCATGATCTTTTTCATACTGAATTCTGTAATGTGCGCACCACAACAAGAGGACAGTTAGCACGTATTGCAAGTCTGTAGCTTTTAGGATTCATCATCAATACGACCCTTGCAGCAAGCAAATGTAGAAAGAGATTCATTGTAGATTGCAACGTAGAAAAAGAAGTAGAAGTACTAAGTGGATTTGAATTAGAAAGCCTGCAATTCCAGTCAGCAACGACCAACTAGATCCACGCAGAAGAACCGATAGCTATCGATCCTAGCAAAGAGAAGAATGGTCATGCCATGCAATCTTAGTAAGTCATAACTTCATAACAGCAGATCTATATAGAATTGGATCAAGCTACACCCACAGCCCGGCACGAAGCCAGGGCCTTTTTACGTTGTCCTCCTTAAACCATTTATAACAACCTCCGTATACTCAAGCCAAACCTCATAGCTTCTTGAGTTCGCAGTATATTTAAAAGAAAAAAAGAGACGCCGACCAAGCGGCACCTCTTAAACTATCCCAGAAAGATCCATATATACGAGACGATAGCGGAGAGCCCCAGATTCCCTTACAAATGGGCTTTCTCCCTCCCCCGACTCAAATAAATCATTAAAAACACAAACGCAGCAGCAAAAGAAGCCGTAATGATCCAGATCGGAATCCGTGGATCGAGCGTGTACGCCCAGCCTCCCACGATACCGGCCGGGGAAGTAAGCAGCAGGATCACGACGGAAAGCATCGAGAATACCTTCGCTCTTTTTTCGTCGTCGATCGCGTTCTGGACGGCCGCTTCGAGGTACGGCGAACTGATCATCAATCCGACAGCGGCAAGCACGGTACTCAAACCTATCCAGACCAGATTCGACGTCGGCCACAGCACCAGCATCACGTTCGAAAGCAACGATAGCACAAAACCAGCCATCATCGAGCGCGTCTCTCCTTCAGCTGGAATCTTCGGCATGATGAACCACAGCGCGAGCAGCATAATAATAGAGGAAACGGCAGGAACGAGCGAGATTAGTCCGCTGTCCACTTTCAGATAGTCGGCCAGATACAGCGATAGATAGGTCGTTTTTAGCGTCATTTGAAAGTTGAACAGGATATAAACGATGAAGATCAGCATCAGACTGCGGCTGGCAAACAGATCTCGGATCGCGCCACTGTAGTCGATCAAACTCTTCTTGAGACCGAGTTCCTTCGTCTCTTTCATTTTCCGATAGCCCATTTCTGTTTCCTTCGTGGTCAGATGCCGCCCGATGAATTGGAAGGTCATGAGCAGCGAACACAGCACATACATGATCCGAGTGCCGTCCACCAGCCCGTAATGATCTACCAACAGACCGCCAAGCGGAGCAAACAAACCACCGACGACGCCGATGATCTGAAGCAGCGTGAAAACGTAAGTCCGGTCCTTTTTGGGCGTATCCTCGACGATCAGACAGTAAAAGGCGATATGTGGAACTCGCTGAAGCCCGTTGATGAATGTCGCGATAACGAAAAACCAGACATTTTGGGAAAAGGCAAAGATGAGCATCGCCACGCTCCAACTAAGCACGTCGAAGGTGAGGATGGCGCGTTTGCGTCCCATTCGGTCGGTCAAATACCCGCTCATGAATGATGATAGCACCTGCACGATCAGCCCGAGCGTCGTAATCCAGCCAATATTGGTCTCGGTAACGCCCAGCTCATACATGTACAGCGTAGCGTAAGTCGCCATCATGCTGTACGGAATCAGGAAAAACGGTTCGAAAGCGAGACAGCCCCGGCTGTTGCCGCGAAGTCTCGGGAAAAGCGTTCTTGCCATGCGGGATTTCCTCCGGTGTCGTCATATTGGAAATAAAGCATTTTTGGTCATGCTAAAATATAGGTTACTATAGAAAAACCATGAAAAATAGAGGCATTGGAAATAAATTACCGTGACTAAAGGCGACTGGACGGATCGACAGCTATCGGCTCCGGGTCCAACCACCTTGTAATGGAAACAGTGGTATCGTGGTTCTTTCGGTGGGGTTTATAATATGGCAAGATAGCAAACAGAGGGAGTGATGGGATGTATTCCGATCTGCAACTGACGGAGGACCGCCCTGTATATATACAAGTCAAAGATTATATGAAGCGATTGATGCTCAAAGGCGGATTGCAAGCGAAGCAAAAGCTGCCTTCCACCCGTGAACTCAGTACACTGATGAAAGTTAGTCGCAGCACGGTCCTGCTCGCTTATGCCGAGCTTGAAGAAGAAGGTCTGATCTATGCGGTGAAAGGCAAAGGGAACTACGTCAGCCCCATGATTGAAGCGCCTGAGCCAACCACCGGCTGGCAGCTGGATTGGAAGAGCCGCGTGAGCGACTATGCGATCCAGGCGGAACAATATGATCTGATGAAACATGGTTCCGGTGCAGAACGTGGCGAGATCTCGTTTACCAGTATTGCCCCGGATGAAAAGCTGTTCGATCTGCATAATGTGAAAAGGGCCTTCCTTGATCGCATGTCTCTCGAAGGCGAAGTGCTGCTGAACTACGGATATGCACAAGGCTACCGTCCTTTGATGAACTATCTGCTCCGTTACATGGAGAACAAGGGTGTTGACCTGAGCGGTAAGGATATTCTAATCACCAACGGATTCACGGAAGGCTTCGATCTGGTGCTTGGTGCCTTGCGCAGACAAAGCGGCAGAGCTCTATGTGAGAACCCTACCCATCATACAGCCATCAAAAATCTGAAGCTTCATGAGTTCAACCTCACAGGCGTGGACATGGAGCCGGACGGACTCAATCTGCAGCAGTTGGAACATGAACTCGTCACAAGTTCGTATGATCTGGCCTATTTGGTACCTTCATATCACAATCCAACCGGAACGGTGACTTCTCCAGCCAAACGGGCAGAGATTATCCGGTTAATGAATCAATACGAAGTGCCGATTATCGAGGATGGGTTCAATGAGGAACTGCGTTATTCCGGTTCCCACGTCTCTCCTCTCATCGCTAGTGCGGGCAAGGGTAATGGACTCGTCTATCTGGGCAGCTTCTCCAAGGTACTCTTTCCCGGACTGCGAGTAGGCTGGGTCATTGCAGATGCAGCGCTGATTGATTATTTGGAAAGCATGAAACGGGCCCGCAGCATTCACACCTCAACACTGGACCAATCCCTGCTCTACCAATACTTGAGCAACGGAAATTTTGAGAAGTATCTGAAGCGGGCCCGCACTGAATATAAGCGGAAATACGAACTGGTCGTGCGCTGCTTACGCAAGCATCTGCCCATGTGCCAGATCTCCGGCGAGGGCGGTTTGCATTTATTTGTACAATTCCCCCCGGGATACCGGACCCGGGAATTGCTGGCTGCCTGCAAGGTGAAGGGTGTGACCTTCACGCCCGGCGATACCTTTTATCTGGAACCAGGTCAGGGGTTAAATACGATGCGCCTAGGCTTCTCGAGGGTGAGCGATGACAATATTCGCAAAGGTATCCGTATCATTGGTGAGACCGCGGCTCAGATGAGCTGAAGCGGCTGAATAACAACATGGGAGGATTACACATGAAGGTTGGCGTGATTATGGGCGGTACATCTTCCGAGCGGGATATTTCCCTGCTCACCGGACAGGAGATGATTGCCCATCTAGCTAGGGATAAATATGAGGTCATTCCCATTGAGCTAAGCAGCAAACGGGATCTGATCGACAAGTCGGCGGGTATTGATGTAGCCTTACTCGCACTGCATGGCAAATACGGCGAAGACGGTACAGTTCAAGGTACCCTGGAGTCGCTGGGCATTCCATACACCGGTTGCGGCGTCTTGTCCAGCAGCGTATGTATGGATAAGGATATGTCCAAACAGCTCATGCACCATGCGGGCATACCTACCGGAGCATGGGTGCAGGTGAACCATCTGGAAGAACTGTCATCTACAGCGGTTCAGCAGTTGACGTATCCGGTCGTTGTGAAGCCGAACTCTGGCGGCTCCAGCATTGGCACCCAGGTTGTTCAAGAGCCTTCGTCTCTTCAAGCTGCGGTTGAAGCCGCACTTGTATGGGATGACACGGTCATGATTGAACAATATATCGCAGGGGATGAAATTACCTGTGCCATTGTAGATGGCAGGATGCTCCCGATCATCTCCATTCGTTCAAGTGCCGAGTTCTTCGACTATAGCTCCAAATATAATGACGGCGGTGCCGAAGAACAGGTGATTCAGCTACCTGCAGACATTCACCAGCGCGTGGAAGATGCCGCACTGGCCTGTTATCGTGTGCTGAAATGCAGCGTCTATGCCCGCGTGGATATGATCATCCGTGAGGGCATGCCTTATGTACTTGAAGTCAACACGCTTCCAGGTCTTACCCGTAACAGTCTGCTGCCCAAAAGTGCAGCCGCTGCAGGCATTTCCTTTTCGGAGCTGCTGGATACCATCATTGAACTCTCACTGAAGGAACGAAATAAGGAGGCAAAGCTATCATGAGCCAGGATGTAACAATACGCAGCAGTTCAACGGAAGATCTGCAGGATATGGTCATTCTCATGGACCAACTCGGCTATCCCACGACGTATGCTGAAATGCAGGAGCGTTATGCCCACATTGCGGCTGATGCAAACTTTAATACGCTCGTCGCCGAGGTCCGTGGACGTGTGATCGGATTGATTGGCATGCAGACCTCTTACCTGTATGAGAAAAACGGCCAGCACTGCCGCATCCTGGCACTCATCGTGCATGACCAGTTCAGAGGCACCGGGATAGGCCGTCAGCTGATTCTGGCAGCAGAGCAATGGGCCGCCAATCAAGGCATAGACTCGCTCTCCTTAAACAGCGGTAACCGTCCCGACCGTGAAGCAGCTCATGAGTTTTATCGGCAGATGGGCTTTACCGCCGGGAGTACTGGATTCAGCAAAAAGCCGCAGGCTCTTCAGCCTGCCTAATATTCGATCATACTCATAAAAGCGCCTGTACCCAACAACTTGCTGGGAACAGGCGCTTTCTGATGACGGAGATAACACTCAATATTTGGCTGACTGTACACCATTAATCGGGATAACGGCACCATTGATAATCGGCGCTTCACCCGGAAATGTCGTACAAATGTTTTAACTTACGGCCGATCGATAAAGATCCAGCCTGTTTCTTTTTCCTTATCCACGGTTGCTCCAAGAGACTCTGCCATGAAGCGCAGTGGAACGTAAGTCTTACCGTTTTTGCCCACATAGGCGGATTCAACCATGGTTACTTCCTTACCCGCAACCGTTGCGTTCTTGGAACCAACAGTCAGGACAATCTCATTGCCTGTGATGTCGTCAATAACAACGATGGTATCCGATCCCTTGGTCCATTTCACCTCGGCATCCAATTCCTCGGACAGGTAACGCAGAGGAACGAATGTTGTATTTTTTACCGTAATGGCACCGTAGGTCTCATCTTCCGGATACAGCATAATGCTCTTCCGAGTGATGCCGGCTTCGTCTTTCAGCAGCTGATACACAACAGAATTGGAGTCAAAGTTGCGCAGCATCTGTCCAGGAGTGATATCTTCCTTCATCAGATCGATTACGCCACCCGTTGTATCAACCGCATCCACGGTTACCGCCCCACCAATATTCCACTGCTCGCTGTCTGCGTATAAAGTCACAGATTGCAAAGGCAGATCCTCGGAGGCAGGCAGTGCCACTTTCAACTCAGCATTTTGCTTGCGGATGTTCAGCGCACTGTCGAGATAGAAATCGAGCTTAAATGTTGTATCTGTGCCAAATACCGTCTTCAGCTCGGGCATTTCATTCAACAATTCGTTCAACCCTTGATCATAGTTAACCAGAAGCTCGTCGAGTCCTGCCTTGATCATCGGGTACATGGTGGCAACAGCTGCCTCTTTCGATTCTGGCATTAAGGAGGTTATGGCTCCTGTGTCCACTTCCTCTACCTGATTAATTGCTGTCAGCATAGGATAGAACACCTCATATAGATCGCCAATCAGATCCTTGAGTCCTTGCTCATCCTGGGCAACACTTGTCAGAAACGGTTTAACCATGGCAAGAATCTCTTCTCCAGTGATCTCCATATGGAGCTTGGAGAGGCTGAGGGACTCACCGTTAACCGATTCCTGTACAGGCGTAACAGAGATATTTTTCGGATTGGACAGATGCTTTAAAACAAAGGAAAGCAACTTGGGAGAGAGCTCCTCAATCTGCTTTTCCAGAGCCTTGGTGTCCATCATCGGAAGTGCTTGCGCGCCTTCCAGAGCCTCAAGTGATATGTACAGCGGCTTCTGCGCCCCGTCCAGGTCGATTACCATTTGGGTTTCGTCCATGGAAAGGCGGAAAGGCAGTTTGGTTCCTTGGAAACTTACAGCGCCTTGGATCGATGCCGTTTGGGCATCCTTCACTTTGGCATTTTCGATGTCCAGCGATACGGAATTAATAAGTTCAATCATTTCGTTGTCTTTCTCGGTAGCGAATTCTTTGGCCGGCTCTATGTTAATGTGCATGGATTGTCTCGATTCACCGGATTTTACGTTTGTACTGTTGACCATGGCTTTACTAATATCCACCCCACCAACAGCCTGACATCCCGTAAGCGCCACCATCATCAAAACGAGTGGTACGGCGATCCACTTGGCTAACCTTCGATTCTTGATACGATCTCCTCCTTAGGAAAAATGTGGTTCATTCCTATTATGAGGCCATCAGGTAAATGTTGTAAACCGGTGGAACGTAAAAACGCCAAAAAAGGCCGGAAATGTGTCCGACCTTTGGATAAGTATTTATTTTAGACGACCTCGTACATTACTCTTTGGTTTCCTCGTCAACCTCTTCAGTCGGTTCATTGTCCTCTGTCGTTACAGGGGTTTCAAATTGATCCGGCTCGTCGTCTTGAATGGCTTTGTTCTCCTCATTCTGGTCCTGTGTCATACCGCAATCCCTCTCTTCTACCGGATTTTCGTGATAATCATCAAGGCAATCGCCTTATTTTTATCAATAACCCGAACCGAAGCAGCTTAAACATGAAGGGCGTCACCGTTAGGAACCGTTTCAGAAAATATAAAAGACAATTCCATTGCCGGCGGCGGCTGTTGCCTGATATAGAGCCTGAACGTCGTTCATTGTTTGAACGATCTCTGTGAACGTCTCATCTGCATCCCAGCCTTCCATGACCGGATAGACGCCTTCCGTAATCATTTGGTCCAGGTCAAAACGTGCCTTCAGTTCATCGGGGTCCAGCTGCTCCAGAGCCATATAGGCTTCCAGCACCTGTTCGTTCGAGAGCAAAAACAGATCCATGTCCGAATAATTCCCCAAATATTGTTCCCCTGACATCGGCACCACATATCCGAGAGGCGGCTCTCCTTCCGCCAGGTTACCGGTTAAGGTGAACTGAAGCATCTGCCACGTTTTATCAATATCCAGATCGACGGAACAATCATGCACACTGATCTCGCCTGACTTGATCGATTCAATCAACTCGTCGGTCACCACAAGATATCTTCCGGACATTCCCATATCATGATCCCTCCTATGGTTTTACTTCTCTGTCCCCCATTAACCGTGTATGTTCCAAAAGAATCGGGGTAAAAAGAGGTAGGAGTCATATTACGATTACAAAAATTCCATGCTCAAGCACGACTATACCATACATGTTATCTCAAGGAGGGACCACACTGATGAAAAAATTCGATTACACTCTGAATTACGAAGAGCTCGATTTGCGCAAACATCCCGAACTATATACCGTCGGACGGGGAGAGCAGGGCGTGCTGATGGTGGAACCCTACAAGAGCGAGATTCTGCCCTATTGGCGTTTTAAGACACCCGAGATCGCGACCGAATCATCGGAGAAGATCTACGAGCTGTTTTTGGAATATAAGAAAAAGGATGATTTCGTTGGCATGGATATGGCGCGCAAGTTTCTGCAGATGGGATATACACGGGCCCGGCGTTATACGAACCATAAAGGTGGACGCAAATATTCAAAAGAGGACGGTTCGATCCTTCCCTATCAGAATGACAAAGTGAAAGCGGAAGCCGCAGCTATCTTCAAGGCGCAGTGGGAGATTGCCAAGACTGACCCGGATTATATTGAAATGAAGAAGCAGCACCGGGAAAAGTACGAATCGGAGAACGAATAGGCATTTGGGTAAAAAATACATGGCTCATCCCGATACTCCTTTTGATATAATGCATTACGTCGATCTACAGGACGAAAACATAATGAGATCACTTAAGCTAAAGGAGCCTTCATGAAATTACCTAGTCGCCCTATCTCCGTATCACTGATATGCATCGCCATGTGTCTTTTCATCCTGCTGCCATTACCTGCGTCTGCAGCCCAATCGGAGCTTGCCAGGCAGCACGAAACGACCGCTTTTGGCCCACTGCAAACGATTGTGGATCAGATGCAGCCCGGATGGAACCTCGGCAACTCATTGGATACGGTAGGTCCGGATGAAACCTACTGGGGCAATCCACGCGTTAGTCCGGAATTAATCGGAAACATTGCCGCTCAAGGATTCAAAAGCATACGAATCCCCGTTACTTGGGACCAGCATATTGGTGCCGCACCGGATTACCGGATAGATCCTGCTTACATGGCACGGGTCCAGGAAGTGATTGGATGGGCACTGGATGCCAATCTGTACGTCGTGTTGGATCTCCATCATGATTCCTATCTCTGGATCAGTCAGCTGGAAACCGATCATGATCAGGTACTCGCTCGTTACACAGCAGTGTGGACCCAAATTGCGAATCAATTCAAGGATGCTCCGCTGCGGCTGATGTTCGAAAGTGTGAATGAGCCGCGCTTCAATCGAGGAATCATTCAGGCGGGTGATATGGGAGCAGGAAGCAATATCGATGAGCCAAGGCAGCTTGCTCTTTTGCATGAATTAAACACGACGTTTGTGAAGCTGATTCGCAGCACAGGCGGCAATAACGAAGAGCGTGCACTTCTGCTGCCTGCACTTGAGGGTTCACCTACACAGGCAAGGCTGAACAGTTTGAGGCATACCATCACTGAATTGAAGGACAAGAACCTGATTGCCACCGTGCATTACTATGGATACTGGCCATTTAGCGTTAATATCGCTGGACACACCACGTTTGATACCGATACCAAGAATGATGCGGCCAGCACGTTTAACAACATATACAGGACGCTGGTCACGCATGGAATTCCTGTCATTCTTGGCGAGTATGGACTTCTGGGATTCGATAAACATACGGATGTTATTGAACAGGGCGAGAAGCTAAAATATTTCGAATTCATCGGGCATGAGCTGAAGGACAAAAAGATAGCGTCCATATGGTGGGACAATGGCCAGCATCTAAACCGGGAGACGTATGTCTGGTCCGATCCGGCTCTGTTCCAGATGATTCAGGCAGGCTGGACAGGCCGTTCTGCTGTTGGAGATCGTGACCTACTGTACCTGAGGCAAGGCTACCCCATTCAGGATACGGAGCTGACAGTCAAGTTAAATGGAACCAAACTCGTATCGCTCTATGCAGGTGAGCAGCTGTTGAAACAAAACGCAGACTATTCATTCAGCGGGAGTACGCTGCTTATCCAAGCTGATGCATTATCCCGTATGGTTAGCAAGGGCGACCAGCTCGGCAAGCAGGCCATCCTCACGGCGAAGTTCAATCAAGGCGCTGACTGGACTTGGAAGCTCGTCGTATCGGCCAAGCCCGAGCTGGAGAATGCATTCGGTAGTACAGAGGCTTTCTCCATCCCAACGCTCTTTCATGGGGATCAGCTCGCTACCATGGAGGCCGTCTATTCCTCTGGAGAGTTTACTGCTCCGCAGAACTGGACTTCTTACAAAGAATTCCTGACTACATTTGCACCTTCTTATGAAACAAATCAACTGATTCTGCAGCCGGAATGGCTCAGTGAACTGCATAATGGGCAGATTAATCTGACCTTCCATTTCTGGAGCGGTGAGGTCATTCACTATACGCTGTTCAAAAGCGGGAACCAGATAACAGGGAATGCACTTCATTGATGAGCCATACATTCAGGCGTAGAATGGACAGCATGGTATATTCTGTGAGCGGGAAGCTCGCAAGTCGCAAGGCTGTGAAGAAGGTGATGACATGGTATGGATTATTGGAGTCCTCGGTATCGTTCTACATACGCTGTGCACGACAGGAGCCGGTGTAGGACTGGTGGTAGGCTTCGTCTTTTTCCTCGTCGGTTTCGGGGAAATGAAGAACAGGTCACGGACTCTTAGCCGTTTACTGCTGAGTAAGGATACGCTGATGATCGTGGGGACGATGGGCGTTGTGCTTGTTTATTTTTTTCTCTCCTACTGGAATCTGAAAATGATTGGTGATGCAACCTTTCCGGGCCTGCTGGGTTCCGAAATCAGGGAAATCTCCGGGAGACAGCTGCTTACTGCAGCAGCCTTGTACACGTTCTGGACCATGATCAGCTTATACTGGCTGCTTCCGAAAGTATTCAGCTTTGATGGATTAGGCCTGAAAATTCAGCTGATTGCCCTTGGTGCAGCTGGAACCAGCATGCTGGTTGGCATCATGAAATTGTAAACCAGCCCAAAACAAAAAAAGGAGTGGAAGCCCAGCTTCGTAAGCTGAGCCTCTACTCCTTTTGTTACGTTAAAATAAGTGATGTTCTCTTTTCTCTGATCGGACGAACGAGCAGAATTAACGCGCTTCACCATTCTCCGCTTCCCAACGAGCAATTTCATTGCGAACGATTGGAGCAACCTCTTTACCAAGCAATTCAATGGCTCTCATCACCTCATTGTGAGGCATCGTGCCGAGAGGGGTGTGCAGCATGAAACGAGTGATGCCAACTTCCTTGCGCAGGTAAATAATCTTCTGAGCCACCGTCTCTACGTCACCAACGTACAATGCGCCTTCAAGGCTGCGTGCAGCATCAAACGTTGCACGGCTGTAGTGTCCCCAGCCACGTTCACGGCCCAGCATGTTCATGACAGCCTGAGCAGGCGGGAAGAATTTCTCAACAGCCTCATCCATTGTATCCGCGATAAAACCGTGAGAGTGTGATGCCACTGTCAGTTTGGAAGCATCATGCCCTGCATGGGCTGCAGCTTTTTTGTACAACTCCACCAGTGGAGCAAATTGAACCGGACGACCACCGATAATCGCGAGTACCAGCGGCAGACCGAGCAGACCTGCGCGGACAACCGATTCCTGATTACCACCACTACCGATCCATACGGGCAGCTTCTCCTGCACTGGACGCGGGTAGATGCCCAGGTTGTTGAAGGAAGGACGATGCTTGCCTTCCCAGGTTACCTTTTCCGAATCACGAAGCTTAAGCAGCAGATCCAGTTTCTCATCGAATAACTCGTCGTAGTCGTTCAGATCATAGCCGAATAGAGGGAAGGATTCGATAAACGAACCCCGGCCCGCCATAATCTCTGCACGACCATTCGAGATGCCATCCAGCGTTGCAAAATCCTGAAACACCCGTACCGGATCATCCGATGACAGTACAGTTACGGCACTGGTCAGACGGATACGCTTGGTCTGTGAAGCCGCTGCTGCCAAAATCACTGCCGGGGATGATGCTGCATAGTCAGCACGATGATGCTCCCCTACACCGTATACATCCAGACCGACCTCGTCAGCCAGGACAATCTCTTCTACAACATCACGAATACGCTGTGCGTGACTTATAAGTTCTCCGGTTTTCACATCTGGATTGGTCTCTACAAAGGTACTGATTCCGATTTCCATGTTCTGTTCCTCCCTGTTTATGAAGCGATCCGTTGTTCACCTAACCTATTGTAAGTAGATCACCTTTTGTTATGTATCTTAATATTGAACTATTTTGAAGAAAAACACAAGAGCCCTCTTTCTCCAGAGGGCCTGATTTTGACATATTATTCTCTATTTCTGTGACTTTCATGATTATTTCTTGGTCCCGATGTACAGCAGGTGAGAGGAAATTCCCAGAATTGTAGGATCTGCTGCCTTCTCAATCATGAATTGGATTAACTCTTCATACTCCCCTCGCTCTTTCCAATACTGCTGCTGTTCTGCTGTGAGCATGGCCCCGAGGCTGGATGATCCAATCAGATTCACCGTTTGGAATCCGTTCTGCTCCATGAAGGGTTGAATATCCTGAATGTTAAAATAGTACGCCCCTGTGAATCGGCCCTGATCCTGATGGTCGAATGTCCCCTTTTCCATAAAAGCACGAATGGCACCCATATGATCATTCGGTTTCCAGTGCTGGGGAGACTGCAGCGAGTTAATGCTCATTCTCATTCGGCTCTGCATCGCGATGTACACCATGCCGCCTTGCTTCGTTACCCGGTGCAGCTCCCTTACAGCCTTTACCCGCTCCTGTTCAGTCTGGAGATGATACAACGGCCCCAGCATCAGCGATGCATCGTATGTATCGTCAGCCAGCCCCTCAAGACGGGTTGCATCCAGTACGTGAAATCCCTCAAACAGCTTCGTCAGATCATACTCCTTAGCCTTCTGCCGAGCGATATCCACGGAAGCAGGTGTCAAGTCTGACAAGGTTACTCGGTATCCATCCCTCGCAAGCTCCATCGCGTATTTCCCTGGCCCTGCGCCGTTATCCAGAACGAGTCCAGCTGCAGGAAGATGTGCCCTGATGTAATGCATGTTGATGATGAACTCCAGCGGCTCCCGCTCCAATCTTCCCCACTCGTCAAACCCGGAATAATAGTCAATAATGCGTTCTCTTGTCATTCACCCGACACCTGCCTTTTTTTCATTTAGGGTCAAAATAATGCAAAAAACCTGCCACCTCAACTAAGAGGCGACAGGTATGACCTTCGCGGTACCACTCTTCTTCATCCATGAACCATGCCAATGACAGATCTCTCTGTATCTGCTGGGTCACAGAAACTCAGGAACCTGATGACGGGGGTTAGCCGTCAGGATCTGGTCTCAGTCCATCTGAATGACTGCTGCTCAATCCTGCCGCTTACAGGCGAGTTGGGGGATAGGTTGGACTGCCTTGCACCATACGGCAGTTCTCTGAGCCAGCCCTAGTCCTTAGTACTCCTGATCATTGCGTTTGCCTGTTAAATTTCAGACAGTATATACCATCCATATATTTCCTGTCAATTCATCTCGGATGCTTCATTCATGAAATACACTATGTAACCTTCTAGATCTTTTTCACAAATTCAGACTTCAGCTTCATCGCACCCAAACTATCTATTTTGCAGTCGATATCATGGTCACCGTCTATTAAACGGATATTTTTTACTTTGGTTCCTTGTTTAACAACCAGCGAGCTGCCTTTCACCTTCAGATCCTTAATGACTGTCACGGTATCTCCATCATTCAGTATATTCCCGTTCGAGTCACGTACTACTTTGGTTTCTTCTGCACGCTCGGTTTCGGATTCCAACGTCCACTCATGTGCACATTCCGGGCATACCAGCAGATTACCGTCCTCATATGTGTATTCGGAATTGCATTTGGGGCAGTTAGGTAAATTGGACATATCGTTTAAACTCTCCATTCCTTTTTTGGGCTTCTCGCAAGTATACGGGATTCCTCATGTTCCTTCCAGCGGGTTGATCACGTTAATTCCATGTTAGCCCCCTTTCTGCGTTCGGTTAATGGAATTTAAACGAAATTTAAGGTTCACCTCTCCTTACTTTAAAACGGATCCTATACGATATAACTATCCGGGAGAGATTCCCGTGACATATCCAAATTTAGATTCATGTTAATTACTAGTTTGATTCCGGGTAGTAGCCCGTCCATGAAATATATTTTTCAAAAGGAGTTTCTTGTCATGTCTATGTCCATGTCTTCTTATGTTTTCCCTGTACAAACAGCTTTCTTTATCTTCGCGGTCATCGCCATGTTTTTACTTGTTCCTTGGCTTATTTATGGCTATCGCAAAGACGGCTTTTTCAGCTGGTCCCGCTTTGCCATCAGTTTTTCGTTCATCTTTTATATTCTCGCTGCGTATTGTCTCGTCATCCTGCCCTTTCCATCGACCCACAATACGTGTGCCCAGCAGGCAGCCGATACGGTATATTACAATCTCGTTCCCTTCACTTTTGTCAAAGATATTATGAAAGAAACACCAATTGTATGGTCCCAGCCGTCCACCTATATGGGGATGATTCAGGGCAGGGCCTTTCTGCAAATTGTGTTTAACGTTCTGCTGCTCATGCCGCTGGGCGTGTATATCCGGTACTTTTTCCAAAAGAGATCCTGCTGGAAATATGCCTTGCTTGGCGGATTTGGACTTTCCTTGTTTTTTGAAATTACACAAATCACCGGATTCTACGGTTATTACGACTGCCCTTATCGACTGTTTGATGTCGATGACCTGCTGTCGAATACGTCAGGAGCGGTACTTGGATTCTTCGCAGCCCCGATCCTGCTTGCCCTATTCCCGTCACGTGCCAGCATTCAGGCGAAAAGTGAGCAAATTGTGGAGCAAAACCAAGTGTTCCCGATCCCTCAGCTGCTTGCACTCCTCATCGACGGTGTGGTGGTGGTATTTCTATCGAATCTGCTCTCGATCTTCAGTCTATCCAGTACTCATGTGATCAACAGCGCAGCTAATACAACCATCGCGATGCTCATTGTATTGTTTCTTATTCCGAGTGTCCGGGACGGCAACACACCTGGCTCCGCACTGATGCGCTTCCGGTATGTTCGCAGGCAGACAGGGAAACCATCCATGCCGCTGCTGTTTAAACGCTGGCTCGCGCTTTATGTGCCTTGGCTCATGTTTACCATGATCCGGCTCGTCAACGAGTATGCCTTTGTCAATAATGACTCGGTGCTTGAACCCTATAAAGTATGGATTTCGATTGGTATGATCGGTCTCTATATGCTCCTGTTCGGAGCACTCTTCATTCACGTCATACTGGTACTCTTCTCTAGAGGCAGCCGCTCATTCTATTGTGATCATGTATCCAATATCAGAGCTTCCCGTAAATAAATTGCGCCGTACATCGGACACTTTGGTCAGCAGCAGTGTATTGAATGGACACAAAAGAAGGCGTCCTCCATCAAGCATGACGGAAGACGCCTTTGATCTGTATATGATGACACTTTAATTCGCTCGTTTACACGCCAAGCAGTTCCCGCTTTGATGACTCTGGGTCATGCGCAAGTTCAATTTCATGATTGAAGATCAAGGTCGCACGATTCTCCTCATAAGGAGGCCAGTTCACTCCAGCCGTTTCCGGACGACCATTCTTGGCAAAGGATATCCAGGCATCCTGCACCTTGCCTGCCAGTTCTGCAGCTGCTGCATCCGGTTCGGCGTTCATGGATTTCAGCGCATGCAGTGTATTGAAAGCAAAGAAGATATCAATGCTGTGGATCGACTTTCTCAGCAACGGATGCTCCGGCATGACCCAATCAAACCGATACATCCACACAGGTGCATGTTTCTGTTGAGCAGTCGCGTATTGAAGTGCCGAGCGCCAGAAGAACAGATCGGTCATCACCTGAGCCTGTCCGTCTGCCGTTTTGGGATAACTGTCCGCAATCGCTGCCCGGTTCTCCAGATCGGGCGTCATGAAGTCGACGGCCTGTACCATATCGATCTCTTCCGAATAAGGGACATGCGGCTGAATGAACAGCGCACCTTCATGCAGGGTAGTTCCAATCAATACAGGGATGCCTTCGGCAGCTCCCGCACGTACAGCCTCAAGTGGAGACTGCGGAAGCGTCACTCCATCCAGTACAGGCTGGAACAACAAAGCCATGGCAGCACCGCTGTGTTTTTTGACCGTTTCGCCAGCAGCCAGGATCTGCTCCGCCGGGGTATCTTTCAGCTTATGCAGATCATCCTGAGTTACACCCAGAACCTTCAATACACCGTTCCTAATTTCGGCAGCCTGCTCTGCTGGCATGAACTGCGATGCTCCGCTTTGCATAATGGCACGGTGGAACAAGCCCTTGGCCGCCGGCATGGACATCAATGCTGCAATACTCATACTGCCAGCCGATTCACCGAATACCGTAACATTGCCAGAATCACCGCCAAAGGCTCCAATGTTATCCTGTACCCACTGCAGGGCAGCGACCTGATCCAGCAGGCCCACGTTGGTTGCAAACCCTTCCCCAAGTGGAGCCATATGCATGAATCCAAGTGGGCCGAGACGATAGTTTATCGTCACAACGATGACATCGCCACGCACGACCAGATGGGTTCCATCATACAAGGGCTGACTTCCCGCACCCGATGTGAATGAACCTCCATGAATCCATACCATAACCGGGAGAGGATGCTCGCTTTCTTTTTCCGGTGCCCAGATGTTCAGATACAGACTGTCCTCCGACTCAGCAGGAGACTCTCCGAATATCCCTTCTGCTTGATGATGTCTTGGCTGTATATTTTCAGGTCCGAACTGCTTCGCCTCCCTGACCCCATCCCATGATTCAGGCGGAATCGGGGCTTGAAAGCGCAATTCGCCCACTGGTGGTTTGGCATAAGGGATGCCTTTCCATACACTCGTTCCATGCAGATGTTCTCCCTCAACTGTACCGTACCGTGTGTTAACTTGAAGCTTTCTCATGCGGCATATACATCCTCTCTCCTATTAAATGTTATACATACTATTGAGTATAGAGCCCCGCCAGACCAATTTACAAGTTTACCCAAAAAGGCCGGGGTTGAGACGTTTCACGTGGAACTTTTATGCACACAGTGAAGAAATATTTCGAGGATCAGCCCATGATAACAGTACAACAATAACCATTCCTCAGGAACGGATGAGGCTTCACCGGTTATGCAGAAACTTCTGCATACGGAGCAGTATTCTCAGTGATTGCAGAGATTTGAAACCATTGCGTGATACGTGAAAAAGGACAGACACCGTGGAATAAACGTCTCGACAGTTTGTTGCAGGTAGATATGTAAAATTCGCATCTAAAATAAACTGCAATCTGTTCTTTTAAATACAAATAAGGCCACCCTTTCGGGTAGCCTTATTTATTTATCAACTATTTTACCGATAAATTATTGCTGTGCTGCAGCTTGAATATCTGCATATGCCCAGTGAGACGCAGGTACGTCCGAGAACGATTGTGAACCTGTACCCGTTGCTGGGGTACGCTTGAACAACACATTTAATACTTTTACTGCTTCAGCCCGGGTTAATTGGCTATCCGGTTTGAACGTACCATCGGTGTATCCAGTCATCAGGCCAGCAGATTGTACATATGCGATCGCTTCTGCAGCCCAGGAATCTGTGGACACATCCGTAAAGGATGATCTAGCTTCCGTTGCTGCAGTTGCACTGCCCGATTGCTGCTGCATCCAGCGGTAAGCAATCGTCGCCATCTGCGCGCGTGTAATCGAACCTTCTGGTACAAATTGAGTTGCGCTCATACCATTCATGATCCCTGCGGATTGAGCTTGTGCAATTTCGCTGTTTGCCCAGTGAGTTGCTGCTACGTCGGCAAAATTACCGGAATTAATAGATTTAGATTCATCCGTCAGGTTACGCGCCAGCATCGCTGCCATTTGAGCACGAGTCACGAATGCATCTGGACGGAACTTGTCACCAAAACCTTTGATATACGGTTTATTAGTTGTTTCTGCCGCTTTCAGTCCATCGACCACAACCAGTGTGAACGTACTGAATTTGCTTACTGTAAATTCGATGCCTTCACTGCCATCGTTCAGCTGAACGAGCTTTCCTTGCAGCAATTCTTTGGTACCGTCACTGTGTTCAATGTAGATGGCCAGGTTGTCCAAAGCCTTCTGACGTGCTGCTGCATCTGTCGGCAGACTATCACGGAGTGGCAATGTCAGTGTTACTTCACGACTCTGCATATTCGTTTCGATTTCGACTGGACGAGCCAGTACTTTGACATTTGCATCCGGCGTAATTTGCTGAATCAATTGCTCTTGCTTCGCGCGTTCTTCCACTTGCTTGCGCTCGGATTCCTGCTTCATTGGCACAATGCGGAAGTACAAGTCTTGGTTGAAACCAGCGGTCGAAACCGTAGGAATTGAAATGATTGCATTCTCTGTCGAGATCTCCAGCTTAAGTCCGCCATCATTCAGCTGTTTTACTGCTGCTTTTGGCAGTTCTACGCGAGTCTCGGATACGGAATCTTTGGCATCCGGAATGATGATGCGTGCTGTATCCATGCCAAGCTGTTTTGCTTTTTCTACAGATTCTTTGGCAGTCGCTTCAGACATTGTTACGAGGTCCTTCACCTTACCATTTGTTTCTGTTGTACGTGTAATTGTTGTTTTCACCAAGTTGGTCCCGTTGGTACCATTCACATCCACCGTAAGTGTCTCTTTGTTGGTTGCAGGCGTTGATGTTACAGGTGTAGATGAAGATCCACCACCGCTTCCGCCACTGCTTGGCGGAGTGACCACCGGGGTCTTGGGTTCAAAAAACTCGTCAAATGCCGATTGAACCTCGGTATAGCTTCCATAACCGTTAGCTGGTTTTTTGTCCAGCATCCATTGTGCGAGTTTTTCGATCTTAGACTCATCACTCGATGCATCTGCTAATTTCGAGAAATTCAATGGGAAGTCATCCAGCTTTTCATGATCCGATTGTTTGTTGTACTCTTCCACCTCTTGTTGAATCATCAGAAGTGTAAACAAGGTCTGGCTCATCTCGTCTGTTGTGTTTACATTAAGAGATGGAGAAATGGTCAAGATCATAACCATGCCGAGAAGAGCCTTATCTACTGAAAGACCTTCTTCTTTGAAGATGAGGCGAGCCATATAAGCGATCAATTTCTGATCTACAACAGACCCCTCTACGTACTTTTTGCTAAGCTCACGGAATTCTTCATAATCTTCGAAGTCTTCAATCGAGATATATTCATCGACTTGAGAAAGCTTCATATAGAAATTATCCAAATGACTTTGCATCTCGGCCTGACTCGTTGCCTTATAAGCAAGCACAGCTTCATATGCCAGCCCAACGGTATATCTTACCTGTCCTTCATTTTCATAATCATATTTATCCGGAAGCAAATCAATCAAAGCTTGAGCTACAGCTAGCTGCTCTTCAAGAGTAAGATCATTGAATCCCGCAGGGAGTATTACAAGCTCAGGGCTGTTGCGGATAATAGTTAGAACCTCACCTACATTTTCTGCATCCACTGCATCGTTTAATTGTTCCATCGGTGATAATGGGCCAAAGAAAGCATTGAACGTTTGTTGAATAGCTTGGTAGCTTTCGTAACCCTGTACTGGACGATTATCAATCATCCACTGGGCGAGTTCTTTGTATTTTGAATAGGTAATATCGTCTACTTTATTTAGGTTAAGCGAGAAGTTCTCCAAATATTCTGATGTGCTCGAATTCTGATTAAACTCTGCCGACTCCTTCTGTAATAAACGAAGACGCACCAATGCACTGTACATTTGGTTTTGGGTTGTCAAACTGTTAATCGGTCCATACGTCGATAGACTAGCAGATAACCGCTCACTATACTGATATACGGGTAGCGAACTACGTAAAATATCAAATTTAATATTATACGCCAAAATCTGCTTATCTACTGCCGACAGCTTGTTATACTTTTTCCCAATGCTATAGTATTCCGGGATGCTGGAATCCATATTCCCACTGAATACTTCAGGCAGGCCTCTCAGCATGTCAAAATACGTTGTAATCCTCTGCTCCACGCTCGGCAAATCACGTGTCTGAAGAATTCCCCGAGGGTAAACAACCAGGTCAATCACATATTGCACTTGATCTTTACTCACATATCCTTTGCTGCCGTTCATAAATGTTAAAAACTCAGCCATGGATTCTTTCTCATCCTTGGTCCAGTTGTCAAAATCCTGAGGAAGAATTACTCCAACTTGAGGATCTTGAACTGCAGAAAGTACACCGGCTAAATCTCCATTACTTTTTGCCAAGTTCAGTGCCTCAAGTGGATCTGCTCCTCTATTCTCGGTGAAGGTCAATGTCACGTAAGGACCTACTGGAGTACTTTCAGTTGCTTTCACACGTACCCATACCGTTTGGGCACCTTCAAATTGAGGTTGATTAGCAGAACTGTATACAAACCAATCCACGCCAGCATTCGTGCTGTATTCCATTGTACCGTCCGCACCTACAATTGCATTTGCTTCATCATCCGCTGTCACTGCTGGTGCAGCCACTGCGAAGAATGCGTCGAAGGCGGCTTGTACTTCTGCTGTGGTATTGTAGCCTTCAACACCGGTTCTCTTATAAATCATCCAATCTGCCAGTTCCGCCCGTCTCTGCTCATTATTCTGGATGGTAGACATCTTCTCCATGTTGATTGGAAAAGGCTGTACCGTAGCATTTGGACTCATGCCGAACATTGTAGTCATTTGATAGTGTGCATAAAGACTATTCAGTGCAGCATCCATGTCTGATCCAGTGATGGGTCTGTTAATTGGAAGATAATCCGACATCAGCACGTTCAGTAATTCAATCTGACCCTTATAATTAATGGGTGTTTGGTGTTGACCTAAAGCAGGTCCAAACATCACAATATTTGTGAATATTTCCTTATCAGCACCTCTAAGCATGCTGTAGGCAGCACTCGCCTCACCCATTGGTTGTGCTTGTTCAGAAGGTAGGAAATTTCCAGCCTGACTATAATAGTTATATAGCTCATTCAGAAGACCCTCTACAGCACTTGAATTCGTAACTCTGGGCAGCACTACTATGTCGCTTAAGAGATAAAACATGTAATCCACTTGACCCTGACTTTCATAATCTGTTCCAAGTGGAAGCAAAAGAGTCATTCCTCTTGCCAGTTCTTTCTTCTGTTCTCCATCCAGCCCGTCATAGAGCGTTGTTTTATCGATAATATCAATTAAGCTGCTGTTCTCTATGAGACTTTGAACTTGTGAAATAGTTTGTTCAATATCCTGAACAGAATTTCTGATTCCATTTAATTGCTCCAATGGTGTAGATGCTGCATTCGCTACCCCACCTACGCTAACAACCTGCAACAACAGAACTGCAACTAATAAACAACTTACTAGCTTCCTGTAAAACATAAACCTATGTCCTCCCCTTCTATTCCATTCAAATGGTCCGCAATTTAGGTCTATTGTATTGCACAACTCTGAACGGATTCTGAACAATCAATCTAAAATATGGAAAAAGATCCTGCTTGAAGGTGAAAAAATAGGCAGAATCTCTAGATTTTTCGTCATTATTCATCATTTTTTTATTTACATATAATCTCGAAGACCTACTCCCCTCTATGTCGAGCCTATCAAATCAAGGTGGAGTGAACATCAACAAAATTGTAGTCTAAGGAACCTTAACGAATCAGAGCGGGAACTGGGAGAGGAACATATTATCACTCGCGCAATCGAGTTGAATATGTCATTTGTGTAAGCCTTATCAATCCTTTATAATTTCGTTCATATGAACAACGTAGATCGATATGCCAACATTCCCAAATAACGATTGACCTGTATTAAGTAAAATAAGTAGAAAGGGGGAAATAGCGTTGCTGCAGCTCACCGAGAAACAGGCACAGGAAATCGTCGATAACATGATGCAGGACATCCCGTATAACATCAACATCATGAATGAACAGGGCATTATTATTGGAAGCGGTCAGAAGGAGCGGGTTGGAACCGTTCATCAGGGTGCTGTTCGGGCACTGACAACCGGAAGCCGAGTAGAGGTCTGGCAGGACGGGAAATTAGAGAAAATGGGTACCAATGAACCGATTACGATCAACAACCAGCATGTGGGTGTCATCGGAATCTCTGGCCATCCGGATGAGGTTCGCCCGTTCTGTAACATTGTGCGAACAACGGTAGCGCTCCTCATTGAACAACGCAACCAATTGGAGAGTCTGGCTCACGAAACATCTCGCAAGAAGGCCTTTCTGGAACGCCTCTTGAATCATTACGGCTCCTATTCCTTGAAGATCAGGAAGGAAGCCTTGCAATACAACTTGGATCTGCAGCTGCCAACGACCCTCCTCTACATCAAGGCCAGTGGAACTACTCCTGAATTCAATGAAAGTATAGGCAAAGTATTGCTGCAGTTCCCCTCGTTCTCCATGGAAGACGAAGGTGACGCACAGATTATTATGATTCAAAGCGAGATGGATCTTGATTCACTCCTTAAGCGATTGCGTCAAGAACAGCCTCACTGCTTTATATCAGTCAGCCGAAAAGAACCCAACGTTGCCGTTTGTTATGAGCAGGCAAGATCCGTCATGAATATTCTGTTGGCACTTCAGCCGGCTGCTCCTCTCCTCTATTATGATGATGTGCACTTTCTGGTAAGCTTCAGCAAGGCTCGACTGACGTCTCAAGCCAACATCATTAGCAGGTTGGAAGATCACGCAGATCTGCTGGAAACCTTGCGCAGCTTCATCCACCATAACGGCAGCATGACCATGACGGCAACCGATCTGAACATTCATCGCAATACGCTGCAGTATCGCCTCAAACGCATAGAGAGCATTACGGGCAGAGACCCACACAACTGGCTCGAACTGATCGAGCTTACCCATGGACTGCTCTCACTCCATCAGTGACACCAGCCAACATAACAAAGAGAGACGGGCATGCAGCATCTGCACGCTGGCAGATCCGCAACCCGTCTCCGTTATACTTTAATTTATCACTTCATAGCGATTAATCATCAAGATCATAAACCCAACTTCAGCACTCTTGCAATGTTCTCCATGGTACGCTCCACATTCTCCGGCCCTTCACGAAGCAGCTTATCCAGATCGGCTGCGCCCGGTACAATACCGAATACAGCATCAATACCTTCCGTGTACAGCGTATCAATCCCTTCACCAACATACCCTGCGATGGCGATCACCGGTTTGCCCGCTTCCTTGGCGGCCTGTGCAACACCGTAAGGGGTTTTGCCGAATTTCGTTTGAAAATCGATTCCGCCCTCACCTGTAAACACCACATCTGCATCATCCAGCTTGCCCTGCAAACCTGTGTATTCGATGACAATCTCAATACCTTTACGCAGAACAGCCTGGGTAAAAATCAGCAATCCTGCACCCAGTCCACCCGCTGCTCCGGCACCTGGAACATCCCGAATATCCTTGCCCAACTGCTGTTTCACCACCTCCGCATAATGAGAGAGATTGACATCCAGCAGCTGCACCATTTCCGGTGTAGCCCCCTTCTGCGGTCCAAATACCCTTGAAGCACCATGCTCTCCGCATAACGGATTGGTCACATCACAGGCTACAATGAGCTCCACTTCCTGCAAACGCGGGTCCAGACCCGACACATCGATATGGGCCAACTTGTTCAGATCCCCACCGCCACGAGCAAGTGGCTGCCCTTGGGCATCCAGAAACTTCGCCCCAAGCGCCTCAGCCATACCTGTACCGCCATCGTTGGTGGCACTGCCACCAATCCCGATAATGATTTTGCGAATGCCAAGATCCAGACATGCCCGAATCAGTTCTCCTGTTCCGTAAGTAGTCGTGCGGAGCGGGTCCCGGCTGTCCGGGGTTACCAGATGAATGCCGCTGGCTGATGCCATCTCAATGGCTGCCGTTGCGCCGTCGCCCAGAATGCCATACTGCGCCATGACCGGTTGACCAAGCGGTCCGCTCACCTCTTTCCGGTGAATGATGCCATTCGAAGCATCCACCAATGATTGCACGGTTCCCTCTCCGCCGTCTGCCATGGGCACATGGATGTAACTGGCGTCCGGGTAGATTTTACGCAATCCTTTTTCCATCGCAATACAGACTTCCTTCGCCGTCATGCTCTCCTTGAATGAATCCGGTGCCAGTACAAATGTCTTCTCTCCCATTCTTCTCACCCCATCCTTATTATTAGAGGATAAATCCGTATAGTAATGTGGCTACAATCGCCATCGTCCCACCCACAATAGCTTCATAAGGAATGACTCCCATCCGCTGCCGGATCGTCATTTTCATGCTGTCTGCCGAAACGTGGAAGTAATTCCCCTGAGGTAGAGAATCAATGACGGTTGCCCCGGTGTGCACCATAACCGCTGCTGCGAGCGGAGCCGTCCCCATGTTCAGAATTGCGTCACCGAACGAGCCCGTTGCCAGAATGACACCGGTTGATGTAGAGGCAGTAGCTGCTGCCATCAGAATACCCGCAATCGACGCCAGGAAGGTGCCTGAGATGCCGGATGCTTCAATTAAACTAACCACCTGACCTGACAGGTCGGATGCAGAGATCAGACCCGCTATCCCACCTGCGCCGATCAGAATAAGCACGGTTGCTGTCATTTTATTTAATCCGGAAGTTGTATACTTCACAATGTTTCTACCTTGTCCCATCGCCAGCATGCCGATGATGCCGGCAAGCGGCAGAATATACATCGCATCCACTTTGAACGTGGATAGTACTTCTACCCCTGTTATTGAACCAATCGGGTTAATCATTAACAAAATGATGGCTACCAGAGGTGCAACAATTGCTTTTTTCAGCGGCGGGTACTGTGAGGTATCCACTTCACCCTGCTCCGCTTCCTGACCAGTAACCATTACGCCTTTATTTTTGAGCATCGAAGCGACGATAACGGTCACAATTAATCCGCAGATGGCCGGAATCACACCTGCCAGCATGACATTGCTGAGATCCAGATCGAATCCACGTGCCGCTGCAATCGTATTGGGATTCGGAGAGATAATGTTCCCCGCTTTACCACCGCCAGATAGCGCAAGAATTAGGGCCAGTTTGGAAATGCCCATTTTGTTACCCACAGACAGTGCGATTGGTGCCACTATAAGTACGGCAACGGGGATGAATACCCCAACGGCTGTAATAATCATCGTGGCCAGTGCCAATGCCAGAATTGCTTTGCTTCCACCAAATTTTCTCACAATCGCCTGAGCTATGGTCTCTGCCGCTCCAGACTCCATCATGACACCTGCCAGAACCCCTGCCGCAAGGACGCGGAGCACGGTGCCCATGACGCTTTGCGTGCCATTCACCAATATGTTTACGGTCTCTTCCAGGTTTGCTCCACCAATTAAAGCGCCTACAATTGCTCCCAGAAATAACGAATAGACCGGGTTCAGCTTCCTTAAGATCAATATGATGGCAATAGCAAGTCCTGCCAGTGCGCCAATCCAACTAATAGTTAAAGCCTCCATTGTGATTGCCCCCTTGCTCTTGTTGAACACGCTTTCATTATAGAGGCTGGAGCATTAAAACAATATTGATGAAAGGACGAAATTCATTGTGCATATGCACAACAGGTACAAGTAAAAAAGCTTTGGTTCATACCCCAACCGGCGAAGTCATTGAGTTTATTGAAGAAGTAGACTTTGATCAGTCGGCGAGATCGTCCCTATAATATACAAGAACAGCCTGCTGTCCAATGATTCGAGGCAGCAGGCTGTTTTGCATTTAGGTAACTGGCTTATAGTCGCTTAACCTTCCTTCGTACACGAGCTTCAGGCGATCGCTTTGACGAAAATCATCGGGGGTCACCAGGGCAGGCAGCTTATTCCACAGCTTAATTCCTGAACGTTGAAGGATTTCCGCCACGAACTGGGAGCAAAAGTAGGAGTTGCTGAATTCCACGGGCTCCTTCAGGGTAATGCCGATGACCCCCAGCAGATTATACATGTACTTCTGACGGCTGCGGATGAAGATCTGCAGCACACGTTTCATTTTTTCCACCTCGCGGTCCGTAACCTGAAGCTCATAAATAACACAAGTTGTATTTGGATATTTGCTATATGTACCCGTCTGAATATCCTCCTTCACAAAACCGCCATTCAGCGGATTGTTCGGGTGCTTGCGGCCGAAGCTGTACAGCTCGGATAATTCCCGGTTGAAAGAGATCGAGGCATGATTGTATGGTGCTCTGGTGTAACTCTGAATAACCTTGGTAAACAGTGTCCCTGTATTCGTAAGCAGGATGTAGATTGAACGGTCGGCTGTCATAACGAAATTTCCCCTTATCAAGTTGGCACTATTCCTTCATAATAACATAGGTACCCAATTATGGGATCTTACTTCTGGAATAAGCAGGTGATTGGTTCGTGAGCAGCTCGCTCTTCACATTAACGCTCATTTTTGCAGCATTACTCGTCATACATATCGTGTACAAAATCATTGCCAAGCTTCAGCCGGATAAGGATTATTCGGGCATCGGCAACAAAATCAAGACCTGGTGGGGCATGCTCGTCATTTTCTGTCTCGCTACGCTCTTCAATCCGATTGTTTCCCTTATCTCGTTAATGGTACTCGCGTTCTTCGCGCTCAAAGAGTATTTCTCCATGATCCGCAGCACCCGAAAGGCTGACCGCCGGCTGTTCCTATGGGCTTATCTCGCTATACCGGTACAGTTCTATTGGATCTATATTGGATGGTATGGGATGTTTATCGTCTTTATTCCGCTGTATGTCTTCCTCGTGCTGCCGCTTCCCCGCTTGATTAATAAGGGAACAGTCGGCTTCCTGCGAAGTGTAAGTTCTACGCAGTGGGGATTGATGCTGATGGTATTCGGACTCAGCCATCTGGCCTACTTTCCGTTCGCAACGCCGGAGTATGGGTCGAAGCTGGTCCTCTTCCTGGTGGTGTTAACACAGCTTAACGATGTGGTCCACTATCTGGTCTCTCTATATCTGGGCAAACGGAAAGTGGTCCCCACAGCCAATCCATTTTTGACATGGGAAGGATTCGCCTGTGCATTCGTGATCACAACGGCAGCCTCCTATTTCATTCACCCTTATCTGACTCCGTTCGATTGGCAATTCGGAATCTTTATCGGTGTATTGATCAGCCTTGCCGGCTTCTTCGGCAGTCTGACGGTGTCTGTACTCAAGCGTGACCTGTTAATCGGGGACGACAACAAATTCGATGCACTCAAAAAAAGCTATCTCAGCCGGGTCGACAGCCTGACCTATACGTCTCCGGTCATGTTTCATGTCGTTCGTTATTTCTTCGATTTCATGTAGAGCAGACAACGCTTAACGCAAGATACATTTTTGGATATAATGGCACACAAAAAACTGCACCTCCAATTGTTAGATGCTATCCAACAATTAGGGTGCAGTTCAATATCGGCTGCTTATACGTTATTTTTTCAACTGAACTTCCTGCTCGGCCAGGATTTCCTTACCCGCTTCATTCTTGTAGACAAGTGTGATTTTGCCCCGTTCACCCTTCATTTCATCCGAGTACTTAAAGCCGGAGAACTGTCCGTTCCCGCTAATATAGAAGCCTTCTTTACCGTCACCACCATGCTGAATGGCCTCTGCAGGCGAGTTAATGATGGTAATCTGGTTGGATGTCCACCGCAGCTCAGAGAGGGTGTAGCCCTCTGGCACCTGGCTCACGGAGAAGTCAAAGCTTTTGTTATCCTCTGTCGGCTTATCCGATTGGTCAATTTGAATGGTGATCTGTTCGTCATTGGCTGATGAATCGGATTGAGCAGACAGCTTCCCTTCATCGCCATCCGCCGTATTTGCCGGGTCCTCATTACCCTGTTTGGCATCCGAGTTCGGAATGGAGCCTTTTCCCGCTTCCTCGATAGGCTGCTTGGATTGCGGATAAGCGTGTTCCTGAACCGATTCATTGTTATTTTTCGCGCCACATGCGCTGATCAGCAGCAGAATGCAAAGCACCGATGCCCAAAGAGCAAATGTATTCGTGTTTTTTTTCATCATTGGAACTCCTTCCATCTTGGTCTAATCCATGTAAACGACACATGCCTTATTAATCACTACACCATATCGTCCCTCATGAAGCTCCATAATATGTAAACCCACCGAATTTGATCATTACAGCGACACTTCGATGAGTTCTGAACTATTGACGTGTTACCTTGGTTAGACGAAGGCATTACCGAATTTAGGGGGGAACATATTGAATCGCTTGGTTTACATCATACTTGTCATCATTGCCACTTCGCTTATGGGTTCTTCTTTTGCTGTTGGCAAAATCGGGCTCGCTTATATCTCTCCACTTCTTCTCGTAGGTACCCGCTTTACACTGGCTGGAGGACTCATGGCACTATGGGTATGGAACAAAAATCTTCCTTCCACCTTACTGGACTGGACCCGATTATTCGTTATTGGTATGTTCCAGACAACTGGGGTTATGGCCTGCATCTTTCTTAGCATGCGTACCATTCCTTCTGGAGAGACCTCCATTCTTACGTTTACCAATCCGTTGCTGGTCGTTATATTGGGAGGTCTGTTTCTCCATCTGAAATACCGGTTTTATCAGTGGATAGGTGTCGTTATTGGTATTGCAGGAGTGTTTGTTACGTTGGGATTTCACTTGCAGTTATCAGAAGGAACGTGGCTGGGCATAGGCTCCGCGGTGTCGTGGGCCATTGCTACTTTACTCGTAAAAAAGTGGGGGGCCCGCTTCAGCACCTGGGTGCTGACCGCTTATCAGATGTTATTCGGCGGCCTGCTCCTATTACTGCTCAGTTTAACGCTGGAGACACCACATCTGGAGCTTAACGCCATTTCCATTCGTGCTGTTCTATACCTGGCACTGCTTGGCTCCATTGTTCAGTTTGCTGCATGGTACTACCTGCTGAGCAAAGGCGATCCTGGCAAAACAAGCGCCTTTCTTTTTCTAGCTCCGTTCTTCGGCATACTATCTGGCTGGCTGCTTCTTGGGGAGGTCATCCGGAGCTACGTTTATATTGGCGGGTTATTTATATTCCTGGGGATCTTTTTGGTAAACTGGACTGGAGGAAAGAAAGACATTGCACCAAAATAAAAATATTCATGCCTGATTTTCGGCGATGCCCTGCGCATCGTTTTTTTATAATAACAAAGACAGATGTAACTTCCGTAAAAACAGCATCTTGCTGGCTGGAACAAAAATCGTAAGGACGTGCGTGTAATGATCTCTACTGAACTGAAAGAACAATATTATCAGGCGCTGGTTGCCAAAGATTCGGAATACGAAGGTTTATTCTATGTTGGTGTCAAAACGACGGGGGTATTCTGCCGCCCTACCTGCCCTGCACGGAAACCCAAATATGAAAACTGTGAGTTTTACGAGACTGCACAGCAGGCACTGCTCGCTTCATTTCGCCCCTGTCAGCGTTGCCGTCCATTATCCCATCCCAACCAGGTATCCGATGTAGTCCGAATACTGGTCGAGGCCGTGGAGAACAATCCGGAAAAGCGCTGGAAAGGTCAGGATTTCAAGGATCTGTCCATCGATGAGTCCACGGCACGCCGCCAGTTCAAAAAGCGGTTCGGCATGACCTTTGTGGAGTATGCTCGCGCACGTCGCATGGGACTGGCTTTGAAGAATATCCGCTCAGGCCGCACCATTATCGATGCCCAGCTATCGACAGGTTACGAATCCAGCAGCGGCTTCCGGGATGCTTTCTCCCGAATTATGGGTGCCGCTCCTACTCATGTGGATGACGGGCGAGTGCTAAAGGCCTCCTGGATCGATACACGTCTTGGACCCATGATGGCCGTGGCAGATGATACAGCCCTGTATCTGCTTGAATTTGTGGATCGCAGAGGTCTGGAGCGGGAAGTGGAGCGTCTTCGGAAACGAACCAAGTCGGCCATCGTACCGGGTGTAACTGAACCCATTCGCTCCATAGAGAGGGAACTGACAGCGTATTTTGACGGGACTTTAAGGGCATTCGACACCCCGTTGTTCTGTTTAGGAACACCATTTCAAAAGAGCGTCTGGGAGCAGCTTATGGCGATTCCGCCAGGCGAGACAAGGTCATATCAGGACATCGCTGTTGCACTGGGTAAACCGTCCGCATGCCGTGCAGTCGCACAGGCCAATGGGGCGAATCAACTGGCCATTGTAATCCCGTGCCACAGGGTCATTAATGCAAGTGGTGATCTGGGTGGGTACGGCGGTGGCCTCACTCGCAAGAACTGGCTGTTAACCCATGAGAAGACTGCTTATGAACAAATTCGTTGAGACATCATCAGTGAAAAAGTAATCATTAATAACGATATAACGGAGGAGAATCATCCTATGCAGACCCTGAAAGAACAAACACAGCTATTTCACCAGCTGCACATCAAAGGTAATCCACTCGTGCTAATCAATGTGTGGGATGCCGGAAGTACAAAAGTCATTGAATCGATTGGAGCCGCAGCCATAGCCACCGGAAGCTGGTCTGTTGCTGCGGCTCATGGTGAGCAGGACGGAGAGATCATGCCGTTTGAATGGGTACTTTCCAATCTGGCT
Organism: Paenibacillus xylanilyticus; assembly: GCF_009664365.1. Taxonomy (NCBI): domain Bacteria; kingdom Bacillati; phylum Bacillota; class Bacilli; order Caryophanales; family Paenibacillaceae; genus Paenibacillus; species Paenibacillus xylanilyticus. Next base: position 6,326,853 of record NZ_CP044310.1, read on the forward strand.
CGCATCACATCCAGCACTAAACTGCCTGTTACCATCGATATGGAGGGAGGGCATGGCAGGTATGCGTCAGAAGTGAAGGAAAATGTCCTCCGGGTCATTGAACATGGCGCTGTCGGCATTAACATCGAAGATCAACTTCCTGGTGGAACAGGTCTCTATGCCATCGAGGAGTTCGTCCTGCGCTTGAGAGCCGCTCGGGAAGCGGCTGAACAGATGGACATTCCCCTATTCATTAACGCTCGGACGGATATATTTTTGCAAACGGCCCCAGCGCAGCATACCTCATCCCACTTGGAAGAAGCCTTGGTACGATCCCGCGCTTATGCTGAGGCAGGAGCCAGCGGCCTATTCGTTCCAGGCCTGCAGAACCCACAACTTATTCAGGAATTATGTGAACGCTCCCCGATTCCAGTAAACGTGATGGTGACATCTAATGAGCCCACACCAGCGCAGCTCGCGAGGCTTGGGGTAGCCCGGGTAAGCTATGGACCTTATCCTTATCAGAGTGCCATGGAACACTTGAAGGAACTCGGACGAAGCATTTTACTTGAAACAAGCTAAGAAGATTCAGGTACAGGAGTGGTATTTAAACAGAAAAACACGAGGCAGTCATGCACTCGTGTTTGTTTACGCTTTGATCCCATAGTTCCACACAGCCTTCTAACGTATACCGGTAACCACTACTCTTTTCTGCCCTTCATTGTAAGCGGCGCATTCTTCATCATGGGATAGGTGCATAGAATCAACCCCCAGCTCAAAGCCCCCAAGACCGTGGCAAACACCAGGATGTTGATACTCGTGAACCATTTTACGAGAACACTCAGGTCAGATAAAACGAAAGCCAGTGTAAGAATCAGGCCCAAGCCGAAGAACAGGATCAGGAAATTGCGCATCCCCAACCGTATCCAGCAAACCGTCAAAAAGATAGATAACCCGAGGACAAGAAATCCAACCATCAAGTCAATCCAGAGATAGGACAAGAATTGATAATGACTTGAGTGCAGCCTACCCAACTGATAAAAGGTTACACCTAGCCATCCCGCTTCATGAAGCAGATGCATGATGAGATAGATCACATTCAGAATGGTAATGGTACCAACCACCATCCATGCAGAGATGAGGTAGAAGGATTTCAGAAACTGAATCCGGGTGCTCCCCAGTCCAATTGCAACGGGGTACAGCGTAATGAGACCTGCCACGGCAAATGCACAGATCCCCCCATACATGGGTCCGAACAGCTGCGTGGTAAAAGCAACATCAAATATGAAGCCCACTGCCAGATATACTGCCGTAAGCATAAGTGTAATGAGTGAGAAGAGCATTAGATACCAACGCATATCATCCAGAATCAGTCGATTTGTACCTTTAACTGCATTCATCCCTTAAGCACCTCCTGTTTCCGCGTCAGGTTAACCAAATAGTCCTGCAGTGTCGCTTTTTCTATGGAAAGGCCATGCGCCTGCGCTTTATCCCTCCATTCCTTGGAGTAAGAGGCGTTAATCATCACCTTTTTTGTTGATCCGAGCTGTATAGACTCCATGATGGATTCTCCTTGGGTAACCTGATCTACATCTCGAATTAACCCTGTTAGCAGAACTCCTTTTTCGCGCATCTCTTCCATCTGTTCATGACACAGGACGCCACCTTGATGAAGGACGATGATTGACTCACATAACGGCTGAATCTCTTCAATATGATGGGTAGAAATCAAAATCAAACGGGGATGCTCTTCATAACTTTCAAGCAAGGCATTATAGAAAAATTTGCGTTTCTCTGCATCCAACCCGTTAGTCGGCTCATCCAGAATGGTAACACTCGCTTGGCTTGCGAGGCCAAGAACCATCTGGGCAGCTGTTTTCATCCCTTTGGAAAATTTGACGATCTTCCTTTTAGATGGTAATTCAAACCGATCAATTAACGACTCTGCCAATTCCTGATTCCACTCCGGATGAAAATACTGACCGAATCGTACCAGGTCACTTATTGTCCAATTCCTGCCCAGCGGGTGATTCTCCTGAACGTAGCAGAGATGCTTCTGGGCAGCCAGATTATTATAGGGGTTCTCCCCCATGACTTGAATGCTGCCCTGATCCGGACGATTATGTCCAGCAAGCAAACTCATAAGCGTTGTCTTCCCGGCTCCGTTTCTCCCCCAGATCGCACTAATGACCGGCTCACTTTCATGCAATGTGACATGGTCCAAAACAGGTGTCTGATGGTAACCGTAGCTTACCTGATCTACACGAATCATGACTCACTCTCCTTGTCTCTCTTGCCTTTAATCAGATCGATAATCATGTCTTCATTCATATGAATCCGTCTGGCTTCCTCGAGCAGTGGCATAATGTATTCTTCGTAAAAATGCTGCTTTCGCTCAACCAGCAGTGCATCTCTTGCTCCTTTGGCGACAAACATCCCAACACCTCGCTGTTTATAAATGATTCCTCTGTCCACAAGCTCCTGCAGCCCTTTGCGCGCTGTTGCCGGATTGATATTGTAGAACCGCGAGAGCTCATTCGTCGATGGAACCTGCTCTTCCGCCTGTAATCTGCCTTCCACAATATCATCCATAATCATCATGGCAATCTGATGAAATATGGGCTGTGATTCATCCAAAGTCGATTTCATGCCAATCCAACTTTCGTTATTTAGGTTAATTGGTTAGTTACTCATGTAACTAACTATAGTACACAGATATTCAAAAGTAAATAGCCGACTATCCCGTATTTCATTTTTTTGAACCTGCAGGATGGAGTGAGTTCATCCGTTTAAGATGGAGCCACCCCTCCTTTGTCATGGCAAAGGCAAACAAAAAAAACGCCTCTGAATGAAAATTCAGAAGCGTTCCAATTTCCTAATGGGATTAAGAGCCGAAACCATGATCAGCGGTTCTCATAATTTCGGGGTTTGGAGCATCCGTACTTAAGTCAGGCTCACTTGCAGGAGTTAGTATGCTTACCACAATGCTACATGTAGCTATCAGCAAAGCCAACTTTCTCTTCATTGAGTTTCTGCACCTCACTAATAATCATTTTGTACTGCTGCTTGGCTGTATCGGTCGCATAATCCCTATACTGTTCAAACAATCCGATACCCCTTAGCATACCCCTGCCGCTGCTAATTACAATAGAAAATCTTAAGCTATCAAGCACGAATCCCAAGCCTTTATGATATTCATCTTTCTTTAGATAATACGCTCCAAGATCAGCTAAAAGACGTAAATAACGATCATCTGTAACCTGCTTGCTAACCTTTCCAATTCGATTACTCTGTTCCTGATACGTAAAATAGGATTGATACTGTTCAAGAACATAATCGATATTTTCACCATAACGATTAGCGGCGGTGACTATATCGCAAAGCGCAGGAAAAATTTCATTTTCCTTGGTAGATATATATTCTAAATAGGAAGGCAGTATCTCGAACTGCCCCGCCATCAATTGATAGATATAACGATTTGCTACAGCCCATTCCTGGAACTGATGAATAACCACAATCTCATCCTGATCGGGGTCTTTAACCCAGCTGTTATCTGCATATAATGAGACATATTTTAAAGCACTATCGTAATCTTTGAGATGATAACATGCACTTCCAGCAGCCAAATCGGAATAAAGGACATAGAAAACAATAGGCTTTTTGGTTTCTTCCTGTTTTCTTCTGCCATTCAATTCATAATGAATGGTTGCCTTCACTTTTAGCTTCTCGGACAGCTCCTGCACTTTGCTCCATCGGTGTAGTGCTCCAAAAGCATTGATCAGTTCATTAAGAGCGTCCAACTGATATCGTTCATCCAGGCGATCGACATAATACTCGAACTTGGCTGCGATGATCAGGTTTCTCTGCTGGTCATTGGTCAGACCCAACTTGAACAGCCGATACTGACATAGAGCAAGACGCTCCGAATGCTGCATTTTCTCACTCTCAGCAATCGTTTCATATAAGAGAATGGCTGGTTTAAATCTGCCTTCGTGGTAGAATTCCTCAGCCAGATCAAATAAAAGGGGAATATACGATAGGTTATCCATCATCAATTGGATAACCTCTTCAATACAATTTAGCTTGTCTAACTCCGCACAACGGTGAAGGAAGGGGCCCAGTCTTCGCCAATCGGGGGTAGCATGAACGAAACACTCATCTATATACAATTCATAGAAATGGCCTTCTTCAAGCTTCATGGCTGAAGTGATTCGGTCCAACTGCTGCATCGCAATCGGGCGGTTTTTGTTCAAAATATTGCTCAGCGTACCCGAATTAATACCCGATGCTTCCGAAAAAGAACTGATGGACATCTGCTCGCGCTTCAGATAATTCTCTAAATGATCGCGAATCGTGGTTGTCGGCTCCAAACGAACACCACCCTCCCAAATTAAAGCCATATACAGGATTAACGGTTTGCAAAAGTAATTATATGTAATCCAAAAGAAAGGGTCAACATAATAATTTCAACTAATTTGTATTAATTACAATTTAATCCTTTTGATAAAATAAACCCCGTTCCCCTATTTTATACCGGGAATGAACTCGCATCAAATCAAGGAAAAAACAAAAAACACGAGCCGAATAAATGCTCGCGTTTTCGTATAAGAGAGTAGTCTCTACGACTCTGTTTGTGAATCAGACTTAAGGCAGGATGTTGCCGGCAGCACGATAGATTTCGTACCACTCCTGGCGTGTAAGATGAACATCTCCGGCTTTCACACAGTCCTTCAGGCGTTCAATATTCGTTGTGCCCGTTACAGGCTGCATTTGAGCTGGGTGACGCAGCAACCAGGCAATGGCGATGGTGGTGTTGCTCACATCATATTTGGCTGCAATCTCATCGATCTTGGCGTTCAGTTCCGGGAACTTGTCGCTGCCCAGGAATACGCCCTCGAAGAAGCCATACTGGAACGGAGACCAAGGCTGGATCGTGATATCGTGCAAACGGCAATAATCCAAAATACTGCCATCACGGTTCACGGCTGCATCGTTCTCCATGTTCACGTTGATCCCGCTGGAGATCATTGTTGTGTTGGTAATACTCAGCTGAAGCTGGTTGGCTACCAGCGGCTGCTTCACGTACTTTTTCAACAGTTCAATCTGGTTCGGGTTCTGGTTGGATACGCCGAAATGACGCACTTTGCCTTCGCGCTCGAGCAGATCAAATGCCTCTGCCACTTCTTCAGGCTCCACGAGAGCATCCGGACGGTGCAGCAGCAAGACATCAAGATACTCGGTTTTCAGACGCTGCAGAATGCCATCCACTGAATTCAGGATATGCTCTTTGGAGAAATCAAACATGCCCTTGCGGATACCGCATTTGGATTGCAAAATCATATTTTCACGAACCTGGGGATTCATCTGTACCGCCTCTGCAAAAATCTCTTCACATGCCCCGTTTCCATAAATATCAGCATGGTCGAAGAAGTTCGCACCGACTTCCATGGCGGAATGAACAAATTGTTCTGCCTCTTTGTTGCTGAGTGAATTGATGCGCATGCAGCCTACGGCCACAACTGGTACTTCAAGTGAGCTGCTGCCAAGTTTTATTGTTCTCAAGGTGATTTCCCTCCATATTCGGATAGATTGTATATACTTGTCTTCCAGCTATGATTGTGACACAGATCTGCAATCGGTTTCAATGGATTTTTAGATATCTTATATGGAAAAATGGTTGTTTTTACTTCAACTCTCGACAGGCTTACGTTTCTTGAGGCACGATTACTTCAATATGTTGGGGCAGAACGCTGATCTGGATGGGCAGTGCAGGCCCTTCCTCTCCGTCCACATTGGTGCGAACCGATTCAGTGCAGCTTACCCGGACCTCTTTGGCCGTAAAATAATCCACATCCTTATGGTCCTTCAGATGCCCAAACAACAAGGAGGTTCCCAGTGTCAGGCTGTTGAACACACTGATATTGCGAATTACAAAACAATGAATCAGTCCATCGTCCACTACTGCATCCGGAGACAGCTTCTCAAATCCGCCAACCGAATTGGTTAGCGCAGCAAGAAACAACGGGGATTCACCCTCCCACGTCATCCCATCGTATTCAATCTTCAAAGGATTGGCTTGCGAGGACACAAGGTCCTTCAATCCTTCCCTCAAATAAGCCAGGGAGCCCAGCTTCGACTTGTCTTCCGATGAGACAGAAGATAACGCCTCAGCCAAAGAACCAGCTGCCACCACATTGGCGAAGAGACGATCATTAATTTTCCCCAGATCCACCCTGCGTACCTGATCTGAACCAAGCTGCTTAATGGCTTCATCCGGATCGAGAGAGAGATGGAGCGCACGAGCAAAATCATTCACTGTACCGAGTGGCACAATCCCCAGCCTGGGACGATGCTTCTGATCCATCATGCCATTAATGGTCTCATGCAGTGTGCCGTCTCCCCCAATGGATATGACCAGATCACAGCCGCCTTGGCAGGCGTCCAGACAGTAACTGGTTGCATCACCCACCCCGGCTGTCTCATTAATCATCACTTGATATTGCTGCGATTCCAAAATCGCCTGAACCTGGGACACGTACTGCTGCGCCTCTTCTTTTCCCGATGACGGATTGCTAATGATCATGGCTTGACGCATAAACGCCTCTCCCCTCCACCTGCACATATTTACTTCTTCTATACCCTTTCTCGGGGGAGAATGAATAAGGCTCGCAGTCCAAAAGATTTTTTTGGTAAAGTTCACCTGTAGGAGTACAGATCAAGGCTTGTTTCATATAGAATAGAAGTAGAGTTGTTACCTGTCCCCTGAAATTAATGTTCCTTTTCTCGGCTGACGGGTTAATAACTAGAGAAATGTTAAGGATTTACTCCTGTTGATCTGACTTTAACTTTGGAGATGGACTACATAAAAGCAGAGAATTTCAAGAATATCGGAGGGAATGCATGCAATGAAAAGATTGGCACTACTATGTCTAATATTCATTCTAAGTATCGGTGCGTCGGGGCAAGCCATGGCCTACGCAACGATGGACTCAGGCAAAGGCATCATAGAAGATCCTGCACTGGAAAACGGACTTAAACTGATCTTGAACAAACCGGTAGATTCACCCTTAACTTCCTCCGACCTGGAACAGCTTACCGTTGTTGATCTGAGTAATGCAGGGATACAGAGCCTGTCGGGACTGGAGTATGCGACCAACCTGACACATCTCCGCCTATATGGCAATGAGATTGAGGATCTGACCCCGCTGAAGCATCTGGACCAGCTCCGGGAAATCGACGTAAGCAATAATTATATTACCTCCATTGATCCACTCGCTGACCTGAAGGAACTGGGACGGCTGTACATCAGCAACAACTCTATCTCTTCTATAGAAGTGGTTCGTGGCTTCACCCGCTTACATACGTTTTACGCGAGTGGCAATCAAATTTACAGCCTATCTGCCTTGTCTGATCTAGATCATCTGAAATGGCTGGAGATTTCCAACAATGAGATTACGGATCTGTCTCCACTGGTTCATCAATCTCGGCTGCAGCAGCTGAACGTAGCAAATAATCGGCTTCAATCACTGGCCCCACTGACCGAAATGGACAATACATTATTGAGACTAAACGTGGCAGGCAATGCCATCTCGGACCTGACACCCTTGCAGCATATGACGCGTCTTCAGGGGCTCGACATTTCGAGTAACCACATTCAGCACCTCAAGGCACTTGAAGGTTTGGTGCGGTTAACCGAGCTTAATGCGGAATCCAATCAGATCTATGATCTGGAGCCATTACGACAGCTCACCAAGCTGGAGGTACTGAAGCTTGCAAACAATCGTGTATGGGATCTGACGCCGATTGCCGATTTTACTTTTACACAGGCTATTCCCGTGAATACGGTCCAGGACATCGGAGCCTCCACCTCTGTATCTCCTAATGTACTGACCCCAATGACAGAAGCGGATTCCGCTGGATTGACCGTGCAAAATAACTACCTGGACGTATCGAGTGGCAGCAGTACCATGAGTCTCCTTAACCAGATGAATGTGCGGGAACAGAAACGCACACCGCAAGGCCGTTTCCAGCGTCTGATCGAAGGATCGACCACAGCCTATGTGGGTGATCGCACATACGCCCTGGAAGCTGCACCTTTTATCCATGAAGGGCGTACGTATGTGCCACTGCGATTTGTGTCCGAACAACTGAATGCCCAGGTGGGTTGGGATCGCAACAAGCAGGAGGCCGTAATCACACAAGGTGAACAAACCATTCGCTGGACTGCCGGCAACAAACAGGTAGTGGTAGATGGTTCGCTCCTGATGAATGATGCCCCCTTGTTGATCGAAAACGGTACGGCTTTTGTGCCTGTCCGCTTTGTTTCGGAGCAGCTTAACACGACAGTCGGATATATCGGGCGAAGCAAAACGATTTTGATTTTTGAGAATAAACAGGCGGACAACAGTATTGACTCTTAAATGTTACGATAAATAAGCCTATCGCAGGTTCTTGTATGAACTACATGCGATAGGCTTATTATTTATACAATCGGTTTAATCCTTTGGCACATCCCAGCTAGCCAGCATACCCCTCGCCATCTCCATGGTCGACTCTTCCCCTGTGATTAGAGCAAACTTAGCAACCAGTACCGGGTAAGCAGCCCACTGCTCCCGAATATGCTCAAACATCCGGGGCCATGTTTTTCCCCCTGCCTTTTCGTAACGCTTTAACAGATCGCGCAATCCGGCATCCTGGAAAAGCCCATACAAGATCACAAAATCCTTCCCCGGATCAGCGATCTCCGCTTCCGTCCAGTCGATAAGCCCGGTAACCCGCTGTGTAGGATCGACGATAATATGCGGTGGATGCAGATCACCATGATTGAATGTGACGTGCTCAGGCCAGAAATGGTCTGTAGATACCCATTTTTCCCACCGCTCGGCGAGTCGCTCCGGTACCGTGAAGCTCTGCTTAATCTGCTCCATATTGGCGGCAAACTCCTGGCGGACTTCCCTAGGCGTTTTGCTCAGCACTCCGTCTTGTACTGCTGCACTGGCATCAATACCATGCAGTTGTACGAGTGCAGCAGCCAGTGAATCAAAGAATACATCCGATAGGTCTTCCAGTGGAAAGCGCCATGCATATCCTCCCCCAGCAGGATCGAACACAGCAATCGGTTCACCGTCCAGCAAGGGGTACGCAATCAGCTCCGGTGTACAAATTTGCCAATCCGGCACTTTAACAGACAAGTGCTCCTTCACAACCCCCAATACCTTGCGCTCATTCTCGGCACGCTCCCATACATCTCCACGTCTCGGCTGGCGCAGAACCCACTTTTGCCCACTCTCATCCGTAGCAAAGGCCACCCTGAAGTCCATCCCCGACTCATTGATTTCCATCGAATCTTTGCGGATTCGAAGCCCATTCTGTTCAGCAAGCAGCCATATCTCCTGTTGAAGTTTTACCTGTTCATTCGAAATTGGTCCTGTCATACCCATTCCTCCCCTTTTCCTCAGAAAAATAAAAAAACACAGACATTCACGCCTGTGCTTGATCTCGGATTAAGGGATATACCTAAATATGTGCAGTCCAATAGTGGTACACCAAAGAACCACTCCTAGACAAGAGTGTCCACTATCGATTACGGCATACGTGTAAATAGGCAAACCACTCCCGATTATCTGCACACAGGCAGCAAACAGCACGCGTAAACAAACGTTTCGCTGCTATCTCAATCGGAAAAAATGTGCCACACGTATCCCTCCGTTCAATAAGTTACCCCTATGCTAACATATTCCAATTCCTGGTACCAGCATGAATTTCCTGATTTGCCCATGTACCTAGGTCAATTCCTCCACTGGCCTTCCTGCATATAGAGTATAATGAACAGGTATACGATATAGGTATGGTGCAATGCTTATAGTAAGCATCCTGCACGTCTCTGGTATGAGCACTTAAAACTAATGCAAAAGAGGTTAACAATGAGCAAGCAACAATTCAAAGATTATAAGCTTGGCGAAGAGATCGTCCGGGCACTGGATAGTCTGGGTTATGAAACGCCAACCGAGGTTCAGACTGAAGTGATTCCGGTCGCTTTGGAAAATAAAGACCTCGTGGTCAAATCCCAGACAGGCAGTGGTAAAACAGCTGCGTATGGTATTCCGATTTGTGAGCTGGTGGAATGGAATGAAAATAAACCGCAGGCTCTAATTCTCACGCCCACCCGTGAACTGGCCCTGCAGGTCAATGAAGACATCACCAATATTGGACGCTATAAGCGGATTAAAGCCACGGCACTCTATGGACAATCTCCTTTTTATGTTCAAAAAGCAGAGCTAAAGCAAAGAACACATGTAGCCGTAGGTACGCCGGGACGTGTGCTGGACCATATCGAACGCGGCACGCTGCCGCTCGAGCGGATTGCCTATCTCGTCATTGACGAGGCGGATGAAATGCTGAACATGGGCTTTATCGAGACGGTACAGGCTATCATTCAGGCCTTGCCTAGCGAACGCGTAACGATGTTATTCTCCGCTACATTCCCTGAGGACGTTGCCCGTCTCTCACGCAAGTATATGGATCATCCGGTAGAGATCGAGATCAAAGCAAGTGGTCTCACAACAGCTACAATAGAACACGAGGTTGTTCGGGTATCCGAAGTCAACAAGACTGCTGTGCTGGAGGATCTATTTATCGTGGAAAATCCGGACAGCTGCATTGTATTCTGCCGTACACAGGAGAACGTGGATAAACTGTTCCGGGTGATGGCTGACCTGGACTACCCAGCAGACCGAATCCACGGAGGCATGGAGCAGGACGAGCGGATCGAAGTCATGAATGCATTCAGAAGAGGTCAATTCCGTTATTTGATTGCAACCGATGTTGCGGCACGTGGAATCGATATCACGAATATCACTCATGTCATCAACTATGATATTCCGCTGGAAAAAGAGAGCTATGTGCACCGTACAGGCCGTACCGGACGTGCTGGTAAGACAGGCAAGGCCATCACGCTGGTTACGCCGAAGGATGGCAGACGCCTGGCCGAGATTGAATCCTATATCGGATTCGAGATCCCGGTCGTTCCGGCGCCATCTGAAGAAGCTGTCGATCGCCGCAGGGAAGAATTCGAGAAACGCCTGAAGATTGTACCTGAGCGCAAAAAAGACAAGCGTGAGCAGCTGAACCAGCAGATCATGAAGCTGAACTTCAACGGCGGCAAAAAGAAAAAGCTGCGTGCCGTGGACTTTGTAGGTACCATCGCCAAACTGGAGGGGGTCACCGCAGATGATATCGGGATTATCACCATTCTCGATAATGTGACTGATGTAGAGATTCTAAACGGCAAAGGCCCGCTTGTACTGGAAATGATGCAAAACACAACGGTCAAGGGCAAGCAGCTGAAGGTCCGCAAAGGGAAGCATGTGTAAGCACATGATACGAATTTAATATATCTTAGAAGAGGGAGTGTCTTGAGGCACTCCTTCTTTGATTTATACAGGTTTTCAGCAAGCAGAAGAACATATCTTATACAAAAACCCCCCGCTCTCGCCGCTTTATATCGAAAAGCACTTCTTTGTTCAGCAATGGATGAATTGTTCACTTGAAACGAATGGAAGTCCAGCTAGAATATATGTGAAAGCGCTACACTTTGCTCATACCTTGGGGAGGTGCATGTAATGAGAAGCAGGAAGTATGCATGGATTCTGGTTCTGACTCTGACACTGACGATGTTTGGCTTCCATCCGGAACGAACGGACGCGGCAAGTGTGACCATTAGCAACGGCTCCGATTGGCTGGATACCGCAGGTAACCCCATTCATGCGAACAGCGGCAATATTCTGAAAGTGGGAAGCACGTATTATTGGTATGGTGAGCATGCGGTAAGTGGCAAGTTTGACAGTGTTAACGTCTATACTTCAACCGATCTGAAAAACTGGACATTCAGCAATGCCATCCTCACCAAGGATTCCGCAACAGAGCTTGCCTCCAGCAAGATTGAGCGCCCCAAAGTGATCTACAATCCCGCTACGCAGCAGTATGTGCTCTGGGCACATTATGAGAACGGAACGGATTATAATCTGGGACGTGTCGCCGTAGCGACCAGCAATACACCAAGTGGCAAATTCACGTATGAGGGCAGCTTCCGGCCACTGGACTATGAGTCCCGCGATATGACAGTGTTCGTGGATACCGATGGTACGGGCTATCTCATCAGTGCGTCACGCAAGAATGGCGGAGCGAACGATACGATGGCTATTTTCAAAATGAACGCAAGCTATACAGGCGTAGAATCCTTTGTTGGCTGGTTATTTGAGAACAGCTACCGAGAGGCCCCTGCCGTTGTGAAAAAGGGAAACCGCTATTACCTCTTCACCTCCCAGGCCGCTGGCTGGTATCCGAATCAGGGGGCTTATGCGACAGCCACATCCATGACTGGACCATGGTCTGCACTGACCCCTTCTGGCAATCCCTCTGCCTTTGGATCGCAGATTCATGATATTGCCACGATTACAGGCAGCAGCACCACGTCCTATATTTATATGGGAGACCGCTGGAATCCAATGAATCTGGGCGAGCACAAGCATATCTGGCTCCCTCTGACCCTGAACGATACCAACGGAACGGCATCACTGGAGTGGTATAAGGATTGGAGTATCGATGCTGCTGCAGGTACGGTAGCGCCGTCCTCTCTCGTCAATCACGCTCAAGGCAAGACAGCTACGGCCATTTCGACAGCCTCCGGTTCTTCCGCTGCCAATGTAAATGACGGTAACTACCAGACTTCGTGGGCGGCCTCTTCCAATACATGGCCTGCTTGGTGGCAGGTTGACTTCGGAGTGCCGAAGACCATTACCGAGATCGATATCTCCTGGTTTATGTATAAAGGATCGGAGGGGTATTACAAATACAAGATTGAGATCAGCAACGATGGTGTCAACTATTCCACACTGGATCGGACCAATAACCTGACCTACGGGTTTACCACAGATACAGTGCACTTTACGGCCCGCTATGTACGTATCCATATGGTAAATGCCGTGCTGTGGAACAACCCGGGTAATTGGTACACTCCAACACTGCATGAGGTTAAAATGCTGGGACCTGCTGCCCCGGAAGCGACAGGCTACAGCCAGTTCAGCTCACATAACTATCCGGACCGTTCTATCCGGCATTCCAATTTCACAGCTCGTATTGACGCGAATGTCTCACCTGCACTTGACTCCCAGTTCCGCGTTGTTCCTGGTCTCGCCAGCTCAACGGGCATTTCGCTGGAGTCCATCAACTTCCCGGGATACTTCCTGAAGCGAAACAGCAGCAACAAAATTGTGCTTGAAGCCTATGTAGACACAGCCGCTTATAAGGGAGATGCAACCTTTCTGAGCAGCCCCGGCTGGGCAGACAGCTCCAAAATATCACTCCAATCATACAGCCAGCCCGGGTATTACATCCGGCACTATGACTACGTACTGCAGCTAGATACCATTAACGCATCCAGCAGCTCTACCGTGAAAAGCGACGCTACGTTCGGGCGAATCAATTTCTAGTTTAACGTGGTGAAGGCTGATCTCATCCGTAAGATCCCACTGTTATAAAGGCTGCATCTTAGAATCTGATCTAAGTGTGCAGCCTTTGGTTATCTGGATCGGTTCGTATCACGCTGCTCTTTTGCCTCATAAGCGAATTCTGTAAATCTCTAATAGATGGCTCCCTGAATGTGCCATTTCACATGTAATAACGAATCTTTACACAAAAAAAGCCACACTAGATTTCCCTAATGTGGCTCTTCATCCTTATTTCTTGGAATACACAATCTTCTTAATACTGTCGATGGACAGGAAAAAACGTTCCGTCAGCTCATGTACAGTTACACCTGCAGCGAATAGGCGCCGGATCTGCTCATTACGCTCTTTCACAACCGCCCTGCTGCCCGATTTTTCGCCCCACTTTTTGTGAGCTTCCTTCGGTTTTGGAATGTAAACCAGCCCACCCGGGATGTGCCTCTGGATCTCTTTTAATAATTCTTCCGGCAAGATCGCATCTGCATTGATATAATTCATGCTGCTCCGCTCCTTAAAATTAGTCTTTAAGGCAGCAGAGTCATACGACGTACACTTCCGAGTTCTATGTGGCGGAAAGGAAAGTCATGGCTCTATGCAAACAACCGCCGTTGTTCATCGCATGGACTCTGCATAGAGCGGATCGTGAAACCTCTTATGAATTGAATCATGGTAGCCCCCCATTCGGCACCCATAGGTTAGGCGCTGTTTGATTCCCACACATGAATCCATTCGATCCACACACGGCGATATCCTCCTGATCAGCACCATTCCATCGCCTCCACATTAAGAATACTGGCTCCAACTCTTCTTCAGCATCTCCCGAACAGCCTGCTGCAATGGTTCTGGCGAGACCACTTTAACTTCAGGACCGTAGGCAAGCAGCTTCCGTGCAGTGAATGGGAATTCCTCTAGGGGAACCAGCCCTCGCCATTCATTGCCTTGAATCGACTGGAACAGCACATCCGAATGTGCGAGTCTTGTACCAAACTCGGTGAAATGCAGCACCACTTCTACGCCTTCCCTGTCGTCTTCGGAATTAAACCATGCCTGCAGGCTGGGAATGGACTCATCTATGGAATCAAGCACTCTCAATTGCTGCATGCGGTCCACGCGATATAACAACACATGCTCCTTATGACGTGCAGGCATGTACCAAAATCCATTTTCATAGTAGATGCCAATAGGATAGGCCTGTGTTTCTTTCCTCCCTTTTCGGGAATGATACGTAAATTCAATCTCTCTTTTATCTACGGCAGCATGAAGAATTTCGGTCGTTAACATTTCTGCGTGCTCACCCGGATGCTGTACAAACGTCACATGTTCTCTCATGCGTACAATCAGGTCCTGCACATCCGCCGGCAAGGTGGAGAAATACTGTTCCGCCAAATGCTCTCGCATGGATCCATACGGAAAATCCGGGACCTGCTGCAAATATTCGATCATCAGAAACAGACCAAGTGCCTCGTTCTGTGTCAGCTGCAGGGGCGGCAGAATTCGATTAGGCAAAACCCTGTAACCCCCATTCACGCCGACCTCCGTGTACAAAGGAAACCCCATCTCCTGCAGCGCATCCAAGTCACGCTGAATGGTACGGACGGATACACCGAATCGTTCCGCCAGTTCACGGGCGGTAAACTTTTTTCTTGAATCCATCAGTCTCATTATGGCTAGTTTTCGACCATTCATGATTGCACCACCTAACTGCGTCAATATTTGTCATAGTTAGAGTGTATCATATGAAACAGAAGGGAGCGATCTATTATGTCCAATAAAGTAGTGCTGTACATTGCGATGAGTCTGGATGGTTATATTGCAAGAAAGGACGGTTCGGTAGATTGGCTGTTTGACGTGGAAGGGGATGGCGGAGATAACGGGTATGCTGCATTTTATCAAACGATTGGGACAGTAGTCATGGGCCGAACCACGTACGAAGACGTGCTTAAGCTATCCGAAGATTTCCTATATGCAGACCGACCCACATATGTACTCTCCCGTTCGGAGCAGCCGCCTGCCCCTCATGTGCAGTTTACAACTGAGCCCGTGGAGAGCCTGATTCCCCGTTTACAGCAGGCATCCGATGCCGATCTATGGATTGTTGGCGGCGGCCAGCTGGTTCAGGCCGTTATGGAAAAACGACTGCTTCATGAAATTGAAGTGGCCATCATTCCGAAAATTCTCGGAGAAGGCATCCCCTTATTTCCCCAGGGAATTGTACCGAGTAATCTGAAGATGATGAGAACACAGACACTCGGTCAGATCGTATCCATCCTTTATCAGGTTCAGATATAACCCAACCAATACGAGAAAAAGACCACGCTCCCCCAAGAAGAAGTGTGGTCTTTGTTTTATTCAGCCAGCCCTGGTACGGCATTCCTCATTAAGCCAGAATTCCTTGCAGGTATTCCGTTAGCGTCTCTGCTGCCCGGCGGTGGGATAACTCACCCGGATGAGTCCGAGCCCCAATCGTCTCTTCCGTTGTATCCGGGAGCTGCAGGACGGATACCTTTCGGTCGCCTGTCCGCTTCGTATAACGATCCACTGCACGATAGATGGCAGGCATCATGGGAAAACCAAGCATGCCATAGGCCCAGACAAGCTGAGCCTTCGGATTATTCTTGCGGAGTTTGACCAGAAACCGGTCTACCGCATTCTCAAAAGCGGTCAAGTCCTCTTCATGATAGCTCCCGTCTTCGTTTAAACGCTGCTTATGTACCTTTCCAGTTACGGGATCTCTCCATTCCGGTGTCTGGAAGGCACCTCCATCGTTGCTTCCCAGGTTGATCACAACCACGTCCGGCTGCCAGGACTCAAAATCATGCGGGTCCCCGGCTCCGATTGCCTGGTTATTCTCACCCGTGAGCAATCCGCAGACTTGTTCATAATAATCAGGAATGTTATTGTTCGGGTTATTGTCCCAGCTGGTAAGTACACCCCAACCACTCTGGGATATTACTCTGTAGTCTGCGTTCATTGCCTCTGCTGTCATGTACGTATAGTTATGTATCGCGCTGAACCACATTGGAATCCAGTCTTCTTCCGCTCTGGCCCCTATTGCACCTTCTCCAGATGTGATGCTATCCCCAATAAACTCAATCTTGTACGGCTTCTCTTCCACAGGCAGGAATGCACCATCCGACTTCAAGGCATGGAACTGCAATAAGCAGCCAGGGTCTGCGCTCATGGCCTGCACATCCTTGACGATGCGTACGTTCTTCACTGTACCTTCGCTCATGCCCCGGAAGATACAGATCCAATACCGTTCTGCTGTGACCATCTGCCTGCTTACAGGAACTCCATTGATCAGGATACTGATCCACGGTTCATGGATATCATAGTCCGACTCCACTTCCACCCAGAGTTCAGATCCTGTGACTTGGAGTTCAATGGCGCTGCCTGTCCAAAATAACGTCAGCGGTGCCCGCTGCTCTGTTGTCCTGCCATGTACCTTCAGATTCTGTATCTCAGACAGAACGTGCACCTGTAACTTGTCACTCTCTTTCACCCTGTATTCCTCCTCTACGAATAATAATTAATCCAAGCCATGCAGGATATGAAGCGCTTCCTCTTTTGTTTTTACGAAGAACACATGCTTGCCATTATTGCACTCATAAATGAAATCCTTCAGACTTTTGCTGCTGTAGCCGTCAAAATCACCAACGATGGCAAGCTTCACCTGGTAATTAACGTACTTTTGCAGAATTTCGCCGGCCAGCTTCGTTTTCAGATCGAAGAATTCTTCCGTAATGTTGGATTTGTCGATAATCATCTTGTATGCCTCGTTCAGGTAATTTACCGACGCCATCAGATCCAGTGCATCTTGCACTTTGCTGATGACGATGTCGTTACTCTCAATAATAGCAACCTTGGAGTTGCCCTGTTGATCGATTGTAATATCCATTTCACATGCTCCTTCCATATCTCATGTCCCTATACTATCTCGCATTTCCTTCGCAAAAAGCAATGTATATTTCACAGCAATATGGAACATTTCGCTCCTCCAACATTCCTGGGTTTGCTTCTTATTTGTAATCACTCGCTGGAATTCCTCTGCTATAATGGATTTATTTCCTATAAAAATTATATTTCGCGATTTGCCTAAGAAAGAGGGATGCTACCATGGACATGAAGTGGCTCGATTGGGCTAAACAGATTCAGGCTATTGCTCAGACCGGTTTAACTTATGGCAAAGATGTATACGATATCGAACGCTACGAGGAATTAAGAAAGATTAGTGTGGATATCCTGGCTAACTACACTTCTGTAAACAAGGAAAAGATAGCACTCACTTTCGCGAGTGATTCTGGATACGCAACGCCCAAAGTCGATATTCGAGGTGTTGTTTTCAAGGATAACAAAATCCTTTTGGTACAGGAAAAAATCGATGGTGCCTGGGCCTTGCCAGGGGGCTGGAGCGACATCGGTCTCTCTCCCTCGGAAGTAGCCGTGAAGGAAATCAAGGAAGAATCCGGCTTCGATGTCGTGCCCTTGCGCCTGTTGGCCGTATTGGATAAGAAATTCCATGGCCATCCACCCGAACCTTATCATATCTACAAGATGTTTATTCGGTGCGAGATTACAGGTGGTACAGCTGAAACCGGTGTGGAAACCAGTGCAGTCCAGTTCTTCGACAGGCATGATCTGCCTGAGCTTTCGCTTGAAAGAAATACAGCAGAGCAGGTGAAGACCATGTTTGAGTTTCTGGATCATCCCGCCAAAGAAGTCATTCTGGATTAAAGTCGAACACGCCAAATAGCGACTCTCCCACGCGAAGGGTACAGTCGCTACTCTTTCTGTTTATCACAGATTATGATCTGGAGGAATCGTGTTCTCGAGTTCCGCACCTTTGATCAGGTTCCTTTTGGGAATCAACACATCAAAGGCGGTCCCTTGCCCGCTTTGATCTGCAAAATCCACCGTGATATGTCCCTCCAAGGACTGGACAATATCTCGAACATGGGACAGACCGATTCCAGTTGCGGCAATGCCTGCCTGATTGAATTTCGTCGTATAGCCAGGCTCGAAAATTATATTTCGCTTGGCTTCAGGTATTCCTTTGCCCGAATCGATGACTGCAAAATGTACATCCTCATCCTGTTCATATACCTGTATGCGAATAGTCCCTTCGAGCTCGATCACTTCCACAGCATTGGCGATCAGATTGTTCATTACCGTTAAGAGTGGAATGTAAAAAGGCGACTCACAATCATACTGCTGCTCCATTTGAATGTGTATTCTTTTATCCAGCATCTCAGCGTATTTAAGATTGCCCTTCACGGCAAAATTCAGAATCTCCGACAGGCTCATGTTGACTGCCTTCTCACTGTCATATAGTTTCAGCAGTCCGGCCAGGATGCGCTGCGAGTCTTTCTTCACCTCATGGATCTGCTGAGCAATCCCCAGTGTCCGCTGACTGTATTGATTCATGTCCTGTTCCCTAAGATCCCGATATAGGTCGTAGCTATCCGCCGTTATGTCTTCGATTGTCTTCATGGCCTTTTTCAGATAGAAGACCTCGCCGTAGAGACCGGAGTTTACATTGAGCATTTGCTCCATCCGCTTCTCCTGCTCCGCATGCATGAGCCTCATCTGTCTTACTGCGATACTGTTATACAAACCGCTGATGAAATAACTTCGCAGCCCACCGACAACAAGCAGATACAGCCATTCTCTCATATCGAAGATGCTGGTCCCATTCAATACACCGCGAATGAAAAGCTCAATGAGATTGGAGGAAAAATCCACACATGTAATTAAGCCACCCAGGAGCAGTGGCTGAATTTCGTGAAACCTGTTCTTGAACTTGCTAAGACCATAAGAGAAGGCAATATAATAGATGCCCGCTCCAATGTTGTCATGCAAACTTTCCAGGACCGACATCGAGTTCACATCGTACAGTAAATCTATGGATTGCACGATAAAGCTCACGATCCCCGTCAGAATCCCCGTCTTCACATAAGACAGATGCGGCATGATCATAAGCAGGAACAATAGAATGCTTACGCCCAGGCCGATTCGAAAATAGTCTTCCTGAAAAGGATTGATCTTAAATTGCGCACCAATGGCTGTAGCCAGGGCGACTGCCGTCATTTGTACATTCTCATTTTTAAGCCAATTACGCATATCTTTCTCCTACTGTGAACTGGATCCGTATTGATCACTCGTGCTGTATTTCTGATGCCCTTGTACTAGCATACACATTTTCTATATGAATTAGTTAAGGTAGCGGCTTTCGTTACTTGCCCATAAAAAAAGCAGCCCTCGGGGCCGCTGGACATTCTTCATTTCAAGCTCTGCAGAATGTTTTTCATTTTGTTGTAATGCCCGCTTACCCGGTCAACCATGTAGTTATACATGAGCTGGTTCTCCGACAGGTTCGCCATTTCGGCATCAATGTCCACATTATTGCCGTTGTTGTTCATCGTTGTTTCGTTGTTCTCCACAATCCGGTATGGAACGACAGAAGAATTGAGGTCTTTGGCAGGCAGATGCTTCGGATGTGTCCGGTGCATATCCAGCTCCCTGCTTGTACCATTTTCAACGATACGTCTCAGTGCTTCTTCAAACTCCACCGATTTCTTTTTGTAATTGGGTGTGTCTGCATTGGCAATATTGTCAGTGGTGACCTTGTGCTGCACGTTCAGCACTTGCAAAAGAGATTCATTGCGTCTTGACGTGTTGGTTTCAATCACGGCTCAGTCTCCTTCAGAGCATAATGGTGCAGTCCCACTTATCATAAGAAAAAAAGTTGCCCTCTGTCAACATTCACTCAATTCTTACATATAAAACTTAACACAACATTAGCGATTCAGCTTTTCAAAAATCTCCGCTAACTTCTCCCGGTCCTGTGCAGTTAGCTTTTCAAATAACGCTCTGCGCAGCTTTTGTCCCTCCATGGATGCTCTGCTAAGAACTTCGGAGCCATCCTCGGTGATATCCAGGTAACTATTGCGGCGATCGGATTCATCAACGACCCTGACAGCCAGTTTCTTTCCGACGAGCTTGTCGGATAAATAACTGAGAGTTGGCGGGGTAAGCCCCAGTACTTTCGCAATATCCGAAGGTCGACTTTTTCCGTTTTGCTTCAAATGGGAAAGCACAAGCACATGAGATACGCCCAGGTCCTCATTAAATGATTTGTTCCACTGTATAATCAACTTGTTGGTGAAGGTATCCATATTGTGTATGATTTCAAAAATTGTTTTCTCTTCCATAACTGCCTCCTCATAAAAAAGACAGCCCCTAATGAAAATTAAGAGCTGTCATTATTCTACACACTATTGTGCGGAGTATCCACCATCAATGACCAGCTCGGAGCCGGTAATATAGGAGGAATCATCGGAAGCCAGGAACAGTGCCGCTTTGGCAATATCCATAGCTTGACCCAAACGCTGTAGAGGCGTTGCCTGAATCAGCCGACCAAGCAGTTCTTGGGACGTGCTCAGGGATTGGGTCATAGGCGTTTCGATAATCCCTGGGAAAAGAGCATTGACACGAATGCCCTGACGTCCGAATGTCGTAGCCGCTGCTTTGGACAACGCACGTACCGCGCCCTTCGACGCCGAGTAGTGATTGAAGCCCTGTCCAATCATTGCAGTATACGAAGAAATATTAACGATGGAGCCTTTCTTCTGAGCGGCCATATATGGAGTCACATGCTTCATACCCGCAAACGGGCCAAATCCGTTAATGGAAAGCATCTTCTCCCAGTCCTGTGCGTTGATCTCCTCAAATGGTTTTTCGGATGAGATACCCGCATTGTTGACCAAGATATCTATTTTGTCAAATCGCTCGTTGACGACCTTCGCCAGTGCCTCCCAGTTCTCGTCTGACGCCACGTTTAATTTCATTCCATATACATTCTGCTTCTGGCTAGCTGTCTCCAGCGCTGCCTCATTAATATCTGCTGCAATCACGATGGCACCTTCCTGTGCAAAAAGATCCACCATGCACTCGCCAATGCCTGAAGCTCCGCCTGTAATAATAGCTACTTTACCTTCCAATTTTCTCATGTCCGTTGCTCCTCACTTTGTTTTGAATGTTTGTTTATAGGAATAAAGCCAGCAATGAAGGCTTATACGCTTTGCATAAATTGCTCAAAATCAGGAACCGTTGGATTAGCGATATAATGCCCGCCTTCCACCTGAATCGTCTGGCCGGTAATAAATTTGGACTCGTCGGAAGCCAGGAATAGGACGGTATGTCCAATATCATCCGGTTCTCCGTGATAAGGCAGTGCATTATATTTTGCAAACATATTCAAGACGTCTTGTGGCATGTTATCCTGCGCTGCCGGTGTCAAAATCAGACCGGGTGCAACCGCATTACAACGAATGTTGTGCTTCCCGTATTGGGCTGCAATATACTTGGTAAGATTGACTACACCTGCTTTGGAAGCGCCATAAGCCACACGAACAGCATCACCGGTAAAGCCTGCCATGGATGCTGTATTGATGATGGAACCCCCGCCAGCACGGATCATATGAGGAATGGCAAATCTGCATCCCAGAAGTACACTCTTGAGGTTAACATTCATCAGTCGATCCCATTCATCCAGGTCTACATGAACCACGTCCAAATCCTTCTTGAGGTTGGTCAAGCCCACATTGTTAAACAAGCATGTGAGCTTACCGTATCGCTGTGCCGTAAATTCAATTGCTTCTTGAATTGAGGTTTCTTTTGCAGCATCAACAAATATGCCTACGGCATCGCCTCCTCGGAGCTGAATGTTTTTGGCAGCTTCTATAGCGCCATCGACATTAAAATCGGCAATGACGACTCTAGCACCTTCCGCAGCCATTAAGTTGGCTGCGGATAAGCCGATGCCAGAAGCTCCTCCGGTAACTAGCACAACCTTGTCCTTCATTCTGTCCATATTCACCACGCTCCTTATATTTAAGAAACCTGTAATGGTTCTAAGATGATTATTATTTAGATATATAACTATTTGATGTCTAAATAATAGCACCAGACTATCCGATATGCAATGGCATGGATACATTTAACTTATTTTGGTTATCGCAAAAACGAAAACACCCTGTCCAACGCTCTCATTTGGAATGAAAGGGTCAAACAGGGTATGGGTAGACTAACTTAAATTGAATTAGACAAGTCAGGACGGCGATTGTCCTCATTGACCAGACTACGGACAAAGGTATCAAAATCGGGAGCAATCCAGGTGATCTTATAGTTGTTCCCCTTATCCACATGAACAACCTCAGGCTCACCCGCATTATCCGATGCACGGTAATCCAGCATAACGATCTCAGCGTCCGATGGGCACTTACATAGAACCACACCAATCTCCGGATAGCCATTTTGCTCAATGATCCATCTGCTGCCTTCTTCACCGCACAGGGAATGCTTTTTCTCCTGGCCGATGCCCAGCATGCCCGAGATCTCAATGAGTCTCTTCTCTGCAGCCCCAGCTTCGCTGACTGGAACATATCGATAACGAGGGATCCCACCATTATGTAATTTCATCATGTCGACATAAGCTCTAGGCAATTTGAAAACGAGCCGCTCCTCTACCGACTCGACCTGGTCGTCCGTAGGTGAAGGCAGAATCCAGTTCTGCACAGCTTCGGCATTGTCATCCCAGAAATCCGTGGAATTCGGATCACTAACACTGGGCTGCTCCATGGAGATTGCCGGGACGGATTGAGCCGTCTCCTGAGTTGTCACTTGAGTTATTTCCTCAGCAGGCTTCTCGGCTGTCTTACTGCGAATCCATTCGAGAAACTCCTGTGTATCTTCATCTCCCGGATACAGCCGGTCTGCTGTTTCAAAAGCCTCACGTGCCTTCTCATATTGCTCCAGGTAATAATATGCCAGACCAATGCGATAATGCCACAAGGGGTCGTCCTGACCCTCTTCGGAAACCGTCAGAAATTGTTCAACTGCCTCTTCGTAACGCTCCAGGTTGTTCAGCGCTCTACCCAAATGACCGATTAGCTCATAGTCGCGCTCTTCCACATCGATGGCTGTAATCGCATCCACAATCTCTTCGAATTCATCCTGTTCATGCCACTCTTCCAGCTGCTCCAATAACTCTTCTCTCATCCTTCGTACCTCCCTGATCATTCGCTCGATATCCCTTGCTGAAAATTATACCATTTATCAGATTGCCTTCTCCAGCAATGCCATTCCTGACTAATATTCAAGTTGGCCTTATGCCATATTCAGCACAAGCGAATAGGTTGTGAAGATCCATGAGTTTGCCAGATCGGCTGCTGCATCTCTACTAACCCGCACAGAGGGTTTTAGCTCCTGCACATCATCCGTTGAAGGCCCACGCTCCGCGATAAGGGAAGCTGATTCCTTCGTTTTTTATGAAAAAACCAGAGATTTTATCATCCAAGTTCATTGTTATGGAGTATACAAAATGGGGGTGGTAATGGAGCTTTTCCTGCCCAGTAAAGACCTTTGAATTCCTCTGGTGTTACCAGAAACTTAAGCTTATAAAATCCACTGTGTTTCAAGCGATCCATGGTTACCACCCCCAAGTATGATGTCATACTACTGAATGAATGCAATTCTTCCAATGGTTATGAAACAGGTCGGTTACCCTTTCCACGTATCCGGTCTATTTTCCTGCTTCACCTTAAGAATACTACTCGTTACTTTAGCTCTTCCGGATCGGAATCCATATCTCGCTTCTGTACTGCGGCAAGGTAACATCCTTGTGCTCATTCCACAGCATTTCCGGTCCTTCGCTAAGTTCATAATCGGACGAAGGAAACCACTCGGCGTAGATTCGTCCCCACACATCCTGAAGCGTACTCGGAAAGGGGCCAACCGCAGTAAACACAGCCCATGTTGATGCGGGTACTTCCAGACATGCCAGACCTTCGGGGGCCACTTGGGTCGTGGCTGCACCGATATAATGATCCAGTTCGCCCTTCTCCTCCATCCGCTCTTCGCTAAAATGAGCCGAAGCACTGATGATCCCCAGCGGCTGAACATTCGACACCCCTTTGATCGTCTCAATCAATTCCGGGGTGAGCTGCTGATACATCGCAGCAATGTCGGGGTTTACCCCATTGAACACGATCGGCACCCTTTTGCTGATTCCCACAATCCGAAAGGCTTCTTTCTCTTCAATACGGTAGTTCATTTCACTTCCTCCTTGAATGGTCAATTGAAATGTCATCCGGGGGAAGGCCTTGAGCGAAGGGCCATGATTCCTCGCTTCGGAGGGTGTGACCCCATGCATGCTCTGAAATGCCCTGGCGAAGGAATCCGGTGCGGTATATCCATATTTGAGCGCAACATCGATGACTTTGCTGTCATGACTGCTGAGCTCCATTGCTGCCAGCGTCAAGCGCCGGCGACGGATGTACTCGGATAAGGTAATACCGCTAAGAAAGGAGAACATTCGTGTAAAATGGTATTCCGAGCAGCAAGCGATTCGCGCGACCTCTTTCATATCCAATGTCTCCGTCAGATTCTCCTCAATATAGGCCAACCCCTCGTTGAGCCGTGCCAGTGTATTCATCATCATTCCCTCCCCCATTGATCCAAGCATAACAAAGCTCTTCTTCTGGCATCCGACATTCCCTGCACCATTCTGCAGGCAGTAATTTATGGATCCGCAGACGGCCAGCATAGACGGCGAATTCTCCATTTTATATCAAGGCCGTTCCTCTTACTTGTTATGTACATATTTTATAGAAAGGTCGTTTTGAACCTCACGGATAAGGAGCGCGATCGAATGGAAGCCAGCCCCGGTACAGTCAAGACCAAACAAGGCGTGTCTATCATTGCCTGCACCAAACGCCAGCATTATATCCATAATCTATTTAAAAATTACAGCCGACAGAAGCACTCCAAGAAAGAGATGATCGTTATCGTCAACAACGATAATATCCCTCTTGCTCCTTATCAAAGCTTAGCCAAAAAGCTTCGGAACGTACACGTTTTTCGTCTGCCGGAACGTACCTCTCTCGGTGCTTGCCTCAATTATGCGGTCAAGAAAACAAAATACGGCTATATTGCCAAGTTTGATGATGACGATTACTATGCTCCCTACTATTTGACGGAAAGCTTGCAGACCTTCAAGAGAACGAATGCCGATGTCATTGGCAAGCGGGCACATTATCTATATTTAAGAGGACCCAGGAAGCTGCTCCTTCGTTTTCCCCAGGATGAACATCGCCCTGTAACCCTCCTCCCAGGTGCTACGCTTGTCTTTAAACGATATGTATTCAGCCATGTCCAGTTTCCGAATCGAAGCGTCGGTGAAGATGATCTGTTTTGTATAAGAAGTAAACGGAAGGGATACAAGGTATACTCGGGAGGCAGGCATAACTTTGTCGCGATCCGCAGGAAAAACTCCTCCGGCCACACTTGGATCATCAGTGATCGCGAACTCCTCTCGCAAAGCAAGAAGATCCGAACAACGAAGCATTATAAGCGATATGTACAGAAAAAACCGAAGGGCCAATTCTGATGGCAGCTGATCTACGCGCTTAATTTAAATTTTTCCTCCAAATAGTTAAATTATTTGAAGCATAGGTGAGTCATCAGCTTATTGTTTCATAACTCTATACGGAGTCTACATCCACAAAAAAAGAAGAGCAGCAGAGCTGCCCTTCTTTTTGCACAAATCACATTCGCTAAACTCAAACCAGGTACTCTGCCATAATCTGCTCGATGTCATAAGGAGTAACCCCTTGCTTCACCGAATAGACTGTGTCTGCCTGATCCAGTGTATCTACCAGTTCGCCCCGGGCCGTTGCATGAAGCTTGAACAGATCGTACAGGTCTGGCTTGCGCAATCCGGTCATGGCTTTGCCCATCAAGACCATTCCCTTTTCATTGCCCTCTACATTGTTGTAATAGTTTGGGTGGCTGGTTAGGGCAAGATCGGTCCAGATCACCGTGCGATCTACCAGATCAAGTATGACAGGAATCGTAATCTGTGTATCGGCTGTAATATCAATTTTGTTAGCCACCGTAGACGGTTCAAAAATCTCACCCGATCCTGGCTTCTTGCGCATCATCCACCCCGCGAAGCATTCCGGAAGATCGCAATACGGATGACTCGTGAACGACAGCAATGAAGCAACGACATACCGCCCTCCATAATTAACGATCGACGGAATATGCAGGTCAATGAACTCGCATGCGCCCTGCGGAGCCGATACGATATCTCCGCTGTGAACAGCCTTATACTTGGTGGAGCGCAGATTCGTATAGGAGATGTGCTCAACATAATTCCAGTTCTCGTCATACATCACCGCAGACAGGTCAATATCAACGCGTCCTGTGTCCTGCCCGTTGACCATGCCTTCCTTCCACCAGTTGAAGAAACGAATCGTATCTCCTTCACCCATGGGTACCCGGCTGCCTCTCACGAGGGTACGCAGGGCCTTGCTCGCGGAACGTTGGGAAAACGGCACAAGATAGTCATGGAGCTGTTCATCGATATACGTCTTACCCAGCGGAGGAAGAGCAGCGAATCGTTCAACCAGTGCCTGCTCGCACAATTGCACAACTTCCTGGCACGTCGCTTCATCCAGCTCTGGCAGCTGATTCGGAACGCCGAATGCCTTTGCCACGTTGCCTTTTGGAAAAAAGACACGAAGATCCTGGGGTTCATTACGCTGGGCAAAATGTTGTCTCACCTGCAGCAGCACCGGCGTCGATACCTGTGCAGTTACCTCACTAAATGCCAACAATACATAGGCCTCATCCTCAGTGATTCGCAATAGATGATCCAGTCTTCTGGCAAATTCACCCGGACGCTGCGACAGCAGATCGATCAGGCTCCAGGTGTTGTGATACTGGAACGCCAGCTCCACGCTTCTATTAAAGGTTGCAAACGGCTTGTTATTGCGCAGAATATCAAAGGCTTCTTCGCAGCGAGGATACCGAAGCTTATATTCGGAAGGATGCAGAATCTCCCCCAGACGAACCCAGCGATCCTTATACCGGAGCATATCCTCGGTGATCTGTCCGCATTGCTCTAGTAAACCTAGCAATAAACGTCTCTCACGGCGTTTGAAATTGCGGAAGCGTACAGGCGCAGCAAGACTAACATCACCGTTCGACCAGGCAGCAGCCAGACGCAGGACGTCGGTTGCTGTTTTGAAGTATGGGCCGATTCGTTCTAACCTCGCCTTTTCATGTTTCAACAGCGAAGCCACCACGAAGCCCACATTCTCCTTGAACGGAATTTCAATAGGCAGTATCGCATCTACCTCATCCGGTTCCGCATGTTCCAGTACGGTATCGATGTCATTCTTGTCCGTCTCCGAAATCGAGCCCTTTGCTTCAATCAGCTGGCGGATGAGTGTTCTGAACCCTTCCTCACTTCCCAAGTGGATCACTTTCAGATCTGTCTTGTCGGACAAAGGCTGTCTATCAACAGGTTCACGATCAGGATATACCAAGGTTAGGTAGTGAATGATGGCATTGAGATACAGCTCCGCTTCATCTTCCTGCATGACCTGCATGGGAAATCCCGGATACATCGGTTTGTACTTCACCTGTGCCCCGACCATCACTCTCAGATCCGCTACCAACTGAACAACCAAAGCTTCAAACTGTTCCTTGGATAGTCTTCGTACGGCTCGCATCAGTTCATCAGAGAACGTGTATCCCAGCGTTTCAATATTTTTAAGGGCAGTAGCCAGATAAGACTTGGGCAGTTGTTTCTCCCCTTGATGTTCGATAATCAGTTTGTTTGCTCGTCTTAAATAAATGGTGTTATGGTTCATGATAAAAGAGTCCAGGAAAGCTATATCCCTATATAACATGAAAGGTTAGATTGAGAAGGAAGGAATATAATAGCCTGGACGCCTCCTCTCTTGAATAGAAATCCTTCAGGAGAGCTGCGACCCTATTCATCCAATTGAGTTAGAAGGAAGGATCGCAATAGCCTGAAGGCCAGAGGTCCGAAGTTCGTGACCCGAACCTTTGGTAGACCCATCATCTCAGATTCCACGATCTCCCAACAGGGTGAAAGTATTACGACTGCATCAATCGTTTTCCAATATCACCCGTAATCCATACAGCTCGCTTGATGGAAGGCCGAATAGGAACAACCCCATTGGCGTCGAATACCACTATGTAAGACTTAGAATAGAACTACGCATGAATCGAGGTTAGGATAGATGGAGCTTCAATCGATATATAACGAGTATCTGAATATCAAATTCAAACGCGGATTACCGCCTTTACGGATGAATTCGTTCGAATATGGCCTGTATGAAGATGACAGTGCTGATCTGTTTCTACCGAATCACCCTGAGGTGACCTTCACGAATTGGATGTACGACTTGCAACCAAGGGATCCCCATTATGTATCCGAGCCAAACTGGCAGCCTGTTCTCGCAGCTGTTCTTCAACAGATGGATATATATGATGAACAGGTCCTGTATCATCTTCTGTTCAGCATAAACACCACACTGTCCGTTAACTCGCATAACGCGTATAGCACCATGAATGATTTCATGAAAAATTACAGCTTCCTACAGCTGTCTCACTTGAGCGAGATCACCCGTTTAAACGAGGAGCAAAAGCAGCAGCTACGAGACTTTTTCTTCTTTTTCTATCTATATTCGCATCCGGTTAACGAGGAAACGCTTTACGCGTGTTCCTTTGAAGGCCAGAACTTGGTGCATACCAAAACCGATATTACATTGGAGCATTATTTCACGGCATTTCATGATTACTATAGTTCAAATAAGAATGAGTACAGCGAGCAGATTGCCATTGCTCCACACGACATCCAGGCCTGCAAACACCTTACGTTGGAGCTTTTGCAGTGTATTGAAGGGAAATCGGCCAAGCTGAACATGCCCGAGGAGGAAGGGTTAGAAGCAGTGCTGCGGCTCATTAATGACGTGGATCAAATGCTGCAAATGCATGACGAAAATAAAAGTGCGTTGTTTGATATCATGAAAAATTTCCTGACGGAAGCTCGTCCCACTCCCTATCGGGACCACTGCTTCACGACACTGCTTCAGAACTATGCTTCGTATATTTTATTTTTCAGGTTTGATGAGATTCATGCATTGGTGGAATATTTCGAAGACACCCCTGTGTGGTGCAGAACGATTATCAATAAAATCTGTATGGACACCATCTTCATGGAGCGAATATTGCGACAGAAGCGCATCGATATAACGGCGTACCCGAATGTAACTCAGTTCTTTGAGGACGAGGCAAAACGGATCTATCTGTAGCTCCGGAAGGAGTGCCGTGCACTAATCCAACATAGAACCTCAAAAAGCCTTCGCCGACATTAATGTCAGCAAAGGCTTTTTGACGTACTTTATTCTTATCCATTGTCATAATTAAAGTCAAAATGATGCAATGTTGTTCTATCTCTTTTACCTCTTTACACCGAAGCAGCCTTCTTCTCATCCGTCAGCCCAAGCGCCTTCGCTGTCGTTGTGTGCACCTTGCGAAGAAGCTCCGGATTCTCCACCAGGGACTCGCCGTAGGAAGGAATCATTTCCTTAATCTTCGGCTCCCATGAATCCATATGCTGCGGGAAGCATCGCTGCAGAATCTCCAGCATGACTTGCACCGCAGTGGAAGCCCCTGGTGATGCACCGAGCAATGCGGCTACAGAGCCGTCGGCAGCAGTAACAACTTCTGTACCGAATTGAAGTGTGCCTTTGCCGCCTTGCACCGTATCCTTAATGACCTGCACGCGCTGACCTGCCAGAACCATATCCCAATCTTCGCTTTTGGCACTTGGAACAAAATCACGCAGTTCCTGCATACGCTGCTCTTTGGACAACATCAGCTGTTGAATCAGATATTTGGTCAGTGAGATCTCTTTGACCCCTGCAGCAAGCATGGTCAAGAGATTATGTGTTTTGACAGACGTGATGAGGTCGGTATTCGAACCGGTCTTCAGGAATTTGGGTGAGAATCCGGCAAATGGGCCAAACAGCAGCGACTTCTGATTGTCGATATAGCGGGTATCCAGATGCGGAACAGACATCGGCGGAGCACCCACCGAAGCTTTACCATACACCTTGGCATGATGCTGTTCCACAACCTCCTGATTTTTGCACACCATGAAGAGTCCGCTGACCGGGAATCCGCCGATATGTTTACCTTCCGGAATACCGGTTTTTTGCAGCAAGTGCAGGCTTCCGCCACCCGCACCGATAAAGACAAACTTGGCTGTATGGCGCTCTACTGCACCGCTGCTCAGATTCTTCACCGTTAATTCCCAAGCTCCGTCTTGCTTGCGTTTAATATTTTTCACACTATGTTGGTAGTGGATATCCACGTTTTGCTTCTTCAGGTGATCGAGCAGCATGCGCGTTAAAGCACCAAAGTTAACATCCGTACCGGAGTCGATTTTGGTAGCTGCGATCGGTTCTTTCCCCTTGCGGCCTTTCATCATCAGAGGAATCCATTTCCGCAATTTTGTCGGGTCGTCCGAGAATTCCATACCTTCAAATAAAGGGTGGTTCGATAAGGCTTCAAAACGTCTTTTCAAAAACAGGACATTGCTCTCTCCATGCACATAACTCAAATGAGGGAGCGGCATAATGAAGTCCCGCGGATTACGAATCAGATTGCTATTAACGAGATAGGACCAAAATTGTCTGGAGACTTGAAAATGCTCATTCACCTTAATGGCTTTGCTGATATCTACGGTTCCGTCCGGTCGTTCAACGGTATAGTTCAATTCGCAAAGTGCAGAGTGGCCGGTTCCGGCATTGTTCCATTCGTTGGAGCTTTCCTCTCCTGCACTGGCGAGCTTCTCATAAACCTTAATATTCCAATCTGGTGCCAATTCCTTCAGCAAGGTTCCCAATGTTGCACTCATAATTCCGGCACCAATCAAGATAACATCTGTACTCGTTTGTCCCTGGCTCATGTCTACCGTCCTTATATCCTATATTTGCCAAAAGGATGTAAGCGTTATCGATTTGGCATTTGCAGCGAGCCCGTTCTTGAACTGGCCCAAACCTCTTCTGAACGAAATTAAACCTTGGTCATAGTGTATCAATATTACGGTTAGATTGAAATATGCAATTTTAAGTTACTTGGTTTACCTGTTAGTATACTTTAGTTTCAACTTTACCGCTAACCCACTTATAGGGGTGAAAGATTTATTTTTTCAAGATAATAGAAAACATGGCAAGCATAACGCCATTCTAGGTCAGGTTTCTAGCAAAAAGCCACAATCAATTTTCATTGAAAGTGGCCTATTGTTAGATATAACCTTATCCCCTACGTCTCGGGTTTAGTCAGAAGATTGAGATGAGCTCCTTCGTATACGGATGTCGTTCTTCTGCAAACAGCACATCTGCAGCAAATCGATCGACAATTTGTCCATCTCGCATGACGATAATACGCTGGCTCATACGGTGTACGGCGGCCAGATCATGAGAGATAAACAAATAGGAAAGCCCCAGTGAAATCCGTAGGTCGGTTAGCAATTGCAGAACAGCGCCTTGTGATATCACATCCAGGCTCGCTGTTGGTTCGTCCAGAACGATAACGTCCGGTTCAATGCCAATGGCACGTGCGATGGTTACACGCTGACGCTGCCCGCCGCTTAACTCATGCGGATAACGTCCAGCCAAATCACTTGGAAGCTCAACAGCTTCAAGCAGCTGCTTCACATAAGTGTCCTTCGATGTATAGGCAAAATGAGACAGCTTAACATCTCTCCCAAACTGCTCATACGGATCAATCAGTGAATCAGCAACCTTCAGCTTAGGATTCAGCGCTGCAGCCGGATTCTGAAATACAATCTGGATCTTCCTACGGTGTGGACGCAGGCGTCGGCCGCTAAGCCGCGCAATGTCCTCACCACCAAGCAGGATCGAGCCGGAATCCGCATCTTCAATCCGCAGCAGACATCGAGCGAGCGTACTCTTGCCACAGCCGCTCTCGCCAACTAGTCCGAGGCACTCGCCTCGGTTTAAGGTGAAGGAGACGCCGTTAACAGCTGGACGCTCAGCGCCAGCATAGGTGCGGCTGAGATGTTCCACGCCCAGCACGGGTTGGGCAGACAGCTCGGATTGCTCCTTGTCCTGTTGGACAGATGGCTCAACCGGCAATGATTCCTTGTGGTACTCCATTTCGCTTGTCTTCATTGCGTTTCCGCCTCCTTCAGACCCGATTTT
The DNA here is from genome assembly GCF_009664365.1 of Paenibacillus xylanilyticus. NCBI lineage: Bacteria > Bacillati > Bacillota > Bacilli > Caryophanales > Paenibacillaceae > Paenibacillus > Paenibacillus xylanilyticus. The sequence goes on from NZ_CP044310.1 coordinate 6,359,446, forward strand.
AACGAGCGGCTCAGGACAGGAGCTGCTTCAATCAGTTGACGTGTATACTCATGCTGCGGATGGTCAAGAATACGGTGTTTCCCACCCGATTCGACGATCTGTCCTTCCTTCATAACTGCTAGCCGATTGGCGTAGCGGCGCACATGACGCCAGTCGTGTGTAATGAACAGAATGGCGCAGCCCGTCTCTGCCTGCTTGCGCGCCAGCAGCTCCAGCACGCGGTGACCCAAGACGCTGTCGAGTGCCGTAGTTGCCTCATCGGCAATCAGCAGCCTTGGCGATAGCATCAGCGATGTCGCGATGGAAGCACGCTGAAGCTGGCCACCGCTCAACTGGAACGGATAGCGCCGAAGCAGCTCTGCGCCAAGCCCAACGGACTCCAGCGCCTCGATGGCGCGTTTTTGCCGGACGGCAGAAGACTTTTCTCCATGGATTTTCTGGTATTCATCGAAATGTCCGCCAATACTTCGAAACGGCGTAAACGCCCCCTGATAATCCTGAAAAATATATGAAATGCGGCTTCCCCGCAGGGCGCGCATCTCCTTCGGTTTACGTTCGAGCAGGTTGCTGCCTTCAAACATGATTCGCCCCGCTGCGTACAGGTTAGACGGAAGCAGTTGACCAATCGACTGTGAGAGAAGACTTTTGCCGCTGCCGCTCTGCCCGACCAGCGCCATGAATTCGCCTTCCCGAACGGCGAGAGAGACGCTGTCGACAATGGTACGCTCACGGCTGAAGATGCTTAATTCCTCTATGGAGAGAATCACGGCTGCACCTCCTTTTTCACGTCAAAACGGTCTCTCAGATAGTCGCCGAGCATATTCGCAAGCAGTACTACCACTACGATGGCTAGACCAGGATAGACCATAAGCTCTGGCCTTGACTGGAAGTATGGTCTGGAGTCATTCAGCATCGCTCCCCATTCAGGTGTTGGTGGCTGAGCCCCAAGTCCGATGTAGGATAGCGAGGAAATGAGCAGGATGATCTTCCCCAGATCGAGGCTTGCCAGTACGAGCACATGCCCAGCAATATGCGGGAGCAGATGCTTGGTCATAATGCGTGCGTCTGACAGTCCATTGGTCCGGGCAATACGAATGTAGTCCTTTTGCGACTCGGACAGGACGGTACTGCGGACAAGGCGCGCATAGCTGACCCACTTGACGATCACGATCGCCAGCACCAGATTACCGATACCGGCCCCAAGCAGCCCACTCAGCACGATAGCAACAATCGTGTCAGGAAAGGCAAGGAAGCCATCAGCGATTCGCATAAAGAGCTTATCCACCCAACCACGCTTGTATCCCGCAATCAGGCCAAACGGAATTCCAATGAGTAGTGCCGCTCCGAGCGCCAGCAGACTGTAACCGAGCGTCTGGCCGCCTCCAAACAGCAGCCTTGTCAGAACGTCTCGACCCAGATGGTCGGTGCCAAATGGATGGAGAGCACTTGCACCCTGCAGCCGTCCACGCAGGTCGGTTAGTGTAGGGTCATGCTTAAGATAAACAAAGGCATATATGGAAGCCCCGATGATCAGCAGCACAAATAGCAAGGCGATGATCGCCTGTAGGCTGTGTTTTTTCGATTTTTTAGCGGCCAGCGGACGCAGAAGCATCGTTTTCATCGGTGGGCCTCCCTTTCCTTAAGTTTCATTTCCGGATTCAAATATCGATAGGACAGATCAACTGCCGTATTTACGAAAAATACAACGACCGCCATGATCAGAATGTACCCCTGAATCAATGGATAGTCACGCTGGCGGATGGCATCAACGACGAGCTTGCCAATGCCCGGATAGGCAAACAGCACTTCAATGACGACAACCCCACCAATGAGGCTTCCCAGACTGACACCGAACACTGTAATGACTGGTGGCAGACTGTGACGGAAGGCATGCAAAAAGAAGATGCGACCTTCAGATAATCCCCTCGCCCGAGCAGACCGAACGAACTCCTGACTCAGTGAATCCAGCAGGCTGGAACGCAAAAGACGCACATAAACGCTGGATATGGCAAGTCCCAGCGTCAGAGATGGCAAAATAAGTGATGCGAATCCGTCCCGCCCCATGGTCGGCAGACTGCCGAAGCGCACACCGAACAAGTCGATCAGAATCAGGCCCAGCCAGAAGCTGGGCACCGCCGCACCGACAATGGACAACAACCGGCTGCCCCGGTCGATCCAGCTGCCGCGATGCAATGCTGACAGTGATCCAAGCGGAATGGCCACAGCCAGCATGACCAGCAGAGCACCGATCGTCAGTTCCGCTGTAGCCGGAAGCGCCCGCATGAGCGTCTGCATAACCGGCTGTCCTGTCGAGTACGATACACCGAAGTCCAGACGGATGAAGTCCAGCAGCCAATTGCCAAATTGAACAGGCAGGGAATCATTGAAGCCCATTTCTTCACGCATAGCCTCAACCTGTTCCTGACTGACAGATAGCTCGTCCACATTTAGAATCGTGAGCACCGGGTCCCCTGGAGCCAGACGGATGAACAGGAAGCTCACAAACATAATGAATAATAGAAAAATAAAAACTTCAAGAAACTTGCGAAGCAAAATGCGAAACATTACATCACATCCAGCTTATTGGTAATCATGTAATACTCACTGCGTGTGGTAACCCAGTTCTTAATCTTCTTGCCGTTGTAGGCAACGATCGTACCCGGATGCAGGACAAATGAATTCAGTACGTTGTCGTGCACGTAATTGGCTGCCTTTTCCGCAAGCTCTGCGCGTTTCTCCGGATCGACTGTGAGGTTTAGCTCATCGATGATCGCCGTCAGCTCCGGATCCTCTGATCCACTGAAGTTGAGTGCACCCTTCGGATGATACGTTGCATTCAGATAGTAACCCGCGTCACCTCGCGGTGCAGTCAGATTACTATAGGTTGCGATATCCCAATCACGATTGGAAGCCATATAATCCTCCGGCGTGTCGATCTGGCGAATTTGCACATCGATGCCAATCTTCTTGGCGTCAGACTGGAAGACCTGAGCAATCAGTGGCAGGTCTGCACGAGCCGAGTATGTAAGCAGTGTCAGTTGCAATGGCTTGCCATCTTTGGTCATAACGCCGTTTTGCAGCGTGTAGCCGGCTTCCTTCAGGTAATGAACCGCAGCTTCTTCACCTGATTGTGATGCTGCCTTGTCATAGGTAGGTGCGAACGGCAGAGACTGCAGGAACGGCCCGATAGCCGACTCACCGTAGCCAAGCAGGATGGTATCAACAATCCCCTGACGGTCAATTAATGCATCTAGTGCACGGCGTACGTTCAGGTCCTTGATGCTTTCACGCTGCATGTTCATTGTCATCTGGTGAACGCGGAACGTGGAGGTGGACTCCACAGTCATGCCATCGATTGCTTTAAGGGATTCCAGACTTTCTACTTCTGGACGGTATACGATGTCGACTTGTCCGGATTGAAGTGCAAGTGTACGAGCATTGGCATCCTCGTTAAACGAGAACGTTACCGAGTCGAGTGGTGAAGCTCCATCCCAATATTCATCGTAGCGATCCAGTTCAAGCTTGCTGCCCGGAGTAAATGAAGTGAGCTTGAACGGCCCGGTGCCGATCGGCTTGTTTACGATGTCCGGCTCGCTCACGTCAATAATGGCTGTATTCGGGTTAACCAGTTCGGATGCGAATTCCGGGAACGGCTGTGTTGTTGTGATCTCCAGTTTGTCGCCCTCGGCTTCAATTGTGTCGATCTTAAGTGCATTCTGAATGGCTGCACTTTCAGTCAATGCACGCTCAAGCGATGCCTTAACAGATTCACCGGTCATCGGCTTGCCGTTCTGGAATGTTACATCATCACGCAGGTCAATGGTCCAATGCTGGCCGTCTTCGCTTTCCCAGCTCTCAGCAAGCCATGGAGCAACCGTCAGGTTCTCTTCGTCGAGACGAACCAGCGTTTCTGTAATGCCTGCACGAAGCGGAACGTAGCTGGAGTCGACATGGGGGTCAAGCGAGTTTGTGGAAAAGTTATATAGGAAGTGAACGTTTTTGTCGGTGGAAGGCTGCGCAGCGGGACTCGTTTCGGAAGATCCACAGGCGCTCAGCAGTCCGGCGCTCAGGACCAGGGAGGTCAGCACCAGCAGCGGCGTCTTTTTATTCAAGGTAATGCCCCTCTCTCTTAATCGTTGTCTTAATCGTAATTATTATTATTTAAACAATGAGTATTATCATATCGTAATGATTACGTTTTGACAAGAGATATGTTGGTGGTAAAACGCAAAAAAATCCGACTCTCAGATGAGAGCGGATTCTTCATGATTTTTGTTACATATGAGGGCTTTATCATATTACTATTTCGCTAATTGTGTATAGATGAAAATAAGTTGCATGCTGCATCTTGTTCTTTCAATAGATGTGACCTAGTCTCTACGTTCATTAGTTGCATCGTACAGAATGTTTAAATCTTACCTAGAATATATAGAGTACCGTGTCTTCATTAATAAATGCATCCGGCAGCACTTTTTGTAGATTCTCAATTCGCCCCTTCATATACTCTAAATCATTCCCAACCAAGTTTTTTATTGCCCATTCCTTTAAAAGTGCTAACTCATCTATTGCAGCTCCTAATTGACTATAATTAATCTCAGATCCATCTTGAATAATTTTTATTCCTAATTCATGTATTGCTGTTTCCCAATGTTCTTCATAGAAATCTTGAGTTGATATATTCTCACTGAGTGTCAGCTCTGAGTTCCGATCATTGATGTCACCGTTATATCTAAATAGACCTATGGACATTATTCTTTCCCTCCAAATTCAGCTGAAAAATTGTAATCCGGGATTATTCTAGTTTTAAAAAACGGTCCAAGGTTTCTTTAAGTTATAACCCAGTCTCGTAGTCTTCTAGGAAATTTGACCAATATCCTTCAACGTTCTTCATTGATATAGAATCGACATCTCTTATCTGTAGAAATCGAAATCCACAATTTTACTCCCTAACATCTTTACCACTTATGTTACAGCGAGATAATAAATATGGATTTAGCAGTTTTCCTAAAATAGTTTATTATATGAACGGACAACTCATAGCACACTGAAGTGTACATTCTAATGTAATTATACCTTGAGCTACAATATAAATTACTGGCTGACCCAAGCTTTTAAGCCTTCATCACTAATATCAATAGGTTTTTGTTTTGACATGTAGTCAGCGTTTGCTAACGGAAACACATAGCCCCCAGCAATAATGTCTCCGTGTCGTCTTCTAACGGTTCCTCCTCTTTCAATTAATCGAATGAGGGGTTCGTACAAATCATTAAACTTCAATGCTATTTCATTTCCTGAATCAATTAAGAATACCCACTCCAGATATGCTTCACAGGTCCCTTTCATAAAACTGTTGGTCAGCTTTGCTAACTCAGGGCATTTTTCTGTTAAATCCAGATCAACGTCATGACCGATTGCATGAGAAGCTTTAAAAAAAGGGTATGGAGATTTTAAATCATAGGAAGTTATTAATAAGGCTGCTCGTCTGATATATTCTTGTATTAGTGCCATATTTGACGGTACGTCAACACTGCCAGAGATGCTCCAATCTATGTTGTTAATTCTTTCTAGAGCCTCGGGAAAACGATTCATAATTACCTCCATTGTTCCAAATTCACTTATGGTTTTTACGATTATTTAAAAGGATCAAAACCTTCAAAGGTTCCATACTCAGGTTGCTCTGGGGCTTTTTTATGTGCACCATCATTAGGCGGTTGATCAGTATATGTTTTCCTCTCATCTGACCATGACTCAATTCGTCTGTATGGGATCCCTTCACTCATCAATTTTGCTTCAGTAAGTTCATGATCGGCTAGCTGCTTAAACCAATCCTTCTGTGCTTGAGTCAGTTCTTTCTTTTGGGCCAATTGCCATGCATATGCTATTTCATCGTCAGGTGAGAAATGTTCTTTTTTTATCAGAATGCCTCCAGCCTTTGGGATCTCATGTTTCTCCAAAAATAAATGCTTTTTTAAAGCTGTTATATCTGAAACACTCAAACCAGTATTGTTAGCAACAGCCGGAACATCCTCTAAATGCATGCTCCTAATTTTATCATATGACTTCATACCGTAATCTGAAATGCTATCTTCAAAGAGAATAAGATCATCCAACTTGTCGAAGGAAGAGTTCGGCATCTCATGTTTATTGACTTTTATGACTTTATTATCATGAGTAGTAATCTCCGAATAATCATCGTAAACGGTCACTTTTTTCGCATGTTTACGAATGTCCTGTATGTTATCACCGGAGATTATATTCCTTATTGTATTCTCTGTCTCAATAGTAGACTTTCTTGATACACCTGAAGTCTTGCCATCTATCTTACCATTTTTCGTTCTAGCAGCCTCAATATGCTGCTTAATATTCGCCACAGCTGGGTTGGATGAGGGCAAACGGAAAGGACCTTTGCTACCCGGCATACTCCCTTTAACCATCGAAACGGCCATAAAAATCTGACTAAGCTTAAGCGACGTAACCATTGTTTGAGCATATTTATCTGAGACAGGCTCGCCTGTAAACGGATGTATCCCATTCTCAAATGCCTTGATCTGGAGCGCGAAGATATCCTCCCCTGGCGGGTCCATGTTCATAGGGCCTTGCATGCCTTTTACATCCAAATTCCCTTTATCCTTCTCATAAGCCTGGAGAGCCGCCTGATCTGTAACGCCTTTCTCATTCACAGGAAGCCATATTCCAAATGCTGAGTTATACGCCATCCGATAACCCTTATCTTCCAGGTTTCCATTACCCGTCAATCTTGTCGTCATCGCCATCGCACCAACAGCTCCAGTTGTACCTGCCAAACTGACCTGCCCTGCATCTGCTTCCTGAAAGCGGGTAGCGATATCCTTCAGATCCTTGGACGTGTTAACCATACTCTCTAATGCTTTCTCCAGTATAGGCTTGGATCGCTCAAACTCATAGTAAAAACGTTCCTGCGTTGCACCCATCCACATCGCCTGGATGAACATAATCTGCCTGGTCAGATCACTCCGGATGCCCTCCAATTGTTGTCTGGCCTGATCTACCTGATTGGATACGTGATGTAGTTGTTCAGGGGTAACTTTAATTGTACTCATATGTATCTCCGCTCATTTAATAAGATTAAACTATGTTAGCAGAAGTTTTGCACACATACATCCGGCTAACATCCTGATTTTCCCTATTTCATAATGTTAGCTCCTGATACTATCAGTCCTATGGTCCTATATGCATATACCCAAGCTAAAGGCTAAAAAAACAAATGACACCAATCGGCTTGGTGTCATTTGTAAGTCATATTATAGAAGTGATTCTCACCTCATCAAGAAACGCCCCGCTCTAACTCCGCAAACTCAATCCGATTCCGCCCATTCTGCTTCGCCTGATACAGTGCCTTGTCTACGGCTGCAAACAGCTGCGTCAGATACCCTTCCGCATTATCCGGTGCATCATCACATTCAAAATCCTCAATCGATAGAATCCCAATGCTGATCGTAATGGACACCTGCCCAACCTCATGATCTACTGCCATAAGGTTGGACTCCACGGACAGCCTCACCCGTTCCGCAATCTTTTGAGCTAACTGGCGTTCCGTGTGCGGAAGGTAGATCATAAACTCTTCCCCGCCGTAGCGCGTTAAAATATCGGTCTCCCGGATGGACTGTTTCACAGCCTGAGCTGTACGGTACAGCACTTCATCCCCAATGACATGTCCATAGCGATCATTGATTGCCTTGAAGTAGTCAATATCCAGGAGAAGGAGTGAAAACGGCGTCTTATAGTGAACATTCGTAATGACCTCATGCGTCAGCTGCTGGGTCAGATAACGGCGATTGTAGCAGTGAGTCAGACTATCCGTAAGCGCCAGCTCCTCCAGCTTGAGATTAGCCTCGGATAACTCCTGCCGAATGCGATCCAGGGCATGATTGCGTTCCTGAAGCATCTCATTCTGCCGATTCATTTTTTTCACATAGTAGCGCTCTTGTGACACATCCTGAAACGTCAGGAGATAACCAAGAGGCATCTGATAATGATCAATGATTGGAGAGGTTTGGAGGATAAAATGACGCTCTATGTCACGCTCCTCCACAATGACCTCAATCTGAGACAGCGTATTTTCCTTTTGCCGATATTGATCTAGGAACGACCCACTATCGCCCTCTACACGAACTGATCCCAGAAATGCCTCCATATCAAAACAATCCCCAACATGCCGATCCATGAAGGATCTGGATGCCTTGTTTGCTTCAATAATGGTCTCATTCTCATCCAAAACCAGGATGCCATAGGGAATCGTATTAATCACATCCTCATGGGCGATGGAAACCAGATCGAAGACATTGTACCGCTTGATGACATAGACAAAAAATAAATCCGACAGAAAAATCCCCAGCGACGTCAGTCCGGGAATGATAAACGGTATCCATGCTCGCAAAACCACATTCAGAAGGGCATCAATGGCTGCAAATACAGCCAGGACGAATATGCCCCACAGCGTAATTTTCACCTGTTTTTTAATCGTTGGTGACTTATCGGAGGAGCGAAGTGCCCCGAACAAAATAAAGAGGGAAGCTACAAAGTAGCTCACCAAAACAATCATGACCACCCAGAACCATGGGCCATAGGCCCGTTCGATATAACCACCCTCCAGCGGGGTTACAAACCAATGAGCCGGGTTGATAACCACACCTATGGCTGCAATAACAGCTGGTACGAACAGCAGCATAACTCTTTTTGTCCCTAATCGATCCGCATAACCGGTAATGAAGATCGTCAACAGCAGCCAACCACTTCCAAGGAGTGAGACGGCAACGAAAGACAGGGTCACATAAAATAACTGCCAGCCCGGGTTATCCGACAACACGATCGCAAATTGACAGAAGGGCCAGAGCATCATCAACCCATGAAATAGAAAGTAAACCTTATGTAAGTTCGTGATTCTAGCGGTAGCAAAAACATAAACGTATACACCAAACAACAGGACGAATAAAAAGAGATCATACCATACCAATGGGCTCACAAATCTTCTCCTTCTTGGTTGCGACTACTACGATTTCATTGAGCTAGGCTGTTTTCGTAAAACGAAGTAATACTAGATTCAGACTATAAAATGCTTTCTCTCACTAAAGTTTTGGTTAAATTAACCATATCTTATCACACACCCCTATGGGTGAGTAGGCCATACACTGGAAATACAGCCAAGCTCTGTTTTATTTATGCATCTATTTTGCTGATTTGTGAGTGTTTTTGAACGTTTAACTATTGAAAAAAAAACAAACTCCCGCCCGTTGCCGAGCGGTCTTTCTGACATGCCTACTCTTTCGCCAGCGGCAGGTTATCCGAGAAAAGATCCGGATTGGCCCTCAGCATCTCTGTAATAACTCCCTCTACTTTGGCCGCATCACATACTCGTACAATAGCGTCTCCAAGCTTTCCTTGACGCATTGCTCCTTGGCGCTGTAATACCTCATCCACTTTCCAGAAATGCTCCGACCACGACAACCCACAATGCCTGCGGGAAGGTACTGAAATCTCTGTTCCATCTGGTAATACCGTGTAGAGCTGCTCATGCTCATCTGTTAGACGCCCCTGAATGTCCACCCATTCCTCTACGCCATGGATGAACGTGTTTCGTTTCAGGTCAACGCCAACAAGGAGAATGGTCGCTTTCCGATCAAGCAGCTTGCCCCATGCTGATCCCCTTGCACAAGGTGTGTCATATAGGTGATCGTCCTTCGTGAATGCCACCGCATCCTGACCGATTGCTGCAACCGAGTGAGTCGGGTGCCATGAACGTACTACACCTGGCCGTTTACGAAATAGCTCAGGTAGAATCCCGACGCAGCATGGTGATGATTCCACGTGGAACATTGGATTACTCGCATTGATGGTGGACCAGGTATGGGTTGGCAGCACCAGCAGTCCATCCTTCATATAATCTGTAAAGGCATCCAGTACGGTATCCGCACCACCTTCGACCTCACCCATACTTTTCATGGAAGAGTGAACAAGCAGTGTACCTCGTCCATCAATACCAAGCTGGTGGAGCTGATCAAGCAAGCTTTGTTGAGTATGCATAATGAATCGATAACCTCCTTTGGGCTATTATAGCAAAATGAAAAGAACTCTATGGTGCGCAAGGGTTCGCACTTCATTAGACTGCACTACAGATTGTGACTGTGACTGTCTTGTCACTGCATCACAGCACGACAAAGGGCCGAGGGAATCCCTCGGCCGCCAGGCAATTATGGATATGAGTCCAATTACGATAAAAATATCTTATGTTTATTTAATGACTACGTACTCCAGGTTAACCAGCTTCGCATATGTTACGATCTGATCTGTTGTCAGGTTCAAGGAAACGACAGTGTGGTGACCGCCACCATTTTCGATCCAGGCTTTGACCCCATCCTGGAAGTTTGGCTTCACGTTCCACAATACACGTGCCACAGGCAGATTTGGTGCTGGTACCGTTGGCTCGAATGCAGAAACTTCATTGATCAACAGTTTATAATGTGTGCCGAAGTCAGCCATGGATACAACAACACCTTCGCCTGCTTTGCCATCGAATACCAGACGTGCAGGATCTTCGCGATCGCCAATACCCAGTGGAGACACGATGATTCTCGGTTTGGTGCTGGCTAGAGTAGGATCTACTTCAAGCATGTGAGATTGAAGGATAGCTTCCTGTCCCGCAGCCATTTCATAGGTGTAATCTTCCATGAAGCCCGTGTTCTCGTTGTGGCTCATGATTTTTAGCAAACGATCAAGTGCAGCTGTTTTCCAGTCACCTTCACCAGCAAATCCATATCCTTGGGCCATCAGGCGCTGCACAGCCAAACCCGGAAGCTGCTTCATGCCATGCAGATCTTCGAAGTTGGTAGTGAATGCACTGTATCCGCCCTCGTCGAGGAAACGTTTGATCGCAATTTCATAACTGGCTTGCACACGCACACTGGCTTCCCAAGCTTCCTTGCTGTTTGTACCATAATCAAATTCATACAGCTCTGCGTATTGGCCGATCAGGTCGTCGATTTCCTGCTCTGTCACCGCATTCACAACCTGTACGAGGTCACCAATGCCGAAGTAGTCGACCGTCCAACCGAATTGGATCTGTGCCTCCACTTTATCCCCTTCAGTTACACCCACGTTGCGCATGTTGTCGCCAAAACGGGCCACTTTAATGTTGAAGCTTTCGTTATAGGCAACCGCCACGTCCATCCAATCCGCAACCTGCTGCTGCACTTCTGGGCGCTCCCAGTAACCAACGACAATTTTGTTTTGTTTTCTCAGACGGGCATTGATGAAACCATATTCACGGTCACCGTGTGCTGCCTGGTTCAGGTTCATGAAGTCCATATCGATGGTTGCCCAAGGAATGCTCTCATTGTATTGCGTAGCCAGATGAAGCAGCGGTTTTTGCAGCAATTTTGTACCCCGAATCCACATTTTCGCTGGAGAGAAGGTATGCATCCAAGTAATAACACCGGCTACTTCATCGCGATAGTTGACTTCCTTCATGATGCTTGTGATTTTATCTGCGCTTACCGCCAGATCCTGCAATACGAGCGGGTATGGCAGAACGCCGCTTGCATTCAGGGCATCCGTAATCTTCTGTGCATTGGCTTTGACCTCGCCCAGTGCTTCTTCACCATAGAGATGCTGCGAACCAACGACAAACCAAAATTCTTTTGCTGCTGTTGCTGACATGTAATCATCCTCATTTCATTTTTATAGTTGAATAAATGGGTTACACTTACCGCTCCGATTGCAGTACCATCTTCCGATCGCTGGTTATCCCCGGATTTCTTTGATCAATTTTAATAAGGATGATATCCGGTTATAAAGGCGAGCGCTTCGCTTCTACAGATTGGTACTGCACTCTCCGTTATCGTGTAAAAGTTTGATACAACTTCATTGGTAGTAGTAACAAACAACTTATTCGCTTGAATTATTATCAACCGATCGCTACATAACCACATTACTTCTGTCCGTAATACGCGTCTTTCCCGTGTTTCCGCAGATAGTGCTTATCCAGAATACCTTGCGGCAGTTCTTTGGCAAAGTTGTTTAGCTGCCGTGCATACAGGTTCATTTTGCATACTTCCTCCAGCACAACACTGTTCACCACAGCCGCCTTCGCATCTTTCCCCCAGGTAAACGGTGCATGACCATGGAGCAGCACGGCCGGAACGGCCATAACATCAATCCCGCGCTCTTCAAACGTTTCAATAATGACGCGTCCTGTCTCCGCTTCGTATCCGCGATCAACCTCGTTCTGGTTCAGGAAACGCGCACAAGGTACCGCACCATAGAACGTATCCGCATGTGTCGTTCCCATAACAGGTACATCCAGTCCAGCCTGCGCCCAGATGGTCGCCCATGTGGAGTGCGTATGCACAATCCCGCCTATTTCGGAGTAATGCTTATATAAAACGGCGTGGGTTGCTGTATCCGAAGATGGTCTCATCTCGCCCTCCACCACGTTGCCATCCAGATCGACAACGACCATGTCGCTTGGCTTCATGGCATCGTAGCTGACGCCGCTTGGTTTGATTACAAACAATCCGCTATCCCGATCAATGGCGCTGACGTTGCCCCAAGTGAACTTCACAAGACCATGCTTCGGAAGCTCCAGATTCGCCTCATAAACCTCTTGCTTCAGTTGCTCTAACATCTTAGTCCCTCCCGTTCTCTACCAGATGATCAACAGCCGCCTGCTCAATGGCTAGACCCTTCCGGTAACGTTCGATAAATAATTCAAATCCTTTGACATCCGATGGGTCCGGTGCTACTTCCTCTCCAGCGACATCGCTGAATACCTTTTGCTCCAGGAACACATCCAGACTCTCCTGCTCATCCTTATTGATCATGTACGAAGCGAGAAGCGCCATGCCCCAAGCCCCGCCTTCCCCCGCCGTGGACATGACCGATACAGGCACATTCATCGCGGCTGCAACAATCCGCTGTCCAACGACTGGCGTTTTGAACAATCCACCATGAGCCAAGATGCTGTCGATAGCGACATGTTCTTTTTCCGTCAAAATATCCATCCCGATCTTCAATGCACCGAAGGCTGTGAACAGATGGGTACGCATGAAGTTGGCCAGATTAAACCGGCTTTCAGGTGAACGAACGAACAACGGACGGCCCTTGTCGATCCCCGTAATATTCTCGCCGGAATAGTATCCGTAGCTCAGCAGGCCGCCACCATCCGGGTCTGCTTCGAGTGCTTTGTTAAACAAGACGCTGAATAGCTTGCCGCTATCGGCTTCGTATCCCATGGCCTCAGAGAATTCACGGAACAATCCGATCCATGCATTGATGTCGCTGGAGCAGTTGTTGGCATGTACCATACCCACCGGGCTGCCGTCTGGCGTTGTGACCATATCGATCTCGGGATACACTTTGGACAGTTCATTTTCCAGGACGATCATGGCAAAGACGGATGTGCCGACAGAGATATTGCCCGTGCGTTTTCTTACGCTGTTCGTCGCGACCATGCCTGTTCCGGCATCACCCTCCGGCGGACATAGCGGAATGCCTGCTTGCAAGTCTCCAGCGGGATCGAGCAGCTTGGCTCCGGCTTCCGTTAACGTTCCTGCATCCTCGCCCGCGAGATATACCTTGGGAAGAAGCTCTTCCAATGTCCATGGATAACTTCGGTCTGCGGTCAATTCGTCGAACTGCTTGATCATGGTTGGATGATAATTATGTGTGGACTCATCGATTGGGAAAATGCCTGAAGCATCACCAATTCCGATCGCTTTATTGCCGGTTAACAACCAGTGGATGTATCCAGCCAGTGTGGTCAGATTATCGATGCGAGGCAGATGCTCCTCCTCATTCAAAATCGCTTGATACAAGTGTGCGATGCTCCAGCGTTCCGGGATATTGAACTGAAGAAGATCCGTTAACTCCTTTGCTGCCACTCCAGTCGTTGCATTACGCCACGTCCGGAACGGTACCAGCAGTTCACCCGTACGATCCAGTGCAACATATCCGTGCATCATGGCGGAGAAGCCGATAGAACCGATGGTTTGAAGCGTGATGCCGTACTTCTGTTCCACATCCTTCTTCATCTCGCGGTACGCGGTTTGCATGCCCGTGATGATATCCTCCTGGTTGTACGTCCAATATCCGTCTTTCAGGAGATTCTCCCATTCGTAACTTCCGGATGCGATGGTGTCGAAACGTTCGTTAATCAATACGGCCTTGATCCGCGTTGAACCGAACTCGATGCCAAGTGAAGTAGCTCCCTTCGCAATCGCCTCTTTCGTCTGCTCATGACTCATAACCATGGTTGTCCCCTCTCTGATCGCCGTTTTAATCGCTAGGATGGTATTTACGTTAAAGGACCAAAGCTGCAACGGCTTAGGATGAATTTATGAATTTGTATAAAATGTGTACTGCTGTTGCGAACATTTCTGGTGAATAAACAGCAGCAATCCTTATTTAAGAATGCGCTTTCCTTTTCTGACAGCCTTAGTATAATTTTTGTACGTACATCTGTCAATAATATATAACATTTATACTTACAAAGAACCTGTTATTACTGTTTATCATGTCTTTTTTTGCTTGCTTAAGGGTATGCTGTAGTGTACAGTTTCATGTAATTGAACCTGAATTGTACGGTTTATTTCGGGAAATATGCTGTTTTATTTTCATCAGACTAGAATCATGCTAAAATATGTACGTACAACTATTTGAACCATAACGTTTCTATAGATGAGTAATCATGAAAGAAGTGGATTGCGTGAAGCCAAAATACCAAGTCATTATTGATGATATAAAGAGCCATATCCTTTCGGGGACATATAACGTGGGCGAACAGATCCCAACCGAGTCTGCTCTGCAGGAGAGCTACAATGTGAGCCGTCAGACGGTGAGGAAGGCCATTTTGGAGCTGTCGAACGAAGGTTTTTTGCGAAGCGAGAAGGGCTCTGGAACCTATGTCAGCAACCAATACCGATCCAGATCCGGCGGAACAACGATGAAGAAAACGATTGGTGTCATCACGACGTACATCTCTGATTACATCTTCCCCTCCATCATTCGCGGTATTGAAAGCCGATTGAACGAGGATAATTATTCATTGCTGTTAGCCAGCACCAATAATGATGTCGCCCAAGAGAAAAAAGCGCTGGAGATGATGCTCTCCTACGGGGTCGATGGCCTGATTGTGGAGCCGACCAAGAGCAATCTGTACAATCCCAACATTGCGTACTACCTTTCATTTAAGGAGCAGGATGTACCGTTTACGATGATCAATGCCTTTTACGAGGAGCTGGAGGTTCCCTTCTTCTGTCTGGATGACGTACAGTCCAGCTATCTGGCCACCCGGGAATTGATCGCCAATGGGCATACCCAGATTGGGCTTATTGCAAAAATGGATGATTTGCAAGGAAAGTACCGGATGAAGGGGTATATCAAAGCATTGGGCGAAGTCAAGTTACGGTTCCATCCCGAGCAGGTGCTTTCGTTCGATACGGCCTCGAAGCCGGATCTGTCCGCTAATCTGGAAACGTTTCTGAACGATAACAGGGAAGCTCTGACCGCCATCGTATGTTACAACGACGAGGTGGGGCTGGAAGTGGTGCATGCCTGCAGAAGGCTGGGCATATCCATTCCGGATGAGTTATCCATTATTGGACAGGACAATTCGTACATCGCCAAAAACGCCAATATTAAACTCACCACGCTAACCCATCCCCAGGAGCAAATGGGACGCGACGCTGCCGATTGGGTCATTAAGAAGCTGCAAGGCAAAAAGGATCTGCCCACCAACACCTATTACCAGCCTGTCCTGGTGGAGGGTGAGACAGTGAAGGAGATTGAAGTAGAATAAGGTACTATCCATAGAAAAAGGCTGCCATCCATGGCAGCCTTTAACGTTTTTTTTATGTTTTACCTATCCGACAATCGCTGGAAGAACCCTATTCAAGGAAAATCCTCGGGAGCATTCTTCCCATTATTTTGTTATGCCGTTCCAAAATGTCATCTCTTCAATCGGAAGACGTGTGGTTGGATGTCCCGGTTGTGATGCTTTACCGATGGCTATGAGTATAGTGGGTACATAATGATTGGGAATATCAAATGCCTGGGTGAATTTCTCCTTGTCATAACCAGCCATGGCAACGGTATCGTAACCGCGCGCTCGTGCGGCTAGCATGAGCTGCATCGATACAAGACCACAATCGAATATTACACCCTCCTTAATATATTGAGGATCCATGGATGCCAGCATTCCCTTCATATTGGTAACCAGTGTTTCCTTGACTTCTTGGGTCATGTAACCAGCTTCTACGGAAGCGTCATAAACAGAGTCCACCTGTCTAATGTACTCCAGGTCACCAAGCACCGCGATGACGGCCGAGGCATTCACCACTTGCTGTTGGTTATTCGCAATGGGAAGCAGCTGTTCCTTCAAAGCCTGTTCATTGAAGACAACGAATTTCCATGGCTGCATATTTGCACCTGACGGAGCAAGAGTAGCTTCAGTCAAAATATCTTTCAGTTCCTGCTCGGAAATTTGGAAGGCAGGATCGTAATTGCGTACTGAACGTCTTTCTTTGACAACACCCATGAAACTTTGCTCTTGTTTTGTGCTCTCCATTCCGTTTAGCCTCCCATATTTATACTGTGTGTTATTCAGCACAGTTAAAAACAAAAAAATAAACCACTTAACTGTGCTAATATAAGCACAGTATATATGCGGAATAGATCGTTGTCAATTATTCCGTTACAGGGTTCATTTTATTGGCCATATCGGCAATGGTGTATTTTTGTAAAATATTCAGAACGCTATTGTTAATTTCATCCGATATATCGCTGAACATATCATGCATCTGTAAGCCGAATGCGTGCTCACCTGTAGATTCAAGCATACCTTCACATAGAGATACATCGGTCTGGAGTGCCTGATATATATCAGCCAGTGTGACTGACTCCGGCGCTGCCTTCATCCAGTATCCCCCATCGCGACCTTCCCGGACTTCAAGAATATTTTCCTGAGCCAGCTTCGCCAATATCCGGCGGATCAACGTCGCTTCCGAACACAAGTGATCAGCAATATTGGTGCTAGGATAGCGATTTGGACTATCGGACATGAACACAAGAGCCTGCAGAGCCAAGCCGAATGCCTTGCTGTTGGATGGACAGGTATGTTTGGCCTTTTTCATTATACAGTGCTCCCTTCTTCGTGATGTAATGTGTGCATTATAGCAAACCCTTAAGTCCCATTCAACAAGAGGAAGAGGAACCGCTCTACGCTGGCAGTTTACTTCTCATTTACAGCTAAGAAGCGAACAGTAACCGTGGTTCCATATCCTTTCACACTATGATAATGAATTTCTCCACCATACTTTTCGACAATATTAAAGCAAATCATTAACCCTAGCCCTGTCCCATTACTTTTTAACGAATAAAAAGGAGTGCCTAGTGACTTCACCTCATCTTCTGACATTCCGCTTCCTTGATCGATAATTCTTATCTCAATATTATGACGACTTCTCCTTGCCGTAACAGAGACAGACATGCCCGCCTCCGACGCTTCCACTGCATTTTTGATTAAATTCATAAGCAGCTGCTTGAACTCAATCGTATTAATGAGAATCGTACAGTCTTCCTCAACATCTATATCAATATGATTATCCGATAGCATGGCATATGAACTTAGCAGACTTGTAACACTATGAAGGACATCCTTCACATCGACTCTCTCCGGTTTCAGATCTCCGTTGGGCTTCGAGAGGGTTAGGAATTGAGAAGTGATGTGTTCAACTGTATTCAGTTCGTCGATCATTAATTTAAACTTGCTCTTGTCCGAAACGTCAAAAGTGGGATCTTGCTGATATAACTGCAAAAAACCTCGAACAACAGTAACCGGGTTCCTAATTTCATGCGCCACAGCAGCGGTCAAATTAGCGATCATCTTCAAACGCTCTGCTTGTTGTACCTGCTCATAATAGAGCTGCTGCTTTTTCATCCGACTAAAGGATAAATGAAATATGAGAAACAGCATCACTTGGCTGGCTATGATATTGATTAAATTGCCTACAAGATCATAATGTAAGTATGTATACACCTGTCCCTGGTCAATTAGAGTGATGTAAACGAAAGTCAACAGAATCAGTATTCCATTTAAAAACATGGAGAAGTAAAACAATTTCATATCAAAAAACAAAATCGCAAGAGAAGGAATGAGGCATATCAGAATATAGATGGTCCAGGTATCCGGGTACAAAAAGAACAGCGTATAGAAATAAGCGAACCCCATCATAATGATGATCGTTCTGAAAACATAGGTCTCATACTTCGGATAGATCAGCAAACACACCGATATAATTGCTACACACGTAAAATGAATACCATAGCCTATCGTAATGCCCTTTAACTCAGACGTCGATAGGATAAGTCCCCACACCATAAGCACTATGATCGTTAACATGGATATGTAATATGTTCTTCGGTTTACCTGACTGTATAATTCCTTCATGAACCCACCATTTCAATTCAAATTTAATATCTTCGAATATCTTCAACACGATATAACCTTGTGCGCGGGCAAACCTAAAGGCACCCGCCTGGATGCCTATTCTACATCTCATTGTATCTTATTTGACTAACGACTTAATATAAAATTCTGTTGTTTTACGTAAAATATAGTATAGCCGTACAGTCTACGAGCCCGTACGGCTATCTAAAGTTTATGCTGCTATCGTAATCCTGATAGATTAGCTTAATTGGTTGTTGCTTTTGAGTATAGATAGAGATCACTCGCTGCTTCTTCTGCGCCTTTATCTTGATTAACGATTCCTTCATACGTGAAACCAAGCTTTTGCAAGAGCTTTATGGAATTCAGATTTTCAGATTCTACCTTTGCTTCGATTCGTTTCAGCATAAATATAGACGAATGGCCGCTTATGCTAACCTTTACTTTACCTTAGAATGACTGTAAACGAATGGAAAAGGCTGTGATTCCGATTGTAATGAAAAGAGACAAATGGACTCAGTATCGCATACTCCGTAAGGGCCCTTCTCTTGCCAAACGACTGCCTAAGACGCGGCTGCTTCGAAAGAACAATTTAACGAAGATGCTGAACCAATATCAAAGCGTCGTTGTGAAGCCTCGCAACGGACGTTACGGAAGAGATATCCTGTTCATTCATCGAAAAGGTACAAAATCCATACGTATTCAACATGAGGACCATGTTACTACCATGAAAGACACGAATCAGTTACTTCAATTGTTTCATAACAAAGACAAGGATCATGGATATGTCGTCCAAAGACGTTTGCAGCTTGCCCAGATTCAAGATCGACCCTTCGATATCCGCATTATGGTTCAACGCAAAAAAAATCCTTCATCCCCCTGGAACGTGACAGGTTCATACGCAAAAGTTGCAGAGCAAGGATACTGTGTCACGAATGTGACCAGCCGCACCATCCCCGTGCTAAAAGCATTAAAATTAGCTCATATTGGAGACCGAAGCTTACTTGTTAAGGCGGAACGAATTGCCCTGCTGGCTGCCAAACGACTGGGAGAGCACTACCCCAAGCTTAGACAGGTGGGTTTCGATATAGGCATCGACAGGAAGCGTCGGATTTGGATCATTGAAGGTAATTATAGACCAGACCTGCGCCCTTTCCGGCATGTACAAGATTCCTCGATGTATCACAGAATAATATGGTATAAGGAGCATTGAAGCAAAAAAGAAAGGTGACCCACCTTGTAGCTTGGGCAGGTCGCCTCTTTAATTTTGATCCCTATTCCCGATCATAATCGGTTTCTGTTATTTCTTGCGGCGTTTAGCAGCACTTATTACGCGTGTCACTTGGAATCTATTTACCCCGACTTGTATAATAGCGAACTGGCTGTATGAAGTACCCGAAGAAGTATACGGTTCGGCTTCAACATTTCCACTCGGTGTTCTAACCGTTGCCGTTATTCTAGTCACCAGGCAGGCCCCGCGACTAGACGCTCTCCACGTCTCATCACGCTGAACACTATAATTGTCATCAGCACAAAAGATGGATGCATACTCTACTCTCCCAACGGCATTATACGGAGTGGAGTTAACGATCTGAACAAGATCATAGCCAGCTCCAGGTCTTCTATTTCCCATTCTCAAAACCTCCTTTGTTATTGATAGTTTTATTAAATGCAATAGGAGAGCTTTTAGTGAGGTATAAAAGTGGACAAGAAACAAAAAGTACGTTTGTCCGATCGTCACCGCATGGACATGGCAGCTTACTAGATTGATTAAAATAAAAAGAACCACCCGTAATTAACAGGTGGTTCGAGGACTATAGATTTAATATAGCAATTCATTTTGAAACATTTATCTGACATGCAAACCTTCTATTAACAAATACTTTTCTATGCTTTGCGAGGCTTATATGGTTTGAATACGTTCTATATTATGAAGCTTTTGCTGCCACTGCTTTTTGAATGAGAGCTTTGGCATCGTTATTGGAGAGGCCTTGTTTTGGCTCGAGTGAATTGTTCTCTGCCGCTTCAAGAATACCTTGCTCAATCAATTGTGCCAAGGATTTAACTGCATAGGCAGATACGGATTTACCATCTTTGTAACCAGCAATAATGGCAGTAGCCTCTTTATCCAAGGCTGGATTTTTCAACAATTTAGCAAGAATAGTAGCTGCTTCTTCACGAGTAATATTACGGTCAGGATTGAAGTTGCCGCCAAAGCCTTGAATGAATCCAGCGTGAGCAGCTTCAGCGATGGCATCTGCATATGCCGCGTCAGCAGCCACATCCTTGAATGCAGGTGCTGTAGCAACTTCGTTTAGTTTCAACATGTCTACTAGCGCACTTACAAATTCAGCACGTGAAATGAATTCTATTGTTACCGGTGTTTCTGGTTGCTCTGCAGGTGCAGCGATGTTCGTAATGCGTCCTTCTGTTTTCGCTTGAATCGCGCCGCCTTTATATGCATCTACAATATATTGATAGAATACATCCAGATCGATAGGACCGGCCAGGGATGATTTAGCATCCACCAGTACTTTATAGTTATCTCCACCTGCTGCCATAAAGTTGTTCACTACAGCTGTATATGTTTTGGCAGGATCAATAGCAGTACCATCTTCAAGGCTAAGACTAGTTACACGTTCCTCAACTGGCTTATTGAAATCTGCTGTATATTTTAAACCAGAGATTTGTAGTGTTTTGGTGTTTGGCGTACCATCCGCATTGGTTCCCCATTGTTGTTCCAACAAGGTTTGAATTTGCTCACCTGTCAGCTCCAGTTTTACTAGAGTATTGCCAAACGGTTGGATTTTAGCAAGATCAGCAAAAGTCACATCGCCTTCTGGCAGATCTGCACGAATACCACCTGGGTTCATAAATGCAAAGTCAGCTTCGCTTGCGTTATCCCCGAAGTCGGCTTGACGCATTGCATCCGCAATGAGGTTCCCCAGAGGTGCTTCGTTATTGTAGGCATCTGTGCGAGTGATAGAACCATCTGTTGTACCCACTGGCTTGGTTAGCTCAGGATGCTTGTCCAATGATTTTTTTATAATTGCCAAAGATTCAGGGTCTTCTTTTACACCCTCTTGGAAAGTTGTTGTCACTGTAGCTGATTTTTCAGTTACATCCCCAGTCGTCGGGTCGATCATCAACTTAATATCTTCAAATGCTGTACCATAAGAATACGCTTGAACAATCAATTTTCCATTCACTTCACCGTTAGCCAAAGCGTGATTGTCACCTGCAACGATGACGTCAACAGGAGAGTCTGCTGGCAGAGCTTTTGCCAAATCAGCTGCTTCTCCAGTAGTTACGCCTTCTTTGGTTGTTGCTGGGTCATGCGCCAGAACGATGATCGTTTCAACACCTTGATCTTGCAATTCTTTAGAATATTTATTAACCGCTTCCACTTCTTCTTCAGCACTTAAGAAACGCACGCCTGCTGTACCCGATGGGGAAACTTTAGCCGGTGTAGATTTCGTCACCAATCCGATAAATCCGATTTTGACGCCGCCTACTTCTTTAATCACATATGGTTTAATTAACGTTTTGCCCGTGGCAGTCTCGATGACATTTGCATTTACATAATCAAATTTTGCTCCAGCATGAGTCACTTTGCCTTCTTTTGGATCAAGGCCACCAAAGATTTGTGCTTTTAATGCAGCAATCCCTTGGTCGAACTCATGGTTGCCAAGAGAACCTACATCGAAGCCCATCATGTTCATCCATTCCATCGTAGGCTCATCACGATCCAAAGAAGAAACTGGCGCTGATGCACCAACAGAGTCTCCATTATGGAAGAGTAGGGAGTTTTCATATTTGGCTTGAGCTTCTTTCAGATATGTAGCTAGAATTGGAGCTGTTCCTGCCTTTTTATCACCAACCATTGATGTGGTATCGAGCTGACCATGCAGGTCATTAATTCCGATCAAGTGTACTTCTACATCTGTGCCTGCAGCAGAGACAGGACCTACCGCACCGAATAGTTGAGAAAGTAATAGTGCAGTCGTTGCCACACGAATGGTGCTTTTCCCCAAAACTTTTTTCCATGACATGAGTTAAAAAACCCCTCTCCAATTTCTGATCCTGAGATATTTTAACATAAACCAAGTCATAAAAATCGCGAATACTATCAAATGGATGTAAAAATTTTGGAAGATTGATAGAGAAGGAAGCGGGTCTATTTTATTGGAAGATGACAAACTTCAAGTTCTTTTCTTTTAAGTGTTTTAGAATAGCGGGCAGTGCTTCTAGTGTGTTCTTGTTCTCGTGCAGCACATATACGCCCCCAGCAGCTTCCACCTGGTGAAAGTATCGAATGATGTCCTCTGGCTTCTTCGCATTCCAGTCCTCTGGATCCCGATTCCATAGGAGAGTCTTCATATTCAACTTCTTGACCTCGGAGACAAGTTCGTTGTTTATCGCACCGTATGGTGGCCGGAACAATGTAACCGTATTATGCGTCAGTGATTCTATAACGCTGTTTGTCTTCGACAAGCTTTCGCTCTGATCCTGAGGAGTAGCTTTCGGAAGCAAACTGTGATCCCAGGAATGATTTCCGATCCCCATTCCATGTTCACTCGCATAGATAACGGCGTCCCGATTGCGTTCCACCTTCTGCCCTACGAATAAGAATGTTGCCGCTACCTTCTGTTCTGTCAGAATGTCCACAAACTGCTTCGTAAGCGCTGAAGGTCCATCATCAAAGGTTAAAGCCACATACCCCTTCGGTAAACCAAAGAAGGACTCCTTTTCATCAATATCGATGACTTCAACGAATGCTTGATTGGTACTAGGCCGATCCGATACTTGAGATATGACCAATTGTTCCGTTCTCGCAGCCGCATCGGTGACTTTGGACTTGTATGTATTGCTTATAGATACAGGATCCACCGCTGATTTTGGAGCATCTGTCTTTTCCTCTGCCTGTGCCACTCCGACTGGACTGCTAAATGAATCTGCAGAGTTGTCATTCCCTTTCGAAGTGATAGATAGAACAATCAGCAAGCCGGCAGTGAACAGAAACAGAACGAGTATCTTAGGCATGTGTACAGAGAATTGCCGCAGGAGATGCGTCCGCTGCTGAGCGGGTTCCTCTATGCTGTCTCCCTGCCCTCCATCTTCCATCACTACGGACGGAAAGTTCCTGATCCGCTTTATTTCATTTATGTATGCTTCACTGCACGCAAAATACTGCACATCCCGGGAAACATCTGTGGATCTGGTTATGGAACTATACAAGGTATTTCGGTAAGGATCCCACTTGGCATAAGGAGAGAGTCTGATCCTGTCTCCGTTCATGGGCTGTAACACTTCAAGTCCAATATATGTAAACTCATCAATAACCATTTCGTATGTAGCTTGCCTATCATCTTGGGTCACAACGACCGTGATCTGATGTACACCATCCGCGGTCTTCCCAAGCGATAACAGCTCTATTACCTGCGTAATGTATGTCTCCATACCACTCGTCCTCTCTTCCGATCAGACATCACTTTTAATCGTTTGGAGATTCCTCGGTTTTCCCAGCGTTCGATGCAAACGGAGATGTCAGTCTGTTCGTAAAGTCATTTACCACATTAAGCAGATGCGTTTTCTCCTGGCGAAGAGTATCGAATTTCTGCTTCATTTGAGTGAGCTCGGATTCAGATCTTACATTCTTCTCCTCAAGCTCGCTGATTCTCTTATTCTTATCGGTAATCATCTCATTGTGTTTCTGAAGCAGGCCAGCATAATTCTGGCGTTCGAGTTCAATGACACCTTTTAGCTCCTCATTTTGACCAGACATATTCGATTGGAGCTCCCGATAGTCTTCCAGCATCTGATCAACCTTCAAGTTCTTATCGGCCAATTTCCGCTCCAGCTCCAAAATGCTCTTCTCCCGCTCCTCAATGACCTTGCCCAAGTTCTTTAGATCTCTGTTCAAGCGATCATTTTGTCCGTTCGCATGGTTTAGTCGATCCTGTACATCGTTATGGCTCATCTCGACATGCTGCTTATCCTTAATCATCTGCTCTACGGCGAACAATAGATCAAGCGAGCTTTTGTCCATATGGGCCTTATTTATTAAAACAGAACCTGAATGCTCTTCCTTTACTTCGGAAGTAGTCGAATTTTGTGAACCTTCCTCTTGCGGCTCGTCCAAGTCCCTCTTTATGCCAAGGTCCTCTCTCGATTGCTGCTCAAGTCTACTCTTCTTCTTTTGGAACGGTGAAAACATATATTAAATCACCTTTTCTAAGAAAATGTTGATAAATGTCGATTCATGAAATATTACTGCATATTAATTATCGGAAATTCACTTGTATTTCTTAATATGTTCAATAATATTTACAAGTTCTGAGCGCAGAAAAAAGAGACGTGGATATCGCTCCATCGTCTCTGACTTTTAACCTAAATTACTTTTTTTCTTCTTGTGCGGTGGCTTCTCCGCCTATGAAACAGAGAATCTCTATATCATCAATCTCGATCATCTTATCCTTTTCTGCATCGTAGTACTCCCCATATAGAAATAGGGACTTATTCTTCCTACTTAATAAATAAGGAATAATTTTCTCACAAAATTCTATAACACTTTGAAACATCGATTCAGGGGTAATGCCTGACTTATCGATAACAAGTAGCTCTTTGTGAACAGTAAGGGCAGGGTTGCGATTTAAATGATACAGCCCAAAAGAGGTATTCTTACGATACTCATCGTAAATGGGTATTTCTATCTTTTCTATGAAATCTCCATCCGTATAATTCAAGGTTAATTTTGCGGTCATCTCCATTCTCCTTTTTAAGAATATAGTAAAGCATCCCTCTTAAAGCTCTCGTCGAAGAAACTCTCGAGACTACTTTTTTACGAATGCTAAATTTGCCTTCGAAGCATGGGCTTTAAATGGTACCTATGATGTAAGGATTTCGGGCTACTTATGGTACGGTTCACCGTATCACTCTAATGTTGAAATTTAAATTTTCTCGAAGCCTATAAACATCAGATATGAATAAATTCCATTAAAATACTCATTCCACCCAACGCAAAATAAAACCGCGCCATGGATGCGCGGTTTTACGGATCGTTTTTGGCATGCCAGTAGTGAATCATTGCCGATGCCGCAACCTCATTCTGGAAATCACGGCTTCAATGACGAGCAGATTAGGAATCCAACAAATCCAAGCGACAACCCGAAACGCCGCCTCGAAATCGCCAAACAGAAGAGCCAGCGGCGCTAACCAGATTCGAAGCGTGACAGCTGCAAAAGTAAGCGCATAACTGCGAAGCATCCATGCTTTATGAGCTTGGATGTCTTTGGCCATAATTTTTCTCGTAGCAGTAAGCGTAGTCACAACCCACAATACATCGAGCGACATGAACCCAAGCCCGGCAATCCAACCTCCTGTGGCAAAAACGGATAAATACACACTCACGATCCCACTAACTGTAATCGAAAGAACATATCCATACCCCAATAGGCGATGCCAACGTTTCCTAGCATTTGTTGGCTTCATAAATAGTTGAAAGGGTCCTATGATCAAGGCAAATATAGCAGTAAAAATATGAATGTATAGTACATATATCCATGGTTTGAGTTCAAAATTCGGCTTTTGCAATTTGAAAGAGACAAGTCCGGCATCACTAGCTTTAAGCACGCCATACTGAACAATTGCGTATCCGGCAATCGAAAATGCTAGAATGAGAACGAGTGCCCGAATCATCTTATTTTCCATATGAATTATCCTCCTCCGTTGATGCACTGTGAAGCTGTTGCCCCCTTAAACCCTATAGTAGCTATAGGATCAATACCGATCTTCTCGATTGAGGCACAAGCTTGGGGTTGAAAGGGACGCAATTCACCGCTTGTTCTGGTCCAGTTTCCTGCCGTACTTTTGATGCAAACGGATCTTCGCTTCCTCCCAGCAAGGAATAGTATAGGCATCCCCGTGGGCGGCATCAAATTCATCGCCAATTCGGCGTGCGATCCGCATGGCCTTGGCGTGATTGCCGTGATTGCGGTATTCCAGCATGCGATCCTTATTCTCCCATACCGACATCGTCCAACCTATTCTCCAATTGTCGCGTGTGAGGTCGGAATGTAGCAATCCGGCTGCCATATTCAGTTGCTTCGTTGACCGAACGATGTGGTAGATAAAAAACGGGAGCACTCACATGCCCTTTACTCGCACTCGTGTCACTGAAATCAACAACAAAATCGCCCCTTCCACGAAACATCCATTCTCGGTTTACAATTAGAAATAATACCCCTTCCGAATATCATCTAAAAGGCTAGGATGTACTGGATTCCATCCCAAACGCTCCTGCGTCAACGCACTAGACGCCGGATTATCCGTTTTCGTGAAGGGCGCAAGCCATCCGAAATGTTTACCTGCTTCTTCAACTCCAATGCCTTGGACTGGCAAGTTCAGATGGAGGCCCAAAGCCGTGGCGATCTCTTGAAACGGAACGCCCTCTTCGCTCACCGCATGAAAACGTGACCCTGCCGGAGCTTGTTCTAAGGCGAGTCTAAACAGACGCGCCGCATCCAGTAGATGCACGGATGGCCAACGGTTGGTTCCGGAGCTTGTATAGGCGGAAAAGCCCTTCTTGTGAGCGATGTTCACCAGATTTGGAAACAAGCCCGTCTTATCTCCTTCACCGTGTACGATCGGTGGGAGGCGTACAATCGAGGAACGTACCCCCCGATTCGCCAAATCTAAGGTGGTATGTTCAGAAATGATGCGTAATCCACCTTGGGATTGAGGATCCCCAGCGCTGTCCTCCGTTCCGAGACGGCCGGGAGTAAGCGTCATCGTAGGCATCGCGACAACAAACGCCCGGTCACCGGCGGGTAAGGCGGTGCCAAGTGTCTCGATGGCTCGCCTGTCGGTCTCAATTGCAGCCTTCATAAACCGCATTACCACATGACGAGGATTCCCGCCGAATAAAACCTTAAGCCGAGTTGGAAGGCCCGCATGCGAGAACTTGTGGAAGAAGGCCAAATGAATGACCCCGTCTACTGCAGCAGCCACTTTGCGCAAGCCTGCTACATCCTCAATCGAACCGATTTGAACCTGGGCACCGAATGCCGTAAGCCGTTTACCGGCTTTTTCAGTACGGGCAAGACCAACCACTTGGTGACCGGCATCCAGAAGTTCGCGAACGACCGCCCCTCCGATGAAGCCTGTCGCCCCTGTAACCAATACACGCATTTTCAAAAAGCCCCTTTCCTATCGGTAGAATGTTGACTCTAAGTATAGGGGATTGACCACTGCGGTCCTTGCCTTTTCCGTCAGAGTTTTTGCCTGATTCAACAGATTCCGCCGCTTAAAAAAGAAAAATCCGCTAGGCTCTATGCCCGCGGAAGTTTGAAAAGCCGTTTACGTGTGCGTTTCACTTCAAATGTTGCTGGTCCTGACGCCACCTTGTGATATCTCTAGTTGGAGGGCAACCAAAAAATCGGCTGTAATCACGGCTAAATTGGGAATCGCTCAAATAGCCCACAAGCCGGCTCGCCGTAGTTGCGTCAATAGAGCTGGATAACATTAGACGCCTCGCCTCTTGCAGGCGCAGCACCTTTTGATATTGCAGAGGGCTCATCGCAGTAGCCGATCTGAAATACTCGCGAAACGACGATTCGCTCATATGGACCAACTCCGCCAAATCCGCTACTTTCCACGGCTGGGAAAAGTTATTTTGGAGCCAATCAATTGCTTTTGCAACCTGCTGCATGCCCGATTCCGCAAGAACAGTCTCGGCAACATAAACACCGATTGGGCTACGGAGGAGGCGGATATAAATCTCGTCTTTCACCAACGGAGCCAGCATTTGAGCATCATCGGGAGAGGACAGACAAGCCATCAATCTTACAGCGGCATTCATCATGGCCAAATCTGCTTCGATGACGTAGCACGCACTGCGATTGCGAACCTCCGGCAAACCATTAGGAAATACCATCGGCAGCAACGAAGCAATCCTTTGCGGATCGAGGTATAAACCTATCCCGAGAAACGGTTCTTGGGGGCTGGCCTGCATGATTTTCATCGCAACAGGCAAGGCAACGGGGGCAATATACATTCGCGACGCACTATACTCATAAGCATCCTTGCCTACGGAAATTCGCTTTTTCCCTTGCGCTGCAATGCAGATTGCCGGCGAGGACATGGTGTGAACATCATCCCCCGCTTCTACTTGCGAATATCGGTTCACATACAGACCATGGATCGGTGAAGCATAGGTCCCATCCTGCGAAGTATGCGTGTAAATCAAACTTGCCAACCGGGCTGCTTCACCCTCTAGCGCTGACTTGGCCTCATCTAATACAGATACATCCTCATATTTATGGTTATTGGCCATGTTCACAAGCAACTTCCTCCCCCTCAGATGTAACGGGATTATAGGCATGTTCATGATACCACAGGGGCATCCAAAAAGCTTAAGCATTAAAGTTAAATTAGTATGGATATCTCAAGTCTACTCTTCTACAAGTCCGAGGGAATTCCGTGCTGGCACGAAGCGGATAGCATTTCTAGATATCGCTTCCCAATGTGCTTTACTAATGAGAGGCTCAGCGTATCACTTATAGAGCAAAATCAAATAATTGTCTCCATACTAAACTCATTGAGAAGATTCAAGCGGGTCTGAATGCCGGCTCCGATATTCGATCAACAGCCGCTGCATCTTCTCCTCTGTGCCGTCTTGTTGGGGAACATGGGTGGAAATGGTCAAATTGGAATCGTTCGAATACTGAAACGACACAAGGTCAAAATTCAATATCCCCAGATTCGGACATTGCAGTGTCTTGGGAGCATCAATGGCATCGAGAACCTCATGAGAGTCCCAAAATTCCCGAAACTCCCCGCTAGCTTGGGACAACGCCTCGAACTGCTCGGACCACCAAGGGTCGTCGCCGTGTCGCGCATACCCGGCATGGAAATGAGCGGCGATCCGTCGCGCATGCAATTCCCATTGGTCTCCCTTGACATAGCGGAAACGTGGAGAAGTAAATGTCATCCAGACAAAATTTCGTTCCCTATCCGACATCATCGCGAGGTCCCCATTCAATGCGCAGTAGGCTTCATTCCAGGCAATGATGTTCATTCGCGAATCCATGACATTTGAAGGGGACAAATATTGGCTATCCAAAAAACGTTGAAGTTCCGGAGTTACCTTAGAGGGGTGTTTCGTATCGATTAAGGGAAATTGCTTACGGGCGAGATGGTATAGATGCCTGCGTTCCGTTTCGTCTAACCGAAGCCCTTCTGCTATTCGATCAAGAACCTCGGCAGATACGTTGATATGACGCCCTTGTTCCAAGTAGGTATACCAATCCAATCCTACATCTGCCAGTAGAGCCACCTCGTTACGACGAAGTCCTGGTGTGCGTCTGCGTCCGGATTCCGGCAATCCTGCTTCCCTTGGGGTCAATCGTTCACGACGTGAACGCAAAAAACGAGCTAATTCCTCATAACGGTCCAATCTGTTCGCCATGATCGCCATGCCTCCTATCTATTTATGAACATAGGATTGCCAATCCTACGATATCCAGATCTCTCCCTAGCCTTGTTAGGCCCATGTACACTAGTCTATGTCCTCCTTAGAGAGAATAGCAAGAATGAATGAGGCGGATCGGTTGAACCTGCTTAATTCCATTCGAAATCATTGAGGTGATGAAAATGAAGGTAGCTGCAATTGTCGGGAGCATTCGTAAAGATTCGTACAACTTGAAGTTAGCCCGTTATATTCAGAACCGTTATCAGCATCTATTCCAGTTGGATATGTTGAACATTCGGGATCTCCCTTTTTAGGATCAGGATATCGAGACGACTCCGCCACAGCCGGTTATTGATTTTCAGGTGAGGGTCGCTGCTGCCGGGGAATGAAGCATACATCGCCCTGGTTCATGAAAAGCTTTAACGAGCAAGGCGAGCTTACGGACGAACCTACCATTAAGTACCTTGATCTCGTAGTCGACAATTTCGTGAAATGGATGAAGGACAAATCCTGCAATTGAAGCGGCATCAAAGTTGAAACTAAACCGTTACCTAGGAGGGATTCAAGTGTTTGAGCATATCGTGCTATTGAAGTTTAAGCCCGGTGTTTATGCTGAAGTGAAGGAAGATGCATTGAAGCGCGCGTATGACTTTAAAGGAAAAATTCCGGGGGTCGTTGATCTTAGCGCCGGGATTAACATAACCGAGGAGATCGAGCACGCGCAGGGTTTTACGCTGGGGATCCGAGTTACCTTTGAGGACCAGCTGGCTTGCCGGGATTATATTCAGCACCCCCTGCATCAACAATTATTGCAATCTATCGGCGCATTCATCGAAGGGATCGTCGTTATGGATTACTCATTTTCCTAAATCCCCTTTGAACGCCTCAGAAAAGGAGATAGCAGGAAATCTGGCAAATCATGGCGCGAAGGTGTCATGAATTATGCGAACCGTTCGGAGCAGGCGGCCGAGGTCGTTCAGAATGTTATAAAGAACGGCGGAGAAGCAATAGCGATTCAGGCCGATATCAGCCGTCCGAGCGAGTTGGAGAGACTCTATCAAGAAACAATCAAAATGTTCGGAAAGCTAGATATTGTGGTGAATAATGCAGGGATTTTCGTCACAAAGCCTAAAGGCGATGTAACGGAAGCGGATTACGACAGCTGTTCGCGATTAATGTCAAGGGAACCTACTTTTCTTGCCAGCTTGCTGCTAAGCATCTAAATCCAAAGGGCCGCATCCTCAACTTCTCCACTTCAGTGACCGGTCAGATGTTCCCGGCCTACAGTCTGTACGCTGGCTCCAAAGGAGCCGTTGAACAATTCACACGTCAATTGGCCAAAGAGCTTGGAAAGAGAAATATAACGATTAATGCTGTGGCACCGGGCTCTGTTAATACCGAACTCTTTACGGTTGGCAAAACTCCGGAAGAAATTCAAAGGTTTGCTAACATGAACGCATTCGGCCGCCTCGGGGAGACCGAAGACATTGCAGGCGTGATCCTCTTTCTTGCGAGTGACGAATCGCAGTGGGTTACGGGTCAAATAATCCGTGCTAATGGTAGTTTTATTTAGCTTACAGGAAAAACTTCATTTGCCCCTTTCGCGGTTAAACCGCTGAAGAGGCTATTTGTGTTCAGCAATAATAGCTCTATGTTTTACAGTCGCTCTCTGTACCTCAATCCTCAAAATTCCGCCCTACTTATGGTACGGTTCATTCCGATTGATCTTCACCGCGCGATAAATCTGCTCCACCAGCACCAGCCGCATCAACTGATGCGGCAGGGTCATGCGCCCGAAGCTCAGTCGCTGCTTCGCGCGGCGCAGCACCTCATCGGAGAGCCCGTGGCTTCCTCCGATGACAAACACGACATGGCTCGTCCCATACGTGCCGAGCTTGTCGATCTCTGCTGCCAGCTCCTCGGAACTCCAGAGCTGGCCGTCCAATGCGAGCGCAACGACATGCGCCTCGCTCTTCACATGCGCGAGGATGCGTTCACCTTCGCGCTCCTTCACGGCCCGCACCTCAGCTTCGCTTAGGGTGTCGGGCGCCTTCTCGTCTGCGACCTCGATCATCTGAAACTTGATGTACGGGGCAAGACGCTTGGCATATTCCTGAATGCCAAGCGTCAGATATTTTTCCTTTAATTTGCCTACGCCAATAATCTGAATGAACATAAAACCATTTCCTCCTCATGATCCAATCCCATATGTATCTATTTATATGAACGGTGCTTCCCCACACCTATAATCTCACTTATTAAACGCAGATCCACTACCGAACCCCACGCACCTTATACAGCCTCAAATCCCCACTAATGCGCAGCTAGCGAACCTTACTCACCTTAATACAAGGAAGTAAGGGCTCTTTACAGTTCATTTCCGGCAAATAGCGTGTCTACGGTTCGTTAACCCCACATATTGGCCCGAATCATCCCTTTTAAGACGTCTCAGGTTCCTTACATTACGCTTCAAAGAATGGCTCTCCCTACCCGACTTCAACCACGAACAGCAGACAGCACATACCGCCATCTCCCCATTCTCCCACAAACACAAAAAGAGCGCTCCGACACGCTCTCCCTGCTTCTTGCCTTTGATGTTCATACCGGATGGCAGGCGAGCGAGTGAGTCCATAAGGGACGCCTCTGCTGCGGATGCCTACACAGTACGCTAGACGACGAGAAACTCGGCCTTTTGTTCGCACTCGGCGCACTTCGCAGGCGGGTCCCAATCGGCAAATTCCGTCTCCTTCAGATCAACAATATCCGGAGCGTCCTCATACTCATCGACAAACATGTCGATGGCAATGTCCACGTGTTCTTTGCATACAACGTACATCCGTTCAAGCATCCTTTCTGTAACCAGCTATGCTCCCGATTCACAACCGCTTATCCATATAGGATAGCCACTTCTCTGTTCTATCACACCTGGGGTGGAAAAGAAACCCCTATCCCTCATTTATCGTGTTTAACCCCCAATAATCTTCCCCAACCGGCAAAAATCAAACCAAAAAAGCGTTCTTGTTCGACACTATTCTGTGTCCCTAGAGAACGCTCCAATGATTCCATACAACAACGCTTATCTATGGTTCAAACACATTCAATTTCCAGTCCAACGTTCTTAATTCAATCCCGATTGTGCCTTGGTCAGCAGCTTGCCACCCTGGAACGCCAGAATCGCATTGGCTCCCGTATCGCCAGCTCCCTTATAACTGTAGACGACCGCATTCGCCGCTTCACTCAGGGCCTCGCCCTCTCCGCCAACGATCTCCTTCACTTCATCATACGTCATACCCACTTCAAGCTTCTCATATTGAGCAAAGGTAATCCGTATGCCATCCCCCTTGCCGGCAGATCCGTTATTACCTGAAGCAGCAGAACCATTCCCACCTAATTCATTTACTGCTGTTACCGTACTACTCAGCTCTTCCAGCTTCTTCTCCAGCGCAGCAATCTTCTCATCCTGTTCTACGCTCTTCTCCCCTTGGGAGGCAAGCTGCTTCTCCAGACTTGCAATCCGTCCTTCCAAACCGCTGTTATCCGCAGATCCAGAGGAAGATACCTCTGACCCACATGCAGAGAGTACGGATAATGATAGCAGTAAAGCCGCTCCTCCGAGCGATGGTTTCATCAAATGTTTCATCGAATAAGCTCCTCTTCTTGCCAATTGATCTTTCAACCCAACCACGACAAATGCATGTTACTCGCACAATCGTGCACCTTGGCACGTTTTAAAATAGTCTATCATAGCCTACCCCTTCTGTAACTGAGACTTTGGCTCTGGTTCAATCCGCTTATTCGGAAAGAAAACAAAAAAAAGTCCCCGATTCGTGTCAGAAGGTTCCACCATTCCAAATAAATGATGTGTTGCCTCTTTCACGAGCAGGGGACTTCTCGCCCAAATTCATTTCCGATTACCTTTACTCCGGTTTATCGGTCAGCTTCACAGAAACCTTCTCGGCATTGCCGTCCCGATAAAAGGTGACTTCAATGGTATCGCCAATCTTCTTCTTATCGTACAGATATTTCCGCAGATCCAGCGTAGAGGTAATTTTTTGCCCATCAAATTCCGTAATGACATCATTGAGCTTCAGACCCGCTTCGGATGCCGGACCGGATGCTTCGAGCACCACCACACCGCTATCGACGTGAGATGGCAGCTTCAGATCCTTGCGCTGCTCGTCATCCAGTGGTGCATATGGATTGCTGAGATCAACGGTGTACACGCCCAGGTATGGACGGGACACCTTGCCGCTCAGCAGCAGTGAATCGACGGTTTTCATCACTTCGTTCATCGGAATCGCGAAGCCCAGGCCCTCAACACCTGTATCCGAGATTTTCATCGTATTGATGCCGACCACTTTGCCGTTCAGATCAACCAGTGCACCACCGCTGTTGCCTTCGTTGATGGCAGCATCCGTCTGGATTACGTTCTGCTCCCAGTCGTATACACCATCCTGATTAATGGACAC
Organism: Paenibacillus xylanilyticus; assembly: GCF_009664365.1. Lineage (NCBI taxonomy): Bacteria > Bacillati > Bacillota > Bacilli > Caryophanales > Paenibacillaceae > Paenibacillus > Paenibacillus xylanilyticus. Next base: position 6,393,860 of record NZ_CP044310.1, read on the forward strand.
GGGCAGGATCCGATCGGTATAACTGACAATACCGGATGTCAGCGTACCGCCCAAGCCAAGCGGATTCCCGATGGCGAGTACCGTCTGGCCACGCTGAAGCTTGCTGGAATCGCCAATCTCCGCTACTGGCCCAATGCCTTTGTCATCCTCAACAGACATGACTGCGATGTCACTTACGCGATCCTTGCCGACCAGTTTCGCCTTGTGTGTTTCGCCTTCGACGGTCACGATCTCCAGATCACTTGCCCCTTCGACGACATGATGATTGGTCATGATATAGGCCTTGCCATCTTCCTTCTTGAAAATGACACCTGATCCAAGCGCCGAATCTTCCATGGATAGACTGCTACCCGTCTTATGGTTCACGATGCTCACGACCGAAGGACGCACCTTGGCTGCTGCCTGGATAATCCGGTCGTATGGATCAGCCGCCTGCGCGGCCTGCAGGTTACCTCCATTCCCGCCATTGCCTGTAGCGTTGGCCAGAGGAACAGATGTGGGCTGCATGATGAAGCTAAACAGCGTGACGGTCACGATGGAACTGATTACCGAACTAATGACTGCCACCTTCACGGTGGAGCTGATGCCCGAGCGCGATCTCCGCGGATTTTGCCAGCGATCCCGTCCACCGGGGCGGATAATCTGAAGTTTGCCTTTCTGTACAGGCTCGGCGCGTCTTGATACTTTGGTTGAATAAAAATCGTCTCCGAACAATCCCATCGTGATCCTCTCCCCTTCGTTGTCACGCATCCAGATCCTGACTGCCGCCTGATCATTGTGGCATGGCCAACGATGGTGTTCTCACATAGCCCACTCCGCCGACAGATGAACCTTTCGATTCGCTTCTCCAAGTTCATTCTGTCGTCTCCGTTACGTGAAGACCCCAACGGTTTTCCATGCTTTCTAGCATTTTTCAAGGTTGTTTTGCATATCGCTGCATCCCCGCTATCCCGAAATGAAGCGTCTATGTACAACAGAACGGACACTCCCATCCTGTCTATGACTCTACCAGCAACGTTCTCGCATTCTACGACATGCCAACTTCCCGAGCAAACAAGCCTCTCTTTCAAGGCTCCATATATACTAAACACGCCAAATTCAAAAAAGTTGCATAATTACGAAGATTGACGCAAATTTCTGCTAAAGCAGGTTTACCAATAACGGACCTACAATAAAACATCCATAGTAACTATCACCACAAAACCCGGTTCGCTAAGCGTACTTTTTCCAATTTCCCAAGAACTTTTTCGGCTCAGGAAGCCACAGACTTCAGCATACACGCCTCGCAACTTAAATTATAGCGGCAAAAAGAGGAATGTTTTCCATCCAGCCTGACTACAATAATAGTAAAAGACCCATTCGAAGGTTCATAGAAGGAGGATTCACTTATGGAACGCACGCGTACTCTCACAGCCATGGATGAGGTTCATATGGCGGCCAAGCTGGCCGATCTCAAGGAAGAACATTATCGTAATACCCTAGCGTTAAGCACCATCATTGAGCTGCTGATCGACAAAGGCATTCTGACCCGCGAGGAAGTGGAGCGCAAAGCCGCCGAGCTCGACAGCTTTATGGCTCACCCACCCTATCCCATGGCGTAGGACGATCATAATACGTATCACAGAGTTTGAACTCATTGTCTTTGTAAAAACAGCCCCGGCTTTCCATCGCTTCACGCACCGTCATTTTCGCCAAATCCATCATATTATGGTCCCGGCTGAGATGTGCCAGATACGTGCGCTTGATGCGTCCGTTCATCAGTTCACTGAGCGCTGCCCCTGCCGCTTCGTTCGACAAATGCCCAATGTCGCTCAGAATGCGGCGCTTGGTGTTCCATGGATATCGCCCCATGCGCAGTAATTCGACATCATGGTTCGCCTCCAGCACAAGCACATCGGAATCTGCAATCGCATCGCGAACCTTGTCGCTCATATAGCCAAGGTCTGTTGCGACGGACAGCTTCTCGCTGCCATCATCGAACGTGTATCCCACAGGCTCGGCCGCGTCATGAGAGATGCCAAACGATTCCACACGCAAGGAGCCAAAATCATGCTGCTCCCCCGTCTCGAACACCCTCCGGTTTTCCTCTGGAATGGCCCCAACCGACTTCTCCAATGCCGCCCACGTATTCGTATTTGCATAGATTGGTAAATTATATTTCCGAGACATCGCGCCTAGTCCTTTAATGTGATCGGAATGTTCATGTGTAACTAGAATCCCGTCCAGCTCTGTTCCTGAAATCTCCCGTTCCAGAAACAAGGCTTCCAGCCGCTTCGCACTGAGGCCCGCATCAATCATGAGGGACGTGCCCCCATGCTGTATAACTGTGGCATTCCCTGTCGAACCGCTGGATAACACGGTAAAATATATCCCCATAACGCATTACTCCCCTGGTTTGTCTGTCTTGGGACTGAATACATCCCCACTGATGCCCTGCACGTACAACACTTCGCCACTTTCCAGCACGAACCGCCATGCCGGCATCGCTACCTGTATATCGGAATTGAACAACTGGCCGTAATAGCCCAGCTGAATGTCTTTGACAATTGCATCATTCGGCAAAAAGTTCTCGATCAGCGTTCCCAGCGCCTTGGGCGCCGGAAGCACCTGCTGATCGCTCTCCTCTGCGGTTGTAATCCGCACCGGAGTCTGACGGTAACCCGTAATTTTCTGATCGCTGTAGAACAGCTCCAGACTGACATTGAAGAGCGGCCATTTCCCATCGACTAGCGGATGAAGTACAAACGCCCCATCCTCCGTCATCAGCTGATCCAGCCGATACGTGCCAATCTGCGGAATTTCATCCGCCAGCACATCCGCCAGCTCTCTTTGCGAGAAGATCAGCTTGCTGTCCACCGGCTTCTCCAGATCCACCTGTATTCCCGTCTTGTCCTCTTCTATAAACTCATACGACAACTTCGGCAGCTTCGGCGTTTCATTCGGGATTGGTGCCAGCACCTGAATACCCTTCTCTTCCATCGCCTGCTGTGTATTGTCTGCCAGCGAGGTGAAGTCCAGATTGGCTCCGGCCGTCTCCCGTGCATCCATCCAAATCTGGTAACCCAGCACCAGATTGAGCAGCAGGAAGGCATAGATCAATACATTTTTCGCCCGTCCCCAATCCAAACCATTCACCTCCGTTAATTTTACTTCTTGAGGTACCCTAACTAAACTATCCACACTTCCCCACTGCGCCATGTTCGTTTATAGCCTTTAAACCAAAAAGCTACACGATAACGGAGAGGGCAGAATAAACCTGAAGAAGCGGAGCGTTCGCGTTTACCACCGGATTTCCCCTTTGAAGAGAATTCATAAAATCCGGGGGTAACAGCGATCGGAAGGTTGTTCTGACCGCGTAGTGGTCCAGTGCAGCAAAACTGCATGTTTAATGGTTATAACCTATCAAGAAACAGTGGTTTCCTCTCCGTTGCTGAAGCGGATGACCCATACAGGGATCAGCTTCAGTCCGACTTCAATCGTGGACGGACGATACGCCGGGTACACATCTACCACTTGGCGGCTCTCCCCAGCAACCTTTTCGATAAGGGCCTTCAGCTTGTCTCCACCTGATAGCTTCACCGGTTTCTTCGTCTCGGCACCCTCGTTCAGGTATTCCAGCGAGCGTTCATAGCTGGACACGGTCTCCTGCTGCATCTCCATACTGATGGTGCCAAAGCGAAACTGCACCGAGTCCATAATCGGAAAACTGCCGTAATACTGTTGGAACTCCAGCTGTGTTTTGTTATCCACGGTATCCAGCATCATTCGTGAGCGGCCTTTCCAGCCGCCATGCTGGTTCACAAAATCGACCGCAGACAGCGCGTCCTTCGCTGCATCAATCTGGCCTGCAGGCGGTGCAGCCGGGTCGGTATAGCTGATCCAGCGCTGATCCTGCTTCACTTGCAGACTTCGTTTGCTGTCCGTATAGATCTCCGACCCATCCTTTTCCCGAATATTGCGGGTCATGCTGGGATCGAAGAACAGGCTGCGCTGCATCTGCTCCACCGTGAACTGCCCGGTCGGCACATCGGCCTCCACCGCATCCAGTGGCTCTGCCGGAATATAATATCCGCCTTCCGTCAGCGTGTACGGTGTCCAGTTGGTACCAAAGTCGACATGCTGCTGTACATCCTGTACCGTCAGATCCGCCTGAGCAGCTTCATAGACAACATCACCCTTGGCACTGAAGAACAGGGCATGGGCTTTGGTTTCATTTTTCGCGGTATAGATCGCTATCCGGTTAATGGTTTCCCCCTGAAACAACGAATCCGTACCCAGCCGCATCACTCGCTGCAGCAGGGCAACCGGAATGCCTTCTTTGAACGACAGCTCAATGCCGGGGTTATCCTTGCGGATCTGATCCCAGTTCACGGACTGTACCGTGCGCCGCTGAAAATCATCAAATGTCCGTCCTTGCAGACGTGAATAGATCAGCTGGTAGAAGGTATTGCCTGGGTAAAACACGGTATGCTTGTCCTCTCCCATATGAATCATCATCTGATCGGGAAAGATCAGTTCCTCAATATCTCGCTCCTGACCCATATTCTCCGTCTTCACATAGTTCGTCTCAGAGGTCACAATCGAATCCCCGCCTCCGGGCAAACGATAGATCAGAAAATAACTCTGCACCAGACTGGCGGCAACGAGAGAAGCGAGCACCAGAGATTTAATCCGTTCCTTCAAGGTGCTCACCCCCTTCTTCACGCATAGGCAGTGTGAACGTTACGGTTGTGCCTACATCCACTTCGGACTCCAAAGAAATGGTGCCGTCATGCGCCCTAACAATTTCCCGGGCAATGGATAGTCCGAGTCCTGTACCGCCCATGCTGCGGGAACGAGCTTTGTCCACACGATAGAACCGTTCAAAGATACGATCGAGGTCCCGCTGCGGAATACCCATCCCCGTATCTGACACGGAAATGGCAAGGGTATGCTCATCACTGCGTCTGGCCGCGATTGTAATCGTGCCGCCCTCCAGCGTATACTTCAGCGCATTGGATACGACATTATCCAGGACCTGATCAATCTGGTCCCGATCAAGGGGTACCTCAGGAATGCCATTCTCGACCGACAATACGGGCTGGATATCCTTCTGATGCATCTGGAATGAGAATCGATCCGTTACCTCCTCCAGCATGTCCATAATATCCGTCGGCTGCTTGCGCAGCAGTGCTTCCTTGGAGTCGAGCCTGGAGAGATGCAGCAGATCCGTCACCAGCCGTATCATCCGCTCCGTCTCATTCTGAATAACACCAACGAATCGCCCTGCCAGCTGCGGGTCTTCAAGTGCACCATCGTCCAGTGCTTCTGCATAACTCTTGATCGTCGTCAGCGGCGTACGCAGCTCATGGGATACGTTGGCAACGAACTCGCGCCGGGATGCCTCCAGCTCCTCCTGCTCGGTAACATCCTGAAGCACGGCAATCGTTCCGGTAATGCCCAGCTCGCGCCGATGAACCGGCGTAAATGTCATCCGGATCACCACTGGTTCCTCCTGCCCGGCAGGTGCAATCTGCAGCAGTGTCGAGCCTGTAAAACCACTTGCAAGTGCTTCTGCATCTTCGGGATCAATGCCGAGCAATACGGCAAAATGCCTGCCTTCGATATCCGCAGGACGCATGCCCAGAATGCTGCTGGCCCGGCGGTTGACCAGAATCACTTTGCCATACTCATCGGTCGCGACCACACCATCACTCATGTTCGTCAAAATGGACGTCAGCTTCTCTTTCTCCTCTTCGTTCTGGGAGAGTGCATCCCGCAGGCGACTGGTCATGTAGTTGAACGCCCGGCTGAGCTGCCCAATCTCATCTGTACCGAATACAGGTGTCTGCTGATCAAAGTTTCCTTCGGCAACGGCTGTTGCCCTGCGGGTAACTTCCTTGATGGGCTGCGTAATGGTATGCGACAGAATGACGCCAAGCACCGCGGTCAGTACCAAGGCAATCAGTATGCCGGAAATAAAAATTTTGTTGATTCCCTCCATGGTGGAGTACAGCTCGTTCATGGAGGCGGCGATGTAGACCGCGCCGATGATCTTGCCGCCGGACATGACCGGCTTGGCCACGACCTTTTTACGGACATTGTCTTCGTCCACAATATATTCCTCGTTATCCCGGATGCCTTGCAGTGCCCGGCTGACAACGGTCTGGGTATTTTTGCGACCCACGTAATCGGAATGTGAACTCAAGGAAGTGGTCAGCACTTTGCCACTGGCGTCCAGCACCTGAATCTCGGCGCCGTTAATGTTGAACAGATTGTTCACCAGTACGCGCAGGTTTTCCGTTTTGTCCTCGCCAGGCTCTGCTTCTCCCCCAGCCATGGTCTCGCCTACAAGAACGGACAGCATCTCCGCCCGTGCCTGCAGATCCTCGGTAAAGTTGCTCGTCAGGGAGTTCTTCATCGCACTCACGAAATAAACGCCGATCAATTGCATTGCAATCAAAATCAGGAGTACATAGATAATAATCAGTTTCGCCTGAATCGTTCGGAAGAACGAAAATCGCGAGAAACGCCCCATTATATCCCCACGCTTTTGGGACTGCGCACGAGATAACCCAGCCCGCGGCGAGTCAGAATCGTTTCCGGTTTGCTCGGATTCTCCTCAATCTTTTCGCGCAGACGACGGATCGTAACATCCACGGTACGTACATCCCCAAAATATTCATATCCCCATACTGCCTGCAGCAGATGTTCCCGTGTCATGACCTTGCCGGAATTCTTCGCCATATAATAGAGAAGCTCGTATTCACGGTGTGTCAGATCAAGTGGTTCACCGCTTTTATAAGCCGTATACATGTCCATATCAAATGCAAGATCGAACAGACGCATGACCTGCTTCTCGTCGTCCTCCGGAGCTTCGGCAGCCATCGCAGGCTTCTGTCGTCTGCGCATCTGTGCCTTCACCCGAGCGAGCAGCTCTCGCGTACTGAAAGGCTTCGTTACATAATCATCCGCACCCAGCTCCAGGCCGAGCACTTTATCAATTTCGCCGTCCTTTGCCGTCAGCATAATAATCGGCAGCTCCAGATGGGCGCGTACCTCACGGCACACATCCATGCCATCCTTGCCAGGAAGCATCAAGTCCAGCAGCATCAGATCCGGTTTCTCGGATAACGCCAGTTCAACTGCACGAATGCCATCAAAAGCGCAGATGACCTCATACCCCTCTTTTTCCAAATTAAACTTCAGAATGTCCGCAATGGGCTGTTCATCGTCCACCACCAAAATCTTCCCCTGCATCGGCTGTATTCACCCCTATATCCTGCTTGATCCGCTCTAGCGGTCTTTATCTTTTTTGGATCCTATCTTCTATGACAAACGTAATTCTACGATTTGATCTGTAAGTGTATCTTTACTGTATAGTTTAACATACCTGAAGGACAGTCACATCCTGATCCAGCTATCCAAATGCTACAAATTGAAAATATTTTACAGCATGAAAAAACAAGGCCGGCATTTCAGCCAACCTTGCTTCTGATTTCTTTCCCTTAGTTAAGATACGTCATCGGATTTTCTGGGGTTCCGTTCTTGATAATCTCGAAATGCAAATGCGTTCCGGTCGAACGACCCGTGTTGCCCATAACGCCGATGCTCTCCCCTTTTTCAATCACTTGCCCAACCTTGACGCCAATGCTGTCCAGGTGGCCATACAGTGTTTCATATCCGTTACGATGGTTAATGATAATGACATTGCCATACCCGCTCTTCTGTCCTGCAAAAGTAACCACGCCTTCATCGGCTGATTTCACATCCCGGTTACCTACCAGATCAACACCTTTATGCTGACGACCCCAGCGTTGTCCGAAGCTGCTGCTCATCGTTGCGTTGGAGACAGGCCAAGCAAATTCACCTGTACCCTCACCAACCACTTTGGTTCCGCTGAGCACCACTTCAGTAACCGCTGCCTTGATGACTTCCTGGCCCAGCCATTCTTCCTTGATGACCTCACCATTTTCCTTGGTTACACGGTACTGCATGCTTTTTAATCCGCTTTGTCCAAGACGTACCACTTTGGTTGTGCCAGCTTTTAGCTCAGCACTTTTGCGTACTTCAACCTGTGGTTTAATCTCAATTTGCTCCACGACCTGCTCAACCGACTTCACCGTAACTGCCGGTTTAGGTACCGTCAGTGTAAGCTCGTCCCCGATCTGCAGTGACGTTTCCTTGATGCCTGGATTGTTCTTGCGAATCTCGCTTTGCGTAATCTCATATTTAGCCGCGATGGAAGAGATCGTATCTCCTTCACGCACCACATAGGTTACAGGCGCATCTTTACCAACGGTTAATGCTTTAACCGCCTCGGACACATCCCATATTTTGTTCGGATCAGCCTTCACTGACTCTGTCGCCACATCTTCCTTGATGTCCACAGATTTCAGTGTTGTACTTGGCCCTTCCGCTTTGCTTGACGAGTTAGCCGATACCGACTTCGTCTTGAGCGAACTACGCACAGCCGATGCCGATATGTATTTGCTCTGCACTTGTTCCAGAATGGCATCTGCTGTTGCCTGATCCTTCACAATGCCGATTACTTCGCCATCCACTTTGAGTTCCACGCCTTTGGCATATGCTGTCAGCATATCATCCAGCTTGTCCAGCGTTTCTTCACTGTTCACTTCAGGTTTGTAAGCTTTTACCGTTTCGGTCGTGATGCCATCTGTGTTCAGCACCATTTCCGCGTCAGGATATTTATTTTGGTATTCTTCGGTTTTGTCTGCAAAAAGTTTCTGTAATTGCGCTTCATCTGCGATACTGCCAATCTCATTCCCTTTTACCATGACCTTGTAGTATGGAACGGTGTTTGCAGCAACGTATTGCTTGCCTGCGAATCCAACCGATGCAGCGATGAACACTCCGCATGCTGCTGTAATGATCCATTTACGCGAGGCCAGGACGCGCTTTTTATTTACACTGAAGTTGGACATGCTCATGTTGTTTTTGTCTTCGGCCGTCCGGTGTTCTCCGGATTGTTCGTGTACCCGGTTTTTGCCCGGTTGGCGTATGCCTCTGAAACCTTTCATGATTCTCTCCTTTTCAGCACTTCTCAGTTCGCATTTCTGTCAAGACACACCCATCCGTGTCTGTCTCAGGTTTGTCGATATTTGGTTCTGGGTGTCCGCAAATCAGGACTTTAGCTGCGCTCATAAAAGTGTCAAAATTTTAACCTTTAATCACACCCGTATACTTTAACACAGGTTTTACACTCATTTCAACTCTATGCGTCACAGCCCAAAGCCGCGCCCCGCTTGGTTTTCCTGTATTATCCATAACATGGCAGACGAATATTCTTACCCATTATGCCTCATGTTCAGGTATACTATGTAGTTTCGGTCTAGTTTTAAGACTAGGTTCTAAGACCCACAACAATGCGACATTATTTTCATAAAAACACAATCAAAAAATCCCTCGCCAGATGATCTCAGACAAGGGATGGTTATATGAATTGAATATGCTATCCTACTATATTTCTCGGTTGCTCTCAGGCCTTGAAGAGTGGATTTCTGTCCTGAATCTATAAATACGTCAAGCTGCATACACATCATGTGTATTTGTAAACCATGACTTATTCAGCCTGAAGCACTTCCATAAGATTATCGTATTCCTCACTCGTCAGATATTTCGATATCACCTGTTCAATATCACGTAATTCCTGTTCAGTCAGACCATCTTCCATCGCGCCCGAGATCTGCTGCATTTCATTTTGGGGAAGCTTTGCCATCAGCAGACTGAAGATCTTCTCTTTTTCCTCCAGAGGCAGCTTGTCCTTGGTTCCCGTAATATCATCTGGTGATACCACAATATCATCATTACCTGAGCCAGCAGAATGACCAGAGGTTCCAGCCGTACCATTGCCAGCTGCTGTCCCGTTTCCACTTCCCGCAGCACCTTCTGGAGCCTTATTAGGGTCTGAGCCTTTGCTGCCTGTGTCACCGTTACTGCTCGCGCCCCCCTCGGCTGAAGCCGTCTGGTCGGACTTATCTGACCCACTCCCTGTATTGCCAGAACCATTGTCAGCGCCTGTCTCAGATTGGTCTGTTCCATTCCCCATGACCGATATGGCGTCCTCTGGAACTTGTTCCTCTTCAGCACCAGTCGGCTGATCCGTTGTTCCTGCCCCCGGTTTGTTCTCCTCACTCGCCTTACCACCGAGTGCCCCCTGGAACATGGATGTTAACCCCAGCGGTTGACCTTCCCACTCAATATTAAAACTCGCCAGCAGCGATTTCACATACGACTGTACAATTAATCCGGTTGTCAGTAGGGTCAATGAACTAACCAGCATGACGGTAAGTACGATCTTGGCAAACCATTGAAGCAACTTCATCCCTGTTCTCCTCCTCCGATTATCCAACCTGTCTGCGGCAGTCAGCACATCAGGTCTGTGATTCTACTGTTATTCAGTATTGACGGAAATCTCGGGATTATATCAGGAGATACGCGAAAAACCCCAGTCATCGCTTATGAGGCGATAACTGGGGTCTATGATTCAACTTATATTAAACGTAGATTGGAAGAACTTGATTCGTTTGCTCACGATTACGACCTACGGAGAAGATCGCGATTGGAATCCCTGTCAGCTCGGAAACACGTTTCACATAGTTCTGTGTGTTCACAGGCAGATCTTCGAGTTTCTTCGCTCCCGTGATATCCTCGCTCCAGCCTGGCATCTCTTCGTATACTGCTTCACATTCAGCCAGCATTTTCAGGCTAGCTGGGTAGTGTGTGATAATCTCTCCACGGTATTTGTATCCTGTGCAGATTTTCACCGTTTCAAGACCTGTCATCACATCGAGAGAGTTCAAGGACAGTCCTGTAATGCCGCTGACACGACGAGCATGACGCACGACAACACTGTCGAACCAGCCCACACGACGCGGACGTCCGGTTACGGTACCATACTCATGTCCAGTCTCACGGATCTGATCACCAACTGCATCGTGCAGTTCTGTAGGGAATGGACCATCTCCTACACGTGTGGTGTAGGCTTTAGCTACTCCGATGACCTGTTGAATGCGAGCAGGACCCACACCGGAACCGATACATACACCGCCTGCAGAAGGGTTGGATGAAGTTACATAAGGATACGTTCCTTGGTCGAGGTCCAACATCACACCTTGTGCACCTTCAAACAATACTTTTTTGTTCTCATCAATGGAATCGTTGAGAACAACGGATGTATCACGCACGTACGGACGCAGGATTTCTGCATATCCCAGATAATCTTTCAGAATTTCTTCTACATCTACTGGCTCACCGCCATAGACTTGCTCGATCACACGGTTCTTCTCTTTTACCAGATGACGCAATTTCAGTTCGAACTCTTCCGCATCAAGCAGGTCAACCATCCGAATACCGATCCGAGCAGATTTATCCATGTAAGCTGGACCAATCCCTTTACCGGTTGTGCCAATCTTGTTTGGACCTTTGCTCTCTTCTTCCAGTGCATCCAGAACCATGTGATATGGCAGGATGATATGTGCGCGTTCACTGATGAACAGGTTTTTGGTTGTAAAATCATTATCATGAATATAGTTAATTTCTTCAATAAGTGCCTTCGGGTTGATAACCATGCCGTTACCAATAACACAAGCTTTATCCGTGTAGAAAATGCCCGATGGAATCATCGTCAGTTTATATTTTTTGTTGTCGATCAGAATCGTGTGTCCTGCATTGTTACCACCTTGGTAACGAGCGACCACGTCTGCACTTTCAGCCAAATAATCCGTAATCTTACCTTTACCTTCGTCTCCCCATTGCGTTCCCACTACAACTACCGTTGACATCGTACATACCTCCGTGGGTGCCTTGCGCACCTTTGTATTGGTCTGTCCGTCCTCTATCTCGGCAGGAATTCGAAGTGAAAATACCGGCGGAGAAGCGTGCTAACGGACAGTGAAACTCTCCCTCGTGTTACATATCAAGGAAGGTTTTCGCTGCTTTAACGCAGCAATTCTAGTGTACCAGTCCCTTTTTTCAAAGTCAAATGAAATGGCGAACAATTGGTAATCGCATTACTCTAATGTTCGGAATTAACCTCATAATCCAACGCAAAAAACCGGGGCAGCCTGTCAAAACTAGCTTGACGGCTAACTCCGGTTTATTTGCACGATAGATTAAGGCCCTACATATCGTATTTAATATCAATTTATAAGTCCGTATTAACTAGTAGTTGATGAGTACCTAATCTTTTCTATAAACTAGCGAAACATATATTAACTATCTTCTACATGGCAAAGGCATCATTATGAGCCCGCTCATAGTTAACGAACTTATTGAAGTTTTTGAGGAATACCAGTTCAACCGTACCTACCGGACCATTACGCTGCTTGGCGATAATAATCTCGATAATATTTTTCTTCTCGGTCTCCTGGTTATAGTAGTCATCCCGGTACAGGAAGGCTACGATATCGGCATCTTGCTCGATCGAACCCGATTCCCGCAAGTCACTCATCATCGGACGTTTATCCTGACGCTGCTCTACACCCCGGCTCAGCTGGGACAAGGCAATAACAGGTACTTCAAGTTCCCGGCCAATCTGTTTCAGTGTACGCGAGATCTCCGATACTTCCTGCTGACGGTTCTCGCCCGCTTTGCCGCGGCCGCTGATCAGCTGGAGGTAGTCGATCAGAATCATGCCAAGGCCTTTTTCCTTTTTGAGACGACGGCATTTCGCACGAATATCAGCTACCGTAATCCCTGGTGTATCATCGATATAGATCTCTGCTTCATTTAATGCAGCGATCCCCATCGTCAGCTTTTGCCAATCCTCATCACCTTTGAACTCACCGGTACGAAGAACCCCTGCATCTAGATTGGCTTCCGCACAGATCATACGCTGTACCAGCTGCGCAGCTGACATCTCCAAACTGAAGATGGCTACCGTCTCTTGCGCCCGAATGCCAACATTCTGAGCGATATTCAGGGCAAAGGCTGTCTTACCTACCGAAGGACGCGCAGCTACAATAATCAAGTCACTACGCTGGAATCCGGCAGTCATCTTGTCGAGATCGATAAATCCGGACGGAATTCCCGTTGTGGTTCCCCGGTTCTGATGCAGCGTCTCGACTTTGTCGAACACTTCCATCAGTACATCCTGAATAGCGATAAAACCGCTGCTGGAACGACGGTTGGAAATCTCCAAAATGCGCCGCTCTGCTTCACCGAGCATTGCAGCAACGTCTTCACCGCCCGTATAGCCTTCGCTAACAATCTGCGTAGCTGTACGGATCAAGCGCCGCAGCATCGATTTTTCTTCAATAATCTGTGCGTAGTAATCCACGTTGGCCGCTGTAGGCACACCATGAGCCAGCTTCGCTAGATAGCTAACGCCGCCAATGTCCTCCAGCTCGCCTTTATCCTTTAGACGCGAAGTCAGCGTGACAAGGTCAATCGGTTGATTTTCCTCTCCAAGCTGAATCATCGCTTCAAATATCAATTGATGGGGCTTATCATAGAAATCCTCGGTTTGCACCCGTTCCATCGCTGTAATCAGGGCTTCGCCCTGCAACAGGATTGCACCCAGCACAGCCTGTTCGGCTTCCAGGTTCTGTGGGGGAATCCGGTCGAATAACATTTCGCCGCCCATCTTACTCCTCCGTTACCTGTACCTTCAAGGTAGCTTTCACTTCAGGGTGAACCTTGACGGTTACTTGCGTTACGCCGAGTGTGCGAATAGGCTCGTCCAGCTCAATTTTGCGTTTGTCGACTTTCAGACCTTTTGCAGCCAGAGCTTCAGCGATCTGTTTGCTTGTAATTGCACCGAACAATCGGCCGCCTTCGCCGGATTTTGCTTTCAGTTCAGTGACTTCTGCTTCCAGCTTTTTGCCGAGTACTTCCGCTTCTGCTTTCTCTTCCTGCTTGCGTCTTTCCTCAGCTGCATTCTGGTTATCCAGTGTCTTCATGTTACCGTCCGTAGCCAAGCGTGCCATTCCCCGTGGCAGAAGGAAATTCTGTGCGTATCCCTCGGATACTTCCTTCACTTGTCCTTTTTTCCCCTGACCTTTAACATCTTTTATAAAAATGACTTTCATTCGAACAGCCCCTCTTCCTTTTCGATTTCAGCCAGTACGTTCATCAGCCGTTTTTCTGCCTCTCCAAGCGTTCCTTCCAATTGCACGGCAGCATTCGTCAAATGTCCGCCACCGCCAAGTCTTTCCATGACGACCTGAACATTCATGCGGCCCAGTGACCTTGCACTGATGCCAATCAGTCCATCCGGACGCTCACTAATAACAAATGAAGCGACCACATCCGTCATATTCAGCAATGTGTCTGCCACCTGGGCAATCATCATCTGTGAAATCTTGCTGCCGGGATCCGTGACCGCCAGCGCAATATTCCCGTATACCATTTTAGCATGCTTTATGATTTCTGCCTTAGCAATATATTCTGACAAATCCTCTTTCATGAGACGCTGGATCATAATGGTGTCTGCACCACTGCGGCGCAGGAAACCTGCGGCTTCAAAGGTCCTCGAACCTGTATGCAGTGCAAAATGCTTCGTATCCAGCGTAATCCCGGCCAGCAGGGCCGTTGCTTCAAGCGGAGTAAATTGTACCTTGTCATGAATATATTGCAGGAGCTCCGTCACAAGCTCCGCAGCCGAAGAAGCATATGGCTCCAGATAGATTAATACCGCATCGTTAATAAATTCCTCTCCGCGACGATGGTGATCCACCACCACGACGCGATTGGCCGATTGCACAAGCTTCGGTTCCATCGTCATCGATGCCTTATGGGTATCCACCACCACGAGCAACGTATGCTCTGTCATCATTTGTGTCGCTTGTTCAGGTGAGACGAAGGCTTTGGACAATTTCTCATCCTTGTTCACCTGCTCCATCAATCGTTCGATGGACGGGTTGATGCCATCCAGGACGATTCTTGCTTCTACATTGTATAAGCTTGCTGCCTTCCACACGCCAATTGAAGCTCCGATTGCATCCATGTCAGGCATCTTGTGACCCATGATCAGCACTCGATCGCTCTCCTGCATCAAATCACGCAAGGCATGGGCAATTACCCGGGCTCTGACCCGTGTGCGTTTCTCCACAGCATTGGATTTCCCGCCGTAGAAGGACAGGCGTTGTCCGGACTTCACAGCAGCCTGATCCCCGCCGCGTCCAAGCGCCATATCCAAACTGGACTGTGCCAGTTCACCCATCTCACTGATCGTATCCGAACCAAATGCGAGTCCAATACTGAGTGTCATCGGAACTTTAAGATCTGCCGTCATCTCTCGCACTTCATCCAGGATGACGAAACGGCTCTGTTCGAGCTCCTGCAGCGATTTATGATTCAGCATCATCAGATAGCGGTCAGAAGAGAGACGGCGTAAGTAAACCTCATATCTCTTCG
Organism: Paenibacillus xylanilyticus; assembly: GCF_009664365.1. Taxonomy (NCBI): domain Bacteria; kingdom Bacillati; phylum Bacillota; class Bacilli; order Caryophanales; family Paenibacillaceae; genus Paenibacillus; species Paenibacillus xylanilyticus. The sequence continues at coordinate 6,409,217 of NZ_CP044310.1, forward strand.
CCCAGGATGTAATCTCGCTTGTTACCCGCGCAATAAGCGCAGTACGCTGCTGATCGTCCATCCCTTGTGCTGCCTCATCTAGATTATCCAATACCAGAATCCCCAGTGCGATGCGTTCATTCTCATATTTGTCTCGCAGAATGGCAAGCTCTGTGATCTCGTAAACATATACATACCGCTCCTGCGGATTATGAATAACGCCATAGAACCGGTCATCCAACTGGAACTCATCATGAAGCTCCTTGGCCGGTTCTTTGGTTCCATCCTTTTTTTCTTTCGGCTGAGGCAGCTTCGGGAAAAGGTTAAGCAGTGGATTGCCCACCATTGTCTTTTCCTGAAACATCTCCCCAACGAAACGGTTGTGCCACTCTACCGTACGATCCTCGCTGTACAGCACGATCCCGAATGGGAGCATGCTGATTGCTTCGCCCTCCATTCGTTTAATGCGAATGGACAGGCCGTTAATGTAGTCGTTAAGCTCGCGGCGGAACGCCATCTCCGCCTTGATCATGACGATTCCCAGCGCTGAAGCCAGTATCAGACTAATCAAACCAAGCGCCCAGTTATAGATGGTCACGAACATAACAAGCAGAAGCAGCAGTATGAACGCCCATACGGTATAGTAGCCGTGCCAGCGTTTCTTCAGAAATTTAGGCATGACTCATCACCCTAACGTTTTGGTCTCGATATTGCCTCGCGAAGCGGGAACGCCAGATCGATAATCCCGATAATCCGAAGCGGCCCAATGAAGAAGACCGCAACCGCCAGCAAATACGGTATAACCGGGTTCCACTTCTTCGCATGTGCCAGGAAGAAGAAGAAACCGATGGCTTGAATCATGAAGCCCAGATTAATCAAAGGCGACAAGTTCATCGCAATCATGGTCCAGTATGTCCCATCGCTCTGTCTGGAGATGACCTCGAAGAGCAGTGCCAGGAAGTAATACCAGATCAGTGCACGAGGCATACGCCATTCGCGCGCTGGTGGCAGCTTCGATACGGATACACCCATCACATTCAAAATAGGACGAGCAATCACGTGTGTGATGAGCGACATCACCATGGATGTCACAACCAAAGCGAACGGAATCATGAGCTGTGTCTGCCTTGCGACATCCTGAGTCATTTCAGGTGTCCACGCAAAGCCATTTACCATTTGATTAGACGTATTCGTTAGTGGTTCAATGGTAAGTCTCACTACATCATCAATATAACTCGACAGATCGAATTGGAAGATGACACTTCCAATCAGCAACAGCAGCAGGTATTCTGCCAGCATGGCTCCGGTTCCCGCCAATAATGCGAACAAGGCCGATTTCCTTTTCTTATAGGCATTACCCATAATGATCGCAGGCAGGGTGAACAGCAGCAGCAGTAATAGATAGATCGGATGAAACAGGACTAATATGACCGCTACCGGAACAAGGTGCCATATAAATGATTTCACAGATAAGGAAGCATACAAAATAACTCCGGGTACCATCATGAAAAATATGGCGAGAACCGATAAAGGAGTTAACAGCGAAAGCAGCAAGAGCAGGTATACTGCGCTCCAGACGGCTGACTTCAAGCTAAATTTCAACAAATTCACCTCTTACGCATATGATCTTCTAGCGCGGATATATCCTGGTACCAGTCTTCAAGCTGGTGACCTTCCGATTTGTGCTTTCTCAATTTCTCAATTAACAATGCATCCAGATCCTTGAAAGGAATACCGAGCCTGCGGCCCAATATGTAACTACTCATCATCAGACTGGCGAGACTGTCCCCGATGCGGGAGGTACTGCCTTCCCATAACGCTTTGAACAATCGGGAAACCTGGTCAAGTACTTCGGTTTTCAGCCATTCAATCACTTTAGCGCGTTTGGCTACATCCAGTTCTTTAGGCATATTGGCGAAAGTCACTCTCCCCGAAAAAGCTTTATTCTCCATTATAGCATAAAAAGGGGGTCCACAAAATCATCCCCCATGGCAGGAAAATGCCCGCTCTTCTTATGCTTCCTAATGCTTAACATGATACTGAGAGGCTCTGATTATCCGCGTTCACTGAAGCTTCATTTCATTTACTATTTCTTACTTGGCTTTCATGGACTCTTTGGAGACAATGCCTTCACAGTATTCAATGATCTGACTGCGCCGTACAATACCAATAAAACGTTCCATATCATCAACTACAGGCACAAAGTTCTGTACCTTGGCGAGATTGATCAGGTCTTCCATATTGGCATCAATGGATACTGGCTTAATATCGAGGCGAAGAGGTACATCTTTGAGCAGAAATTTTGAAGCGTTTTCAAATGTAATCTTTCCCTCAGCGTTTTTCATATACCACAACAGATCACCTTCGGTAACCGTGCCTATATATTTGCCTTCCTTATTCAAAATGGGTACCGCCGTAAACCGGTGATATTCCATCCGTTCCAACGTTTGCCGCAGAGTAGAATCCGACGTTACACAGGTAACCTCTTGCTTAGGCAGCAAAAAAAATGCGATGTTCATACCCTTACGTATCCTCCTTGTATTTCTACTTCAAGTTACGCCTCAACTTATATTATACGAATCAAAACGCAAGATGTTCCAAAAGGTTGAAATAGGTTGAAATTGCCCTCCAATGAAAAAAAATCAGCAGCCCGCTCATTAACGTACTGCTGATTGTTGTCATACACATGGTCTGTATGGAATTCATTAGTCGATCGCTTGCCGGTCTGGAACCATGACTTCACCGGCTGGGGTCGATTCATCCATCCAGTTGTTAATCAGCTCTTTGGCATATTGGACATCCTTCTCATCCGCCTGACCATAATAGATACCGTCTTTGCGCATCCCTTCGCCGAGAATGGTGAAGCTCGAGATTTGCGGTTTATCCTGGGTCATGACCTGTTTGGCCAGATCGGTAATAAATGATGGCTGCATGTCTGTCTGGAAGTTCTCTCCCATAATCTGAATCAATTCCGGAATTTTCGTGATCTGATTCAAACTCAGCATTTCGTTTGCCATGGCGTTCAGGAAAATCTGCTGCCGCTTGGTACGATTAAAATCACTATCCTCGCGGTATCTTACATAATAGAGAGCTTCCTGACCATCATAGATCGGTTTGCCGCCTTCAATCATGAATTGCACGTGGTTCGGATCCTTGTTCACGATATCCTCTTCTATCGGCAGCTTCACCCCACCAAGCGCATCCACGACCTTTTTGATTCCGTCAAAATTGATCGTTGCATAATAGCCTACATCCGCATCCAGAAACTTCTCCACCGTATTGATGGACATATTCTCCCCTCCGAAAGCATAGGCATGCGCAAGCTTGTCGTAATCATCTACGCCATCCTTGTTGGCATCACGTCCAACAATCTGTACATAAGTATCGCGGGGGATGGATACGAGCAATACACGTGATTCTTTCGGTCTGACCACGGCATAAATGACCGTATCCGAGCGACCACGCGTTTTCTCGTAAGCACGTTTGTCAGAACCAAGCAGCAGCACCGAAAATGGCTCTTTGCGATAGACGGTTGGATCAGGCGTTTTATTGCCCTCCTGCGGAACATACGATTTGGACAATTGGCCCTCTACAGAGCCTGCCAGGAAAAGGTCAAATGCAGCTACAGCGAGCTGCTGGCGAAACAAATATCCGCCAATCAACAAAACAACGAGCGACACGAGAGTAATATATATGCCTTTTCTTCTTTTCTTCTTCTTTTCTTTAGTTCTGCTTTTCATTCATCGATTCCTTCTTCACTGTCAAAATGAAATTCGATACTACCTATCATTAAACGTCTGAAACTGCTTATGACACGGTGCTCTCTGAACTTTTCTCTATCTCGGACAGGAACAGCGCTCACGCTCGTTCTATTTTAAACATTGCTACAGGGCGAAAAGTTACAATACGGTTAAATTGAAAAGAACAGCACTTCCTTTTTGACTCGTTCAAAGGTAAGGCTGTTCTCTTCAAATTATACGTATATCTATTCTAGAAGGTCAATTGGTGGATACTGTATCCACACGTTTGTTTTTCTCTCGTGAACGCAAACGTCCAGTAATCAGGGCAGCGGCCAGGGTCAGCACACTGAAGATAACGGCAGACCAGAACAACCCGTTGTAACCTTGACCGGTCGTTTGATGAACGGCTTGGAGCAGCATATCCCGAATACCCGGGTCGGGAATTTGGGACAACCCTTCCGTCAGACTCGCCACATCGCTACCCGATGCTCCTCCTGCTCCTGAGGCATACTGTTGAAGTACCTCTGGAGGAACCTGAATCCCCTGATCCGCGAGACCTGACTGAATATTGGAGCCCAGGTTGGAGAACGAACGGGCGAGAAATCCTGCAAAGATGGTAGGCGCAATGGCCATCGCCATCTGGCGGAACAAGGAACTAGTTGCTACGGCAATGCCCTTGTTGTTCTCACCAGCCTGTTCCGTGACGAGCACGTTTACCGGCGCCCCCAGCATCATGCCGAAACCGATCCCCACCAGTACACTCGCAATAACGAACTGCCAGATATGCTCTACCCATAGCGGGAATAGCAAGAATCCAATGGCAGACAGCAAACCGGCGACGGATAAGGTCCAGATTGGTCCTTTGCGGTCAACCAGGTAACCCCCACCACCTGCGCCAATTCCTGATGCCAAGGCAAGCGGGGTAAACCAATAACCTGAAGCTGTACTGGATACACCCAGATATTGCTCCACGAAGCCTGGAATGAAGATCACGGATGCCAGAATGGCTCCCGAGAAAAAGGCAATCAGCAGCGTCCACCGAAAGGACGCAATGCCAAGAAGCTGAGTTGATACGACAGGTTCACGTTGCGAGCCTTCCAGCCTTTTTTCCAAAAAGTAAAAGAGCACCAGAATGACCACACCTGCCAGGAAGAAACCATAGAACATTGGCGAACCGAGACTCTGCAGCATATCGACACCGTCCAGATTACTGAAGCTGTACATTAAACTTAGTACCCCGAGTGTGAGAACAGCAATACCACTCCAGTCCACAGCAGCGCGGTTCAACTCCTGTTCTTCATGGATGAATCGAATGCCCGCGATAAATAAGAGAATGGCAATCGGTACATTAATGAGGAATAACCAGTGCCAGTTTCCCGTAATATCCAAAATAAAAGCACCAATGTTCGGCCCCAGAATCGCAGCAACACCATTCATGCCTCCAAGCAGGCCCAAGGCTGTACCCTGACGTTCAGCAGGAAACTTGCTCAGCACATACGAACTCGCAATGATAAAGATCCCGCCACCGCCCAGCGCCTGAATGACACGCGCAACCAGGAAGAAGGTAAATGAAGGACTCAGTGCGACAAGCAATGATCCTATTCCGAACAACGCGACTTCAATTAAAAACAGCTTTTTGCGGCCATAACGGTCCGACAGCTTCCCTGCAATCGGTACACTTACCGCAAGACCAAGCGTATAGAGGGTAATTGTCCATGCTCCCCACGTCGGAGATACTCCAAACGAAGCATTTAGCGTCGTCAGCGATGACGTGATAATACCATTATCGAGTGCAGCCATGAATACCCCTATCGCAAATAAAATGAGCGGCCATTTCATTTGTTTTTGCATCTCTTCTTACCTCCCCGATCAGATCACAATGACCCAGCCTTATGCCGGGATGCTACATATATATTAAACAAAACAGAACATTAATGACTCACTGGTCATTTTAAAACAAAAGGATTTTATATGTCAATTCATTGATATGGATTTCCAGTGTTAATAGCATGCTTTTAATAAAAAAAGCTGCCCCCAGATTATGTTTAAATCTAATCTGAGGGACAGCTCGCTGACTTATGAAGATAACCTATGGCTTCTTATTTTAGAGAAACAGATAACTCGAATGTACACTATTCCTGCATCAGGTGACGATTGAGGAATTTCTCAATGGCTCGATACAGATCAAGCTGATTCTCGACATTGGCGAAACCATGGCCTTCATTCGCTTTTAACATGTATGGTACATCCACTCCACGTTTGCGCAGTGCTTCCACGATCTGATCAGACTCTGCCTGTTTAACCCGCGGATCATTCGCACCTTGTACGACAAATAGCGGCGCCTTCATCTGATCGATATGGAACAAAGGTGAGGCTGCAGTCAGCAGCTCCTTGTCTTTCACCGGATCACCCATGCGCTCATAGAACATGTTCCGCTCAGATTCCCAATAGGGTGGAAGGGAATCCAGCAGGGTGAACAGATTGGAAGGTCCCACATAGCTGATGCCGGCGGCATACACGTCCGGTGTGAATGCCAGTCCAGCTAGCGCTGCGTAGCCTCCATAAGATCCTCCATAAATGGCTACACGTTCTGGATCAACTGTCCCTTCTTTCACCAGCCAGTTTACGCCATCCGTAAGATCGTTCTGCATCGCTTTGCCCCACTCTTTGTTTCCTGCATCCAGAAACGCTTTACCATAGCCTGTAGAGCCACGGAAGTTCACCTGCAGTACAGCATAGCCGCGGCTGGCAAGGAACTGGACTTCCGGACTGAAGCCCCATGAGTCACGTGCCCAAGGACCGCCGTGAGGGACAACAACGAGTGGTAGCCCGGAAGCTTCCGCCCCGTTAGGGAGTGTCAGATAGCCATGAAGGGTTAAACCATCACGTGACGTATATGTCACAGGTTTCATGTCTGACATTTTGCTCTCATCAATCCATGGTGCAGCATCAGCCAGTTTATCCAGCTTGCCTGTCTTCGAGTCGTAGAAATAGTAGGTGCCCATCGACTTGTCACTATAAGCAGCGAACAGGACCTGACCTTCTTCGCTCATGTTGGAAATGCTAACTTCCTTGCCGGGCACTTTGGCTTGAAGATCCTGCATTAATTTCTTGAACTCGTTATCGAAGAATTCATAGTTTACCTTGTCTGTCTCATAAACTGCTGCAAGAATTGTCCCCTTCTCTTTCGAAGGTATGAAGCTGGTTACATCCACATCTTTGTTTTCATAAATGGTTTTAGTTACCTTCTTGGTGCTCGGGCTAAATTCTACGATAGCTGTTTTATCCCGATCCAGGTTAGATGCAACATAGATATTTTTGTTGTCATAGGTGAACATCAATGGAACAAACGTCTCTCCCAGCTCTGTGGTTAGCAATGGCTCAAACGGTTTATCCTCCGAATCTCGATACATTAACGAGGATACGTTGCCATCACTGGAAACGGCTACACGAATCTTACCTTCGTGGTCTGTTAACCAGCCCGAGATATTACCTGGATTCTCGGCAGCAAGCACAGCTTCGCCTGTCTTAATGTTGATGCGGTACACATCAAAGATCCGAGGATCACGTTTGTTCATGCCCACCAGAATTTCATCTGGAATGCTCTCCAGCGGATCAACCAACATGGCTCTTGTATTGGGATATGGGGTAAGATCCTTGCTGTTCTTCCCATCCATATCCGTAACATAAATATGATAATTCTCGTCTCCGGCTTCATCCTTCACATACAGCAATTTGTCATCAGTAGCCCATACAAAGGCAGCAATACTGCGATCGGTTTCACTCGTAATCCGGGTCGGCTTGCCCGAGCCTCCATTTTCCTTAACCACAACGTTCATGCGGTTATTCCATGGTTCCAGATAGGCCATATGTTTGCCGTCCGGCGACATCTGGAATCCAGCCTGAGCTGGCTGCTTGAAGAAATCCTCTAATGGGGTAAGTCCCTCAGCTGCTACATCAAGCCCTAGTGCCAGATACAATGCTTCGGCAAATTCACCATGAGTCACTGTACCCTTGGCATTAAATGCACTGCCTTCAATGATAAAATGCTGCTTGAGGCGAATCGCATCCTCGGCATGTACAGCGGGAATCTGTTTCATATCACTGTATACGACCTGTATTCCATTATCCTTCAATCCAAATGCACGGGTAAATAATGAGGCCATCTGTGCTCGCGTAAGTGGTGCATCCGGTGCATAGCCTTTGGCTTGTCCCCGAATGAGACCACTTTGCTTCAATGCATAGATGGCTGGTGCGGCTTCATCTTGAGCCAGAACATCAGCGAAGCCTATAAGAGAAGCAGGTGTATCGAGCTTAAGTACACGTTGCAGGATGATTGCTGCTTGAGCACGCGTTATTGGTGTCTGTGTTTGTTGCATTCCATCTGTTGTACCATCTATGTATCCCAGTTGCTGGAGCGTCTGTGCTGCCTTCGAGGTTATGGCTTCAGCAACGGCTGCTGTAGGCTTGCTTGCTTCGGCTGCCAGAATTGCAGGCTGAATTAGAGCAATAGACATGGCCATGGTTAGCGTTACAGCATATACCTTTTTGCTAATTGCGTTCAATATTAATCCCCCTTATAAGTGAATTACAGAATAATTTGGAATTATTCGTAAATCATTGTACCACGATCATCCATAAGTTTACAGTTAGGGGAATACGGCAACATTTAATTCTTTGACCCGGAGAAACCATAATTGAGGAGTTTACGCGTTTCGTTAAAACGGCTTTCGCGGCTTTCTGTACCGAATACAACCGAGATCAGTCTTTTACCGTCGCGCTCTGCTGTTCCTACAAAGTGGTAGCCTGTAAGTGGATCATAGCCCGTTTTCAATCCATCATTGCCATCGTAAGCGTAAGGTCCTCCAATGGAAGATAGCATCCAGTTCTTGTTACTCATATAAATCCCTTTTTGATGCATGGAGACCTGAGTTTGGCTGGAGACCTGAAGTACTTCGGGGTAATTTTCAATCAGATATTGTGCTAGTTTGCATGCATCCGTAGCTGTCATGACCGTCTGTCCCTGAATTACATCAGGACGATGAGGACCCAGCTGTTTCTCACTTAGTCCCGTTGAGTTCCTGAAGATGGTATCCGTTGACATGCCAATCTCCGAGGATTTCTCGTTCATCATCTGTACAAACGACTGCTCTGTACCACCAATATGCTCTGCAAGCGCGACAGCTGCATCATTAGCGGAATACACCGCCATCGTCTGGAAAAGCTCCTGTACTGTAAACTTCTCCCCTTGCTTAAGTGCAAGCTGAGTACCTCCCACCGAACTGGCGTACAGGCTAACATTAACCGCATCATCCCAGCGTGCCTCGCCATTCATAACAGCTTCCATGACGAGCAGCTCTGTCATCAACTTGCTGATACCCGCAGGGGCCATTTCTAATGAACCGTTATAATCCATCAGGATCTTGCCTGTACTCAAATCCATCAGTACTGCAGATTCCGCCTTGATTCCCGGTTTGCCTATCAGTATGTCCGGTTTAACACCCACATATATAATGACCAGCAGAGCCAGCAGCATTCCTGCCCGTTTCCACCATCTTTTCATCAGTGAATCACCTCTTATAGATATAGACGAATGAAAGAGGCATTTGGTCTGCACTTTTTTGCAAAAAAGTTAAATTTTTTTTATTTTTTTGTCATCAAAAAAACATGGACTCTATTCACCCCATGCCAGAGTGATAGAATCCATGTTTTAAATGACACTTTTTATCGTACCCAGAGGAATTCATTTACTCGATCTAGCAACCGACTTCGTCAAAGGACCCCAATCCTTATGGCTGCTCATAGAATCAAAAGTAACCTTTCCTTGAGAACAAGGCACTTATAATTAGAATAAGAAAAGTATAATTACTCAGCCACTACTGGTTTATCTGCGTTAACAGCCAGATCGCTCAGGTAGATACCTGTTCCATCACCAATCGCGTAGTTCATTACACGTTTGTTGACCGGTGCTACTACAGCACGGTACAGTGTCGGGAATACTGGAACTTCATCAACCATGTACTGCTGCCATTCATTGTAGATTTCTTTGCGTTTCTCTACGTCGAAGGCTTCAGCAGAGACACCTTTTGCAAGCAACTCATCATTTTTCTCACTAGAGAATCTGGAGAAGTTATACAGTGCATCGCGACCATACAGGCCTGCTGGGTCTACGTCAATACCTACACCCCATGCTGCTTGGTACACATCGATGTTTGGATCATCTTTACCAGTGTTACCTACACGGTCATAGAAGCTGTTAAACTCAACCATTTCGAGGTTCACTTTCAGGCCGATTGCTGCCCAGGATTGAACATAATAACGTGCCAGTGGTTCAGCGGTGTCGCCACCTGTCATGGATACGAAATTGATCTCCAGTGGTGATCCATCTGGATTGGTACGGAATTCTCCGTCCAATTTGTAGCCAGCTTCATCAAGCAAAGCTTTGGCTGCTTCAGGATCATAGGCTACACCTGGATTGTTGGAATCATGGAATTCAGGGTGAGACGGCGGAATCAATGTTGTTGCGTTCCAACGCAGACCGTTGTAGAAACGTTTGCCGACTTGGTCGTTGTCTACAGCCATCCACATCGCTTTACGCAAGTTTTTGTCAGCCATTTTTGCATCAGGATTCGTTACAACTTTTCCGTTTTCTTCATCCCATGTACCCAGTTTGAAACCGATGTACGTATAAGCACGGTCGATTGCACCCAGGAATTCCACATTGGACATATCTGCATTGTCTTTATATTGATCTGTAGGGAATGCATCCACGAGGTCTACCCCGCCAGATTTCAATTCTTGAACAACCGTTGTTGGGTTGATAACTTTCAAAGTCACTTTATCCAGTTTTGGAGCTCCACGCCAGTAGTCTTCATTTTTCACAAATGTTACAGACTCACCTGGAGTGATGGTTTCCACTTTAAATGGACCAAAACCGATTGGAGTTTCACGCACTTCTTTGGAAGAGGACATTTTGGCTACATCCATATCACCGAAGATATGTTTAGCCAGCGGATATGTCCATACGCCACCTGTCAGCAGGGACGGTGTAGATTCTTTGTATGTGATGCTGATTTGTTTGTCGCTCAGCACTTTGATACCGGAGATCGTTTTTGCTTTACCAGCATGGTATTCATCCATACCTACTACGCTTGTGAAGTTGGAATCGTAACGAGGACCATCATAAGCCTTGTTACCGATAACTTCATAAGCAAATTGCAAATCTTCTGCCGTTACCGGCTTACCATCATGCCAGTTTACATTATCACGAATGGTTAGTGTGAACGTTTTTCCATCTTCGGATGTTTCATACGTTGCTGCACCATCATTGGTGTATACATAGTCTTTATCCCAAGTCAGCAAACCTTCATCGAACCAACCCAGAACTTGCACGTCAGGATCGCCCGAGTAAAAATTGTAATTCAGTGTACCTTCAAAAGCAGTATCTGATACAAGTCCAAATGTGATAGATCCACCTTCAATGGCAGTTCCTTCGTTGGTTTTAACATTGTTAAAGTCCTCAATGGAGTACACGCCCTCTTCATTAGCAGGCTTCTCCTCTGTCTTCGTCTCCCCTGTGTTCGAAGAAGGCGTTGGTGTTGCTGCCTCTTTCTCCGAGCACGCCGCAAGCGCCAGTACGAAGACCAACATCATCGTGAAAAATAGTCCCCGTGAAAAAAATCTCTTTTTCATGAACCTTTCCTCCCTTTTTAACCTCTTCTTTGTCTTGCATCAGTCGCACGCTTAAGGGCTTGACCGACATTATTTATACTCAACATCAATACCAGAATAAGTACTGACGCAGGTAGCCATATCCACCATCTGGTTTCCAGGGTTTGCGGATTACGTGCATAACTTACGAGTGTTCCAAGACTCGGTGTGCTCTCAGGGAATCCAAATCCCAAGAAAGACAGCCCGGATTCAAGGCCAATATTGGCAGCAAGGTTCAATGTCATCGTTACGATGATGATGGAGCTCAGATTAGGTAGAACCTGTGAAAGCATGATTTTGAGATGGGAAGAACCCAACGTTTTTGATGCCTTTACATATTCAAGTTCGCGCTCCTGTAATGCCTTAGACCGAATCAATCTGGCAATTCCCATCCATAGGAAAGCAGTCATGATTAGTGAGAACGAAGTAATACTATATTTGGGTACTGCTGTAACAAACGCGATAACGATCATCATGAACGGTAGAACCATGAAGAAATCCACGACACGCATGAATATATTATCAATCAATCCTCCGAAGTAACCGGACAATAAACCAATCACGATTCCCAAGAATCCTGTCATTACCGTAACAAGAATGGCAATGGATAATGAGTTCCGAGTACCTATGACTAATTGTCCGAATACATCTCGCCCGCCGTAATCTGTTCCTAACCAATACTGGGCTGAAGGCGGCTCATACAAGGCGAATAGATCTACTTTAACAATTTCATCCTGATCCAGAACCAAAGCGGTTCCGTAAACTAGTAATAAAACTAATCCTAAAAATATGAGCGAAATTAGCGCCACTTTATCCCGGACTAGCTCCCTCCATAAGATACTCAAGCTAGAGGGGCTTTTATCTATCTTCTGTGAAGTTATAACGACATCATTGGCCTTGCTCATCTTATTCACCCCGAAATCTTCAAGTTCTTACTTGATCCGTATACGTGGATCTACCAATCCAAGAATAATGTCAGATAACAGCGAGCCCAGAATTGTGGCGATACCAAATATCAGGACAAGCGCAGTCACAACACTGAAATCCCGAAGAGAGATTGAGTTAAGAAACAGCTGACCCATGCCCGGATAACTGAATATACCCTCAATGATAATGGTACCTCCGATAAGTCCAGTGATCTCATAACCAAAGAATGCAGCAATCGGAAGTAGAGAGTTTCTTAGAATGTGCCTGTTGTAAACTCGTGATTCCGAGGCGCCCTTGGCCCTCGCAGTGAGAACAAATTCCTTGTGCTTAATATCGATAATTTCACTACGTAAGTATTGAACCGTGGATACTGTAGCGATCAACGCCATGGATAAGGCCGGTAATAACAGATGATAGAACTTGCTTGCAACGTAACTAAATGTTCCTGGTGTAAGTCCAGGTGCTACGCTGCCTCCAGTTGGGAATAACCCGAAGTGGAACCCAAAAATCCATAACATAACGAGTGCAAAAATAAATAAAGGTGCTGCAAAACCTAAATAGGTGTAACCCGTAATTAAACGGTCAGACCATGTATCGTTGTAACGACCACTGATAATACCGAGTGGAATTGCGATTAAGTATGTGAACACAAGCGTTGCAAAAGCCAGCCAGAATGTATTTGAGATCCGTTGACCAATCAAGTCCATAACTGGCATTTTAAATCGGAAAGATTGCCCGAAGTCACCTTGTGCTGCATTTCTGATCCAGTCCCAATACTGTATATACCATGGATTGTTGAGTCCAAGTCGTTCTCTTTGTTCATCCAGAGCCTTAGGATCTATGCTTGGGTCAAGCAAGCCTGTTAGTGCATCGCCTGGCATCGCCTTGGCCATCAAGAATACCAAGAGACTAAGCAAAAAGATCTGAGGGATCATAATCATGATTCTTCGTAGTATTATATTCCACATATGGCCTTCAACCTTTCTGAGGTAGAGCTACTCGGTGAGTATTGGAAATGGATTTGAGCGAGTAAGCAAGCCCTTCCTCATCAAAGAAGTTTCGGTATGAATTCTCATACTCGGATTTAACCTGCTGACGGAAAGCAGTCATCTCGTCACGTTTGGTTGGATCCATATCCGGAATAGCTGCTATGAGACGCTTGGTATAGATATGCTGTGGATTCTCAAAAATATCATCGGTCGTTCCTTGCTCTACGTAGCGACCTTTATACATAATTCCAATCTGATCACACATATGTCTTATAATTCCGAGGTCATGACTGATGAACAGATAGGTCAGATTTAGCTCTTTTTGAATCTCCTGCATGAAATTAAGCACTTGTGCCTGTACGGATACATCCAGAGCGGATACGGGCTCATCTGCAATGATTAGTTTCGGCTTCAGTGCAATTGCCCGGGCAATTCCGATCCGCTGCCGCTGTCCTCCGGAAAATTCATGAGGATACTTATAGATGGACTCTGGACTTAGACCTACTTTTTCTAGCAAATCCCTGACTTGTCTCTTCTCTTCCGTAGCTGTAAGTCGCTCATAGTTGCGTAGAGGTTCAGCAATAATATCGATAACCCTCTTCTTGGGATTCAGTGAAGAATAGGGATCTTGAAAGATCATTTGCACGTCTCGCTGGAGTTGTCTGTCCTTACGGCGCTCTTTGGTAAGGTCCTTGCCGTTAAATAGAATTTTTCCGGCTGTTACATGGTTGAGTCCGATAACGGCTCTCCCTGTCGTCGTTTTGCCTGAGCCTGATTCACCAACGAGTCCGTAAGTCTGTCCCTGCTCAATGGAGAAGCTTACATCATCAACCGCCTTGATACTTCCAATTTCACGTTTGATCAATCCACCGCGAATCGGAAAATGTATTTTGAGTCCTTCAACTTCGAGTAATGCCATTATGTTATTCCTCCTCAGCTTGATCAGGGAAATGAAAGTGCTGGTAACAGGTGCAGCGTACAAAGTGACCTGGAGCAATTTCATGCATCTGCGGGTTCTCTTCATGGGCCGAATCACTGATCCACGGGATTCGGGCCTTGAATCGGCACCCTTTGCGAGGAAGATTTTTTAATGAAGGTACAATACCTTGAATGACATGCAGCTTCGATTTTTCTTCGGTAATCGTAGGAATAGAGTTCAATAGAGATCTTGTGTATGGATGCTTTGCATTGTTCATTAGCGTGTAGATATCTGCAATCTCAACGATTTCACCCGCGTACATTACTGCAACTCGATCCGCCATCTCAGCAACCACCCCAAGATCATGTGTAATCAGGATGATGCCAGCATTGATCTCGTTCTTCAAATCTCGGATAAGTTCAAGAATCTGAAGTTGAATCGTAACGTCAAGTGCTGTTGTAGGCTCATCGGCAATGAGCAGTTCAGGTTTATTTGCAATGGCAATTGCAATAACAACACGCTGCCTCATACCGCCAGATAGTTCGTGGGGATACTGCTTGTATATCTGTTCGGGACGTGGAATCCCTACTTGGTTAAGCAGATCAATAACCTTGTCTTTCTTTTCTTTAGAAGACATTTTAGGTTGATGTAGTGTCAGAATCTCATCGATCTGGTCACCAATAATCATCAGAGGATTTAATGCGGAAAGTGGGTCCTGAAAGATCATTCCCATCTCTTTACCGCGGAGCTTGTTTAATTTGTTAGGAGAGATATTCGCAATATCCTGTCCTTTATATAGAATCTGGCCATCAATTTTGGCTTTGTTGTGAAGACCCATAATTGAAAATGCGAACGCACTTTTGCCTGATCCTGATTCTCCAACAATCGCTAGTACTTCGTTTTTCTTAACCGTAAGGTTAACGTGATCAACTGCTGCATAATAGTCATCTTCAATTCTGAATGATGTAGTTAGATTTCTGACTTCCAATAGCTCTGTGTTCAAATCAATCACCCTAACCCCAAAATTTCCGCAGACTGTATTCATATATATAAGAATGCATCCACTGTATATTTCCATGTTCTTGAAGAAGACGAACAAAAGTTTATACAAAATACTAATCCATTAGGAGAAACGAGTTTCGATATTGCTATTTAGACCATTGGTCAATTAATGTTGATAAATCCTAGCGGAATTATATAGCAAAATAATTAATGTAATCATACGTGTAAATTTAGGTGACGTCAATAATTATTTTGAGATTTTTGGTATAAATGTTTTTTATATCATAGTTTTGGGTATTAGTTATATTTTTAAGGTACTTATCAAGGGGGATTTCGATATTATTTCGACTTTTTTCGAGTGAGGTTCTGAATTAGGAGAGTATGAATATTAAATATATAACATGTACCTTACGTTTATTATGTACTTACATGTCGAATCAATTTAATTTTAGAATATATATGTTAGGTTTGTGGCAAATATTCGCTTTAATTTGTTTCCTCTATGTCAGCTGTCTTTTTAGCAAATTTATGCCTATGCGATTATTTTTATGCTATTCATTAAGTCTGTGTTAAAATTCTAGTTATTCTAGTATAGTTTTATTTATTTGCTGCTGTAAAGGACTAATTGTAATCTTTTATCATTTTTTTTACAAAAGAATGAAAAAAGCCCTGCAAAATGCAAGGCTTTTCCGATATTTATGCATCATGTTGTATTTTAATTATAGGCTTTATGGTGAATCCGGCGGGCGTTTGCCACGCTTCAACTCATTGATGCTTAAGCCAAAATCCATCTGCAGATGAGGATAATCCGGAAAGTTAGCCCAGTCGCCTCCCCATGTAAATCCTAACTCCTTGGCCAGATCGACAACCTCCATCCAGTCTGCTTGTCCATTGCCGTTATCATCGCGCTCCATATCCCATACTACATCACCATCTGGGGTCCGAAGTGCGAAATCAATAGCCAGTCCGTAATTATGATATGATTCCCCGCCTCTGGCATTCGTAACGATATTCCCAGTGGTCGAGCGGCCTTGATTAAACAGCTCATCCTGCTCTTCTATACTTCGATAACCATGGGTGATAACGATATCTATACCACGCCGGGCTGCTTTGCGTACCAGTAACTGCTCACTCTCTGCCACGACGGGATGGAGACCTGTGATGGGCGCAGCTTCTCTAGTATAATCTGGCCAAATTTCGTAAGTATCCTCTTTTTGCTGCAGCCATACGTATAAAACGGAAATTAGCAGCGTAGCTATTAGCCAAAAACGTAAACTTTTCTTTTGCTTCCGCTGCTCTTTTTTCTTGATTTTCTTCATATGCACTCCTGATGTCTTGATCTGTTATAAATGGAATATTCATCACTTACTCAAACATAATCTATTCTATTATAAATGATTTGCATCCCAATTACTTCTCCACGATCATTCGCTCAGGTTCTCGTTCGTTTCAAAACATAAAAAAGCAGCCGGCTATAAGCCGGCTGCTTCGTATGCAAGCTG
This sequence comes from Paenibacillus xylanilyticus, assembly GCF_009664365.1. NCBI lineage: Bacteria > Bacillati > Bacillota > Bacilli > Caryophanales > Paenibacillaceae > Paenibacillus > Paenibacillus xylanilyticus. Next base: position 6,425,985 of record NZ_CP044310.1, read on the forward strand.
AGTAATACTACTCAGTTGTGTATGGCAGCAATGCGATTTGACGGGAGCGTTTGATCGCGATCGTCAGCATGCGTTGATATTTAGCGCTAGTACCTGTTACACGGCGTGGCAAAATTTTTCCACGTTCGCTGATAAATTTACGAAGCAAGTCCGTATCTTTATAATCGATGTGAGTAATTTTGTTAGCTGTGAAGAAGCACACTTTACGACGTTTGTTACGGCCGCCACGGCGAGCCGGTCTTTTATCGTTGTCTCCGCCTTCTCTTTGCTTGAAGCTCATGCTTTTCAGTCCTTTCCTATCGTTAAACCACTCACTCTAGAGTGTTGGTTCACGTTAAAATGGCAAATCATCATCCGATATATCAATCGGTTTTCCGTCATCGGAAAAAGGATCCTGATTGTTGCTACGCGAATTGTTATTGTTCGCGCGTCCGCCGCCTCCATAAGAAGGCTCTTCACGCATCGGTTGCCCACCGCCGCCACCGTTATTATCACGGTTAGCTGACTCCAAGAAACGGACATTATCGGCAATGACTTCGGTCACGTATACACGTTTACCTTCGTTATTCTCGTAGTTCCGTACTTGAATGCGTCCTTCGACTGCAGCTAGGCGTCCTTTGCGCAAATAGTTTGCACAAGTCTCAGCAAGCTGTCTCCAGGTTACGACCGGAATGAAATCCGCTTCCCGCTCTCCCCCTTGGCTTGTAAACGGTCTGTCCACCGCCAAAGTAAATTGCGTAACTGCAACTCCTGCTGGAGTGTAACGCAACTCAGGATCCCGGGTTAACCGGCCGATCAGAATGACACGGTTCAACAATGTAATCCCCTCCTTCAGAGCGTATTGGTGCGATAATCACGAGTTGTCTTAGGCAGACTTAACATCGTTCGTAATGAGATAACGAATTACTTCGTCAGAAATCTTCATGAGACGCTCAAGCTCAGTAACTACTGCTGGTTCAGCAGTGAAGTTTACCAGAACGTAAACACCATCACGGAATTTCTTGATCTCATACGCAAGACGGCGTTTACCCATAACGTCGTGAGCTGTAACCTCACCACCGCCGTTGGAGATGATGCCTTGGAATTTATCGACTGTAGCTTGAACAACTTCTTGCTCAACGTCAGGACGAATAATGTACATCACTTCATATTTGCGCATAATTTTCACCTCCTTATGGACTTTGGCCCTCAATCCAGGTTGAGAGCAAGGATCGAGCACAAACTCGAACCATATTAATATAACAAATATCCGGCACCAATGCAAGCAAACGTTCCCTGTTCTTATTGGCACATGTTCATTTCATTTATGGAGCACACTAGGAAGGCATTAATAAGCAAATATCTAAGGAGGTCGTGGCATGGGTGAACGTACAGAATTTGAACCAGGAGATAAAGCTCCCAATGACGGTGAATACACGGAAGTTGGGGAAAGAAGCTTCCATACCGAAATCCAAAATCCCAAAAGAGTAACTCTGAAAAAAGGGGAGCCCTTCCCTGAGACCAGCAACCAGGATCGCAAATGGAAAAAGCTGACGAAGGCTCGTGTTCACTAAAAAAATTATTTTAAGCAGCATGTATATAACACACCGAAATGCACATAATACAATCAGGCGGTACACGAGAGAGGTGTGGTTCCGTTGGACAACGCAGCCGATCGTGTAATGTTGGAGATTCATCACGTAATCTAAGAAGCAAGTGGTAGTGTGTAAGGCCCTTCGTCTGAGCACGAGTATTGCATGAGCAGTACGCCAGGTTTCTGATCTTACGACAGATTGTTTCCTACACTAACCGATGTATCGCCTACAAGGAGCCCTTCGGGGCTCTTTTGTTTTATGTCGTAGACTTTTTTTGGTTAAAACAAATAAAAACCTTCCATTCAAGGAAGGTCTGATCGCTTTATATTTATTCCATATAACTGAGTTCATTGAAATGCCATTGCATAAATGCTGTAAGTGGCGGAAAGGGTGGGATTCGAACCCACGCACGCTGTGACACGCCTAGCTGATTTCGAGTCAGCCCCCTTGGGCCTCTTGGGTACCTTTCCGCAGCAATACTGATTATAGCATGATCAATTACAGAACGCAATACCTGTGCTGCGCATGCATGAAACCGTTATAACGGTATGCATTTTACTACTGGCTTGCTTTTAAGATTCTGCAGTATCCTCTGCCGAGCGAAGAACTTTTTTCATGTTTTTCTCAAACTTCGCTCTTGGAATGAGTACGCTGTGTTTACAGCCTACACATTTGATTCGAATATCCATCCCCATCCGAATAATCTCCATCTCATTACTTCCACAGGGATGCTGCTTCTTCATCTGTACAATGTCTCCAAGCTGGAAACTCTTACGCTCCACCAGTACCATCCCCTTCATCCTTCTCCTGCCCGGCTGCCTGTTCCAATGCTGCGAGCTTACCCATCTCATGATACTCCATCGTTTTCTTAACATCACTCTGAATTTGACGCTCTACAGAGCCTCTGGAGTTTGGCATACACTCTGCAACAATCCGAACGACATACTCTGAAGTGGTCATCGATTGAATGCCGAGCACATCCGGAACTTTTACTATATTGAGATCCCGGTCTTCAATTCCAACCAGAGCCTGTTTGACCAAGTGAACAGATTCATCCAGGGTTTGATCACCCTTCATCGGAATATCCACCACAGCAAGCGAATTGGACATGGAGAAGTTTGTCACACTGGCAATCGTACCATTCGGAATAATATGAACTTCACCTTGCCAGCTAACCAGCTTGGTGGTTCTCAAGCCGATGACTTCAACGGTTCCTTTGTAGGTACCTGTCTGAATAACGTCCCCTACAGCGAACTGGTCCTCTAATATAATGAAGAAACCCGTAATAACATCCTTCACCAGTCCCTGTGCACCAAAACCGATGGCAAGTCCAAGCACACCTGCACTGGCCAGTAGCGGTCCGACTTGTATGTTGATCTCTGATAACAGTAACAGAATCATAATGAAATTACATGTTATGGAGGTCGCATTTTTGAGCAACTCACCTACCGTGACAAACCTGCGCGGGTTTACGCGGACTTTGCCTTCCTGCTTCCGTTCCAGGCTGCGATCAATAATGCGGTACACAATTTTGATTACGATACGGGTGATAATAAAAATAATAACAATGCGAATCGAGCTGAACAGAATGTTTAACCACATATCCGCATCGGTAACGGAATTCCATAACTTATCAGTCCAGCTGACAGCACTTTTTACGGTTTCTTCTAAGGCAGTAGGCTCTTCCGCGTTGTTAGCAGGAGCTGCAGCAAAAAATTTAAAAGGCAGCATCAATTCCGACCTCCTCTACAAGGGTATGTTATCATAGCTGTCTTCGGTTTTAAAATAGAGGCCCCGGATCTCTACAAACTCGTTCCGAATGATCTGCTGCACTCTTGCCAGATCTTCTTTTGGAAACTGTATACAGAGTGCACAGCCTGCCGTAATCTCTTTCGGGGTAGGAAATAAATCAATTTCAATCTCGGCAAATTCTAGCAGCATTTCCGCCCGCAAAGCCTGCTGGGTAGAATCAAAGGCAATCAGCATCCAATCATCCATCCACTCGTCCATGTCCGGCTCCTTTCCGATTTCCAAGCATCATCCATGGGTTGTTCTCTCTCGGTGTAAACCTTTAGGAAAAAGCTTGTCCTTGCGAAGTATAAAACCCTCTATCCTTCCATATACTGTTACTACCATTCTCAAGGGGAAAGGATAGATCCTATGAATCCCAATTCGCGTTCTTATTCATCCCAAGATATGACCAGTTTGAAGATACCACATACCGACCCAGGCATACACTCCGCCATTATACATCGTTTAATGTTTCATCTCTATAAGGCACACTCTTTGCAAAATGTCGTCATTGTCTGCATCGGCACAGATCGCTCTACAGGAGACTGTCTTGGTCCTCTGGTAGGCTCTTCGCTTGCCAAGTGGGACAGCCCCCTATTTCACCTCTACGGTACATTGGACGAACCTGTGCATGCAATGAATCTTCAGGACACCCTGAACACCATTCAAAATACACACCATAACCCCTATGTAATAGGAATAGACGCGTGCCTCGGGCAATCCTCCAGTGTAGGCTGTATTCAGGTGGTCAATGGGCCGCTCAAGCCTGGTGCGGGTGTAAATAAAGAATTACCGCCGGTCGGCGATATCCATCTTACAGGTATCGTTAACGTCGGCGGCTTTATGGAATACTTTGTTTTGCAAAACACACGGCTTAGTCTTGTCATGCGCATGTCTGAAATTATAGCGAGCAGTCTATACTCAGCCATTCGCGAATGGCATACACGCTCTACTCTGCTTGCTGTGCCAGAGTAATGGCTTCCTTCTCTTCAGGGGATAGTGTATAAGATGACTCTCCCCCTTTAAGAGGTTTGGCATACACATAAGAACCATCACGATTATAGATCCCTGTGAGGATCATCCCATCGTTATTATCGTTAATCATGGCCATGGAGAAACTCAGATCACTGCCTCTTTCACCATAGGCATTATAACGTTTCACGCCCACTTTACCCTGGATACGGGTCAGTTTTTGCATGACTGCCTGGATCTGACTAGTCTGCAATTTATGCTCGTCCTCAATGCTGTCCATCTGAATTTTCAGATTGATCAACAACGATTCCAGGTCCTCTACTCCGCTGCCAGCCATCATCGCTTCATATTTCCGTTTGAACTTGCGTAACTTTGCGCCTTGGGCAATAATTACAATCAGTAAGATTACCAATATTAATGCCATTCCGCCAATAATCCATAGCAGCTGTTCCAGAATCAGCTCGTTTAATTCAGCCATGTAGTGCAACTACCCCTCTGTTTGTTTGTTCATTAACCTGTCCATTCATTTTTGCCAACGAGCGATCGTACATTCGTTAGGCCTTCCCCTAATAAATAAACCCTTTATCTATAGTAATTAATCAACTATTTTCCAATTTCAATAGATATCCCTCTAATCCGCAGTCCCTCATACCGATCATCGTAGTTACCGCGGCATTGTCAGTTCGTTTACTGCATGAATTAGAGCATCTATCTCTTGGCTAGTTGTTGAATATCCTACACTGGCTCTGACTGCTCCGCTCAAGGTGGTTCCGGCCGATTCATGAGCAAGAGGTGTACAGTGAAAACCGGAACGCACCGCAATACCATAACGCCGGTCCAGTTGAAAAGCTAACTGAGCAGAATCATATCCCTCTACTGTAAAGGATACCAACCCGGTACGTGGTTGTCCAAGCTCTGGCCCAAGCATTCGAATCCCTGCTACAGATGATAACCCTTGCATCATATATTGCGTCAGTTCCCACTCATGCTTATAAATTGCTTCAGGAGTCAATTCCATCACATGCTTCACGCCGGCTGCCAGCCCTGCCATTCCTACGGTGTTCGGAGTTCCTGCCTCATATCGGTCTGGACGAACGAGCGGCTGCTGAATGGCTTCAGACTGACTGCCTGTTCCTCCATGGAGAAGCGGTTCGAGATCAAGCTCCGGAGCAATATAGAGGCCTCCCGTTCCCTGTGGACCAAGCAGACCCTTATGTCCTGGAAACGCCAGCATATCGATACCGAGCAGTTGCACATCGACTGGCATAATGCCAGCACTCTGAGCGGCATCTACAAGAAATGTCGCCCCATATTTACGGCTAATCAGCGATATTTCGCCAATAGGTAAAATGCTGCCAAGCAAGTTGGAGCTATGTGTACATACAACCAATCTCGTGTTTGGACGAAACAAACGTTCGAGTTGAACCAGATCAATATCACCTGCAGCATTCACAGGTACATAATCGACTTCTACATTTCGGATCCGCCGCATGTATTCCAGAGGCCGCCTGACCGAGTTGTGCTCCGCCATTGTAGCAATGACATGATCACCTTCTCGCAAGTGGCCCTGGATTGCAAGATTCAATGCTTCTGTCGTATTGGAACCGAGTGCAATATCATTGGCATTACTTATACCAAAAAGACGGGATAGTACCTTCCTCGTGTCAAAAAGTACACGGCTCGCTTGAACAGCCATTCGATGGCTGCCTCTGCCCGGGTTGGCTCCGGCGACATCAAGGGCATGCAGCATGGCTTCACCAACAGCAGGCGGCTTAGGCCATGATGTCGCCGCATGATCCAGATAAATGACTTCCTTCACCTCACAACCACCTCTGTCCTGTTCATTGAGCAATCCACGATAAAACCATCATAAACGCCACTACTGAATAAGAAAACAACACCTTTACAGAAAAAATAATGACATATCGTTTCTCCATCGTACAGAGGCGATATGTCATCAGATGAAAAGCCCCGCGTGTTGTAAGTGAATCTACAGGTTTGTCTATTGCAGCAGTTCTAACAATCGCTCCAGATCCTGTTTGCTGTAGTAGTTGAGCTCGATTTTGCCTTTATCTTTGTTGTGCTTTATCTTCACTGTTGTTTTGAAACGCTCGCGCAAGGATTCCTCCACCGTATCAATGAATGGGTCCTTTTTCTTGAGTTTGGATTTTGCCTTGGCTTCACCCGTCTTGGAACGATCCAGCTGCTGTACCGCTTCTTCCAGTTCACGTACACTCCATTGTTGGTCAATGGTTTGTTTGGCCAGCTGTTTCACCATATCCTGATCCTTCACACCAACTATGGCGCGTGCATGACCCATGGACAATGTTCCACGTGAAACATGGTCTTTCACTTCTTCCGGCAGCGAAAGCAAACGCAAGAAGTTTGCAATGTGAGAACGGGATTTTCCCACTTTGACAGACAGCTCTTCCTGTGTCAGCGAGAACTGATCCATCAGGCCTTGATAGGCTACAGCCACTTCCATTGCGTTGAGATTTTCCCGTTGCAAATTTTCAATCAGAGCAATTTCCATAACCTGCTGATCACTAAAATTGCGAACGACTGCAGGCACTGTTGCATTACCGCAATATTGAGAAGCTCTAAATCGCCGTTCCCCGGCAATAATCTCATAACCTCTCAGTACAGTACGTACGATAATTGGCTGTATCACACCGTGTTGACGTATGGACTCTGCCAGTTCATGAATCGCATCCTCATCAAATACCTTCCGTGGCTGATAAGGGTTTGCCCGCAACTGGGCGATTGGAATTTCTACAACCTTGTCATCGTCATTTATTGAAAGCGATGGAATGAGGGCATCCAGACCTTTTCCGAGCCGCTTACTCATACGATATCACTTCCTTTGCGAGCTCTAAATACACTTCTGCTCCTCGTGAACGGGGATCATACGTAATAATGGACTGCCCATGTGAAGGGGCTTCACTAAGTCGCACATTACGCGGAATAATCGTTTGATATACCTTTTGTTGGAAATACTTCTTCACTTCTTCAATCACCTGAATCCCCAGGTTTGTGCGGGCATCAAACATGGTGAGCAGCACTCCCTCTATTTGCAGAGAGGTATTCAAATGTTTCTGCACGAGGCGAACCGTGTTAAGCAGTTGGCTTAGCCCTTCAAGTGCGTAGTACTCACACTGGATCGGAATGATCACCGAGTCGGAAGCGGTTAACGAGTTGATCGTTAACATGCCAAGAGATGGTGGGCAATCGATCAGTATGTAATCATAGTTTTTTTTCACCATGGCGAGTGATTTTTTCAAACGAACTTCACGTGATATGGTGGATACCAACTCAATCTCGGCTCCGGCAAGTTGTATCGTTGCAGGGATGATATGAAGCCCTTCAATTTGGGTTTCCACAATGGCTTCCTGAGGATGTACTTCATTAATGATGACATCATATATACAATTGGCCACATCTGCTTTGTTGATTCCGACTCCACTAGTCGTATTTCCCTGAGGGTCAATATCGACAAGCAGTACCCTTTTCCCGAGTGAAGCCAGTCCTGCACCCAAGTTAACAGATGTCGTCGTTTTCCCCACACCGCCCTTTTGATTTGCTACGGCCATAATCTTAGACAATTACTTCACCTCAAATAAAATAGGAGTCTTTTCTTGTAGGTTGTGAGATACAGTTAACTAAAAGCAGGTGGCTATCGTCCACAAAAACAACAACTACCGTTCCGTTCTTCAAGCACGTTCTTCAATACACCAGACTTCAACCAGCTCTATAGACAGAAAAAGCGGCCCCATTGCCGCCTTAAGCTTCAACTATTTGCGTTTAGGAATATGAATGACGATCTCATAATGATCTTCGTGATCGGCTTCTTTTGTTTTGATATCCATACCAGAACCAGATACCATATCAATGGATTGACGGATCGTATTTAGCGCGAGTCTGACATCTTTGGTAAATGAGATGCGTTTGGACTTTTTGATTTTGGAAGCTTCCTTGTAAAAGGCAACCCTTGCTTCGGTTTGTTTTACGTTCAGCTCTTTATCAATAATCTCGCTGAGCAATTTCATTTGCAGTTCTTCCGAGTCCAGTGAAAGCAAAGCTCTTGCATGACGCTCGGATATTTTCCGTTCCATCAGTGCAGTCTTAATCCCTTCCGGGAGTTGTAACAACCGAATTTTATTGGCAATGGTTGATTGGCTTTTGCCTAATCGCTGCGCAAGACTCTCTTGCGTCAATTGGTGAAGATCAATCAACTTTTGATATGCAACCGCTTCTTCAATAGCCGTGAGGCCTTCACGCTGCAGGTTCTCAATCAAGGCAATGGAAGCGGCCTGAGAGTCATTAAATTCGCGCACAATGGCTGGAATATGCTCTAGTCCCAGTTTTCGAACCGCACGCCAGCGACGTTCCCCGGCAATAATCTCATATGATCCATTCCGCACACGGACAACAATGGGTTGAATGACTCCATGGGTTTTGATTGTCTGCAACAACTCATCAATTTTATCATCGTCAAAAATCGTACGAGGTTGATAAGGGCTGCTTACTATTTCACCTACCGGAATTTGTTTCACTTCATCTCCGTTATTGCGCTCCGCCAAACCAAACAACTTCGAAAATTGTTCTTTCATTCCGTATATTACCACCTAGTTTCGTAATAGCTCCCGCAGCAGTGCAGGTGCTTCCTATTCTATATGCGACCCCTCATATGTTGTCGTTCTTCGAATAAGTTTTGCTTTCTACATCCACGTTCTGATGAAATGTCTATCCTTCTTGCCAAATCTATTTATATATAATCTATGATCTCTGATACCCAGGATCGGCTACTTCTATTCTATCATCTTTTCTATCATAATCCTATTCTAACCTATTCTTTAAACCCTCCTAATTTTCCTGCTTTTCCTCCGAGCATCTTGTCGGTTTTACCCTCGTTTTCGCCCTTTTTTTCATTAGTTTATTTTGAAATAGTACTCGCTTTGTAATATGTATCTGAAAATAAAAAGAGGATGTTTCACGTGAAACATCCTCTTTTTATTTTTCTAGTCTGACTACGACATGCACGACTAATTATTTTATAAATCGATCGCCCATAAAGTAAGCAAAGTATATTGGTTTACCCAACATTGATTTACTGTACCAATGGTGTCTTGAGTGGAGTCCCCGGTTTACGAGGATACTTGTGAGGCGTTTTATCAAACTTCTGTATCAAGATGATATGACGCGCTGACTCTTCCACGGGCAGCTGGAATGGATGAACGGCTTTTACCCGTCCTCTCAGCTGATTGAAGCTAAATTCTGCTTCCTTCATTTCTTCACGAGGGTCTCCGCCTTTCATTGCGGCAAACATCCCACCTTTTCGAACGAAAGGCAAACAGAATTCATTCAGCACTGCCAGCTTAGCTACTGCGCGGGCAGTAACCAGATCGTAGCTGTCCCGATATCCTTCTTTGCGCCCCAGCTCTTCTGCCCGGCCATGAATTAATTCAACCTCAGTTAGACCCAGGGTATCCACGACATGCTGCAGGAAGCCAATGCGTTTGTTGAGTGAATCAATAATGGTCAGCTTTATATGTGGGAAGCATATCTTGAGCGGAATACCGGGAAAGCCTGCCCCAGATCCAATATCAGCAAGCTTTTCCACTTTGGTCATATCCGTGTAGAAGGCCAGGGATACCGAGTCATAAAAATGCTTCGTATACACCTGTTCCCGTTCCGTTATCCCTGTCAGGTTCATCTTTTCATTCCAGGATACCAGCTCCTGAAAATACAGTTCGAACTGTTCCAGCTGACGTTTATCCAGCTCCAAACCATGCTCTTTCAGTCGAACCTGCAATTGCTGTTGAATATCGTCCATTATTGTCCCCTTGCTGCGGTTACACGGTTATAATGCTCCAAGTAGACAAGCAGAATGGAAATGTCTGCAGGAGTTACCCCAGCAATCCGGGAAGCCTGCCCAATTGAAATGGGACGGATCGTGGATAGTTTTTGCTTCGCTTCCATAGCCAGACCATGAACATCATTGTACTCAATCGTATCCGGAATTTTCTTTTTCTCCATCTTTTGCAAACGTTCCACGTGGATCAATTGTTTCTCAATATAACCCGCATATTTGATCTGAATCTCTACTTGTTCCTTCATATCTGCTGTCAGTTCTACCTCAGAAGGTGAAACCTGTTCAACCCAGTCATACGTAATTTCCGGACGACGCAATAGGGTAAGCAGTGTGCTTCCATCCTGAATTGGAGTCGAGCCAAACTCTTCAAGCTTCGGATTCACATCCGCAGGGCGTGCTTTAGCCGCTTTTAGACGTTCAACCTCTGCATCCACTTTTGCTTTTTTGTCGAGGAATTTAGCATAACGCTCGTCTGAAACCAGACCAATATCATGACCAATTTCGGTCAAACGCAGATCTGCATTATCATGACGAAGCAGCAAACGATACTCGGCACGTGATGTGAGCAAACGATATGGCTCGTTTGTTCCCTTAGTCACCAGATCATCAATTAACACGCCGATATAGCCTTGGGAACGATCCAAAATAACAGGCTCTTTGCCTTGTACTTTGCGTGCAGCGTTAATCCCAGCCATGATCCCCTGTCCTGCGGCCTCTTCATAACCGGAAGTACCATTGATTTGTCCGGCCGTGAACAGACCTGGCAGACGTTTGGTTTCAAGTGAAGGCCAGAGCTGTGTAGGTACCATCGCATCGTATTCAATGGCGTATCCATTACGCATCATTTCCACTTTTTCCATTCCGGGAATCGAGCGAAGGACAGCAAGCTGAACATCCTCCGGCAGGCTGGTAGATAGTCCTTGTACATAATACTCGGATGTATTTTTGCCTTCTGGCTCCAGGAAGATCTGATGTTTCGGCTTATCGCTGAAACGAACAATTTTGTCTTCAATGGATGGGCAGTAACGCGGTCCCGTACCTTCAATGACACCTGAGAACATCGGTGCACGATGCAGGTTATCATTAATGATCTGATGCGTTTCAACTGAAGTGTAAGTCAACCAGCATGGCAGCTGCTCATTTTCCGAAGACTCAGTCTCATATGAAAAGAACTTCGGCTCATCATCACCAGGCTGAATTTCCGTTTTGCTGAAATCAATTGTATCCTTATGCACACGAGGTGGTGTACCTGTTTTGAAACGAACCAGATCGAATCCAAGTTCCCGCAGATGCTCAGACAATTTGAGTGAAGGCTGTTGGTTGTTCGGTCCGCTTTCGTACATCAATTCACCCATAATGACTTTACCGCGCAGATATGTGCCTGTAGTCAAAACAACAGCCTTAGCACGGTACTCTGTACCCGTCTGCGTCACTACCCCCACACATTTCCCGTCTTCGACGATCAAGCGATCCACCATGCCTTGACGCATAGTGAGGTTGCGCTCGTTCTCCATCGTTTCTTTCATTTTGTGCTGATAAGAGAATTTGTCTGCCTGAGCCCGCAGAGCGTGAACTGCAGGACCTTTCCCTGTGTTGAGCATTCTCATCTGAATAAACGTCTTATCGATATTCCGTCCCATCTCACCGCCAAGCGCATCAATTTCGCGCACAACATGTCCTTTAGCCGGTCCCCCAATGGATGGGTTACAAGGCATGAAGGCCACCATATCCAGATTTATTGTAATCATCAGTGTTTTGGAACCCATACGGGCTGCGGCCAGTGCCGATTCCACACCCGCATGTCCAGCACCAACGACAATTACATCATAGCTGCCGCCATCAAAAGCCATTCTGTTTACCTCCTTATGCCGCAGCACGTTTCAATTCCATGCCCACGGTCTATTGTAAAAAAATTTGAATGCTCTCCCTATTCAGCCAGGGACATTCCGATCTATATCAAGCCATCAAGTCTGTAATTCCTACAGACGTCATTGCCATATTGACCATTCACAAGAAATGGACTTCATTATCATACTACTTTTCACAGGAAGTATGTTTGTTCATTTTACTTTCCTAGACAGAACTGGGAGAAAATCTGGTCAATCAATGCATCATGTGCCGTATCGCCCACAATCTCACCAAGGTGCTCCCATGCCAGACGCACATCAATCTGAATCATGTCGATTGGAATGAGCTGTTCAGCAGCTTCATATGCGTCTACCAAGGACTGTTTTGCCTTTTTGAGCAAAGCAATATGACGCACATTGCTGACATACGTCAAGTCAGCCGATTCCAGCTTACCGCTGAAGAACAAGGTGGAAATGGCATCTTCCAGACGATCAACACCCAGATCATCCTTCACCGACATCGGAACAAGGCGCTCTTCCGGGATGTAGCGAAGCAAAATCTCGCGGTCAGCCTGCGGAGCTAAGTCCATTTTATTCATAATGATAATTGATTGTCTACCGCGGATTTGTTCCAGTAATTCAATCTCATCCTCATGTAATGGTTCTGCCGCATTGATCACCATCAACAACAGATCTGCCTCTGCTACTGCGGAGCGTGAACGTTCTACCCCGATTCTCTCGACAACGTCCATCGTTTCCCGAATGCCGGCTGTATCCAGCAGCTTGAGCGGAATGTTATTAATCGTTACAAATTCCTCAATGACGTCACGTGTTGTTCCCGGAATATCCGTTACAATTGCCCGATTATCCTGAGCGAGTGCATTCAGCAAAGAGGATTTCCCTACGTTTGGCCGCCCTACAATTGCCGTCGTAATTCCTTCACGTAGTATCTTGCCCTGTTCTGCCGTTACCAGCAATTTATCAATTTCAGTCATGACCAGACTGGATTTTTCTTTAATAAAATCAGCAGTTAAAGACTCTACATCATGCTCGGGATAGTCAATGTTCACTTCAATGTGAGCCAGTGTTTCCACCAACGTATGTCTCAGATCACGCAGTTTGGAAGAAAGTTTGCCCTCCACTTGTTTGAGTGCTACCGAGAATGCTCGATCCGATTTGGAACGAATAAGATCCATAACGCCTTCCGCCTGTGACAGATCGATCCGCCCATTCAGGAAAGCACGCTTCGTGAACTCACCCGGCTCCGCAAGGCGAATATTAAGCTGAAGCAGCAGATCCAGAACCCGCTTCACGGAGACTACTCCACCATGAGCACTAATCTCAACCACATCTTCTGTCGTAAACGAACGAGGTGCCCGCATGACCGTAACCAGTACTTCTTCAATGTTCTCTCCACTGCCAGGTTCTATGATATGACCGTAGTGAACTGTATGAGATGCGGCTTGGGTCAAAGGGGTTTTACTGCGGAAAATTTTCTCCGTCTCCGATACTGCATCCGGACCGCTGACCCGGATAACGGCTATGCCCGCTTCCCCAACAGCCGTGGATATCGCTGTGATCGTATCACTGATCATCGTTATCTCTCCCTGCTCTATTTTAAAATGGTTGTCCTTACGGACCACATGTAAATTTCACTTTATGAGTTCTTACCAATATACTTATCTACGAAAAAAGCAATGGCTTCTGCACCGGGCAGGAAGCCATTGCGTCTTCAATTTCGTGTTATTTCGTCATGATGACCACACGCCGATTGGGCTCTTCGCCCTTACTGTACGTCTTAATCTGCGGGTGGTTTTGCAGTTTCGCATGAATGACCTTGCGTTCGAGTGGAGGCATCGGCTCCAGAACCACTTCCTTGCCAGAACGGATCGCTTGTCCAGCCAGACGTTCAGCCAGATCCTCAAGTGTCTTCCGGCGGCGTTGGCGGAAATTCTCCGCGTCCAGTACAATTCGAACGAAACTTTCCGAATAACGGTTAGCTACAATGTTCGTTAGATATTGAAGTGCATCCAGCGTCTGTCCACGTCTGCCAATAATCATGCCAAGATCCTCCCCGGCAATATTGAAGATATGTCCATCCCGCTGCTTTTTGATATCCACTTCAACATCCAGTCCCATACCTGCTGCTACTTCTTTTAAGAAAGCAGCCGCTTCCTCATAGGGATTTTTAGCTGCGACATCCTCAAGCTTAGCTTCAACCTGAGGTACATGTGCGGCCGGTTCGACCCGCTGTGGTACAGCTTCGGGCACAGGCAGAAGTTTTACTTCAACTTTCGCCGCCTTTACCCCGATCAAACCCAGGAATCCTTTTGACGGCTGCTCTAACACTTGTATCTCGACCTTGTCCCGGCTCACGCCAAGCTCAGCCAATCCTTGGTTTACAGCATCTTCAACGGTTTTTCCTGACGTAATGACTTTGGTCATTTCGATTTTTTGGCCCCTTTCGACCCTTTTCCAGAGACGGTTGCCTTGCCACCGTTTTTGCGTTTAGCTCCATTTTTGGAGGAACTATTCTGCTTCACGTTGACTTCAGCCACGACTTTATCATTATTCCGGTAAAGGAAATAGTTTTGCACGATCGTGTAGATGTTACTGTAGAACCAGTACAGCGGCAACGCTGACGGGAACTGGTAAGACATTACGAAAATCAAGATTGGGTAAACCCACAGCATGAACTGCATTGGTCCAACCTGTTGTGCAGGATTCATGCGCATCATCATCCATGTTTGTACGAATGTTGTGATGGCAGCCAGCACAGGCAGTATAAACAGGTGATCCGGCGCTCCGAGCTGGAGCCACAAGAAGTCATGTGTTCTCAGACTGGAGTTACCGTAAATTGAGTTATAAAGTGCGATGTAAATCGGCATCTGAATCAGAAGTGGTAGACAACCCGCCATCGGATTAACTTTGTTCTCCTGAAACAACTTCATCGTTTCTTGCTGAACTTTCTCAGGTGTATCTTTATACTTGGCTTGAATCTCCTTCAACTGCGGCTGAATTGCCTGCATGGCTTTGGAGCTGCGGACCTGCTTCATTGTTAGTGGCAAAATCAACGTCCGCACAATCAGCACCATGACTAGGACAGCTAGTCCATATTCACCGTTAAACCAGTTGGCGAATGTATCGAGCGCCAGTGAGAACCAGTAAACAACATTGCTTTGCCAGAATGAGTCACTGTTTTTCAGATCTTCCGTCGTAACCCCGGAGCCTTGCGGAGTACACCCCGCTAGTACGGTGACCATTGCAATGACTGCAATGAGGAGAATCCACTTCCCCTTTGATGTCTTCAATCGCGACACTTCATAACCCCTCTCTTAACCATTCCATTCCACCGTAAATCATACCATAATTAGGAGGACAAATAAACCGAAGCTTACCGTTTGTTAGGCTTAAGAAGAGCCGCTTTGCGCATAACGTGCAGCAGGCTTTTCTCCATTTCCTGATAGGTCATGTCCAGCGCACCTTTTCTCACAATGAAGATCAGGTCCATCTGTGTGACAATCTCTTTTTCATGGTGCCTTATAATTTCCTTAATCATGCGTCTCATCCGGTTTCGTACGACAGCGTTTCCGATTTTCTTGCTGCACGATACACCCACCCGGAATTGCTCCGTATCTTTACGGCGGCAGCCATACACCACAAATTGATGATTGGCAAAAGATTTCCCATACCGGTATACGCGGCTAAAGTCCGCCCGGTTTCGCAAACGCAGTCTTTTATACACGGCGCTTCTCCTTGCTGTTCTCCACCATCCATATTGACGGAGGCCTCATTACTGATTTAGTATAGGCTTTCTTGAATAACGGTAAACTGTTCTAACGACAACTTCATTATATATAAGGTAACTTTTTTAAAAATTTCGTGACGGATTAGATCCTTCTTCAATAAAGAAATAGACACTTTCGCCCTTTTTCGCAGCCAATTCAGACCCGATCTATATCAGCATCCAGTCTGAAATGACTCATTTAAGAAAAAAAAGACCACCTCGGTGGTCTTCTCATGCATTAAGCACTCAGGACTTTACGGCCTTTCAGGCGACGTGCAGCCAAAACTTTACGGCC
This sequence comes from Paenibacillus xylanilyticus, assembly GCF_009664365.1. Taxonomy (NCBI): domain Bacteria; kingdom Bacillati; phylum Bacillota; class Bacilli; order Caryophanales; family Paenibacillaceae; genus Paenibacillus; species Paenibacillus xylanilyticus. The sequence goes on from NZ_CP044310.1 coordinate 6,442,123, forward strand.
GTTGCTCGTGCTCATTCTTTTCCGGAAACCATGAACTTTTTTACGTTTGCTTACGTTCGGTTTGAATGTAGGTCTCAATGTATTGCACCTCCTTACAAGGAAATACTTATGTGATGAATCATTTTCATCTTCACAGAAAACACCTTTATACATTTAACCACGTACACCTGGAAAAGTCAACTCTAACCCACTTAGCTTCTCCCTCTTTTTATAGCCCTTTCCAGCCTGCCCCTCAGAGCTCGTAACACTTTAGTAGATTTTGATTTGAATAAAATAATTTTTGAAGCGAAAAAAGTTATCCCCAACAAGCCTCGCGCTGTCACTTCATCCATCACTCCAACGGTTATCCACACCCTAATTTGGACCTCTCTCTCATCTCTCACCATCCACTTCATTAACCAGAAGTTATTCACATGTGGATAACGAATTCTACTACGTTTTATTCGTATTGGAGCTTTCCTTTTATACATTATTTTCTTTCTACTGAAGGCGACAAATTCTCTAATTATTTTCTTAACTTATGTAGTACATTTTATTGAATATTGGACCTTGTTTAAAATTTGATGTATCCGCTTTAATCTGAAGGTTTACAAGCTTTCAAGAAAGGTGTAGGATAAAAATCATCATCTTGTATACAAGTATACTTAAGTATTCATGAAGAGAACATCCGCATTACCTAACACTCTTTTTGATTTACAAAAGTACTGATCTTCGGCTCTTTGAAAACGGTATTAGGAAAATAGGTTTTGGACTTTCGCTTCTTAATCAGGCAGCATGCAAACTGCAAAAAGGTTATGCTATGATCAGTGTACAGGTCCACCTGAGATGGATTACCGAGTACTGGACCTAGAGAACTGATTACTTGAATAGGAGCGTTAGCCATTATGTTGTTTCCTTCTTCCTGGCTGCAGGGAGCTTCCCGTGGGGAAGCCATCGCCTGCGAATTAAGGCTGCGCATCATCAGTGGAACCCTGCGTCCTGGAGAGATTTTGTCTGAAAATCGAATTGCCGCTGATTTTGACAGCAGTCGTTCACCTGTCCGCGAAGCCCTGAGAACATTGTCGAATGAAGGACTGATTCGGCTTGAACGGATGGGTGTGGTTGTCCTTGGATTGAAGATCAAGGATGTTGAAGAGCTGTACGACGTCCGTTTTCTAATTGAAAGCTTTGTCCAGCAGCGACTAGCTGGGTCAGTTCCCGAGCAATTGATTACTTCACTTCGTAATATAATGGACAAAATGGAGCTGGCAGGTCGGCATCAGGATGCCGTCGAGTTTGCTTTTCAGGATCTGACTTTCCATGAGACCATCATTGAGGCAGCCAAGCATTCCCGTATTTCACATTTATGGAGAAGCATTCGTTATGTTGTCATGACGGTTATGCTGCTAACAACCCGCAGGGTGTTTGATCAGGGCGATCCAAAAGTAAGCGCTGTAATTCAAAAACACCGATTGCTGATTGAAGCACTAGAGTCAGGTGACAAAGCATCCATTCAGGCCGGCGTGCGTACGTACTTTCAGGATTCCGGCAAAACCCTGCATGAGAGCTTCGACTCCTGATCATGTCAGAAAGTTTATATTTTTCGACTTTGGTTTAAATAATGACCACCGTCTGCAATCACATCCAATTGGATGGATTGTCAACTAAGTTGTCGACAAGTATACAAAATGCGATTTAGTTTCAATTTTTGGGCATATTAAAGGGAGATAAACTTCCCTGACGGCAAATTCACTTGTAAGCGTTTATATTCAAAACAAAGGAGCATACATCATGAGCACTCTTTTTGGACTATCCCATAATGCAACATTGTTGGTGTGGACATTGATTGCGATCGTATTTCTGATCGTGTTGATCTCCAAATATAAATGGAATCCCTTCGTTACCCTTTTAATATCCGCTTTAATGCTTGGTCTGCTTGCCGGTATGAAACCCGCCGATGTGATCTCTTCCATTACAGGTGGACTCGGCGGTACGCTAGGAACCATAGCCATTGTCATCGGGCTTGGCACGATGCTGGGTAAAATGATGGCCGAATCAGGCGGTGCCGAGCGCATTGCAACCACATTGGTCGATCGCTTTGGTGTGAAACGTGTGCACTGGGCCATGATGATCGTTGGGTTTATCGTAGGTATCCCTGTCTTCTTCGAAGTTGGCGTGATTCTGCTGATTCCAATCATTTTCACCGTTGCACGTAAAACCAATATGTCTCTTCTGCAGATCGGGATTCCGATTTTGGCCGGTCTGTCGACTGTACATGGTCTGGTTCCACCACATCCCGCTCCTATGATCGCTATTGATGCATTCAACGCGGATTTGGGGAAAACTATTTTGTACTCCCTCATTGTTGGTATTCCGACCGCGATTATCGCAGGTCCCTTGTTCGGTAAGTTTATCGGCAAAAGAATACACACGGAACCGCCAGCGGAGCTGGCAGAGCAGTTCGCAACGAAGAAAAACACCAATCTTCCAGGGTTCGGCATTACCCTGTTTACGATTTTGCTGCCAGTCATCCTGATGCTAATCGGCTCCATTGCCAATATCGTAGATCCCAATGCCACAAGCAGCTTTACAGTCTTTTGTGAGTTTATCGGGCATGAGATTATTGCCCTGTTGATATCTGTTGTGTTTGCCCTCTTTTCGCTCGGCTTCGCACGCGGATTTACCAAACACGACATTTCCCGTTTCACCAGTGAATGTCTGGCGCCTACGGCGACCATCATCCTCATTATTGGTGGGGGCGGTGCGTTTAAACAGGTCTTGATTAATAGCGGTGTCGGCAATGCGATTGCAGAAGTTGCCACTCACGCCAATATCAACGTCATCCTGTTTGCTTGGCTCGTTGCGGCATTGATTCGTGTAGCCACAGGGTCGGCAACGGTTGCTATGACAACGGCAGCGGGGATCGTTGCTCCGGTTCTTGCGCTGACTCCAGGAGCCAACATTGAACTGGTTGTACTTGCTACTGGTGCGGGATCACTTGTTTTGTCCCACGTGAATGACGCAGGCTTCTGGATGATTAAGGAGTTCTTTAATATGAGTGTCTCCCAGACACTGAAAACGTGGACCGTTATGGAAACACTACTATCCGTTGTCGGATTGATCTTTATTTTGCTGCTGAGTACCGTAATCTAAGACAAGATCGCATCTATTAGAAGATAAATTTTACTGTATCAAGGGAAAGAAGGATTACACCAAATGAAAAAATATATGATTGGCATGGATATCGGGACCACCAGCACCAAATCCGTATTATTTACGGAGCAAGGTGAGGTTGTGAGCACTTCCACTCAGGAATATCCTCTATATACACCTGCTCCTGATGTAGCTGAGCAGGATCCCGAGGAAATTGTACAAGCAGCTATTCGCTCGGTACGTGGAGTCATGGATCAGAGCAGTGTAAGTGCAGGACAAATCATGTTTTTGTCCTGCAGCTCTGCCATGCACAGTCTGATTGCCATGGACCCGGACCATAAGCCGCTCACTCGCTGCATCACGTGGGCGGATAACCGCAGTGCAGCCTGGTCAGCCCAATTACAGGAGAGTGGGCAAGGTCATCGGATCTATTTGCGCACGGGCACACCGATCCATCCCATGTCTCCCCTAACCAAACTCATGTGGCTGCGCCATGATGAACCAGACCTTTTTCAGCGCACAGCCAAGTTCATTTCGATTAAAGAGTATCTGTTCTTCCGTTTGTTCGGACAATATATCGTGGATCATTCCATCGCCTCCTGCACCGGTCTTCTCAACCTGGAACAACTGGATTGGGATACGGAAGCGCTCGAGGTTGCAGGAATCACACCTGACCATCTTTCGAAGCTCGTTCCTACGACATATACAATAGAGGGAATGGACAACGAATGTGCAGAGAAAATGGGTCTTTCCCCCTCTACTCCTTTTGTGATCGGGGCAAGTGACGGAGTGCTATCCAATCTCGGCGTAAATGCCATCGAGCCTGGAGTCGTGGCAGCAACCATTGGGACCAGTGGTGCCATTCGTACGGTCGTTGATCGCCCTGTTACCGATCCCAAAGGACGGACCTTCTGTTATGCCCTCACGGAGGACCTCTGGGTCGTGGGTGGGCCTGTGAATAACGGTGGCATGCTATTTCGCTGGGTACGTGACGAATTTGCAGCATCAGAAGTGGAAACAGCAAAAAGGCTCGGCATCAATTCATATGACGTCCTCACCAAAATTGCTGAGCGAGTCAGCCCAGGCTCTGAAGGACTACTGTTCCATCCTTATTTATCAGGAGAGCGTGCCCCATTATGGAATCCGGATGCCCGTGGTTCTTTCTTTGGGTTAACCCTCCATCATCAGAAAGAGCATATGATTCGTGCTGTCCTGGAAGGGGTCATTTTCAACCTGTATACGGTCTTGCTGGCCATGGAAGAACAGATCGGGCAACCGACCTCCATTCAGGCTACCGGCGGATTCGCACGTTCCCCTCTCTGGCGTCAGATGATGTCCGATATTTTCAATCAGGAGGTCGTTGTCCCCGAGAGCTTCGAAAGCTCCTGTCTGGGTGCCGTCGTCCTCGGTCTGTATGCTACAGGGCGAATCAAGTCACTTCATGCCGTCTCATCTATGGTGGGGACAACGCACAGACATACCCCTGTTAGAGAAAACGCGGCAATTTACAGGGAACTGCTCCCGATTTTCATTCGCATCTCGCGCAAACTTGAAGAGGAATATGCGGATATTGCAGAATTCCAACGCAAATTGTCCTTAAGAACCAAGTAATGGTTCCTTCATTGTAATCACCAAAAAAAGAGGTTGTTCACTTAGACCACACGCTGGCCTTAAGGAACAACCTCTTTTTTGTCCATGTATTTGATTCATTTTTTTGATTCAATCTATTCTTCCCATCCAGCATTTACGCCGAAGTGTATGACTTCCTTCATCCTATCCAGCCAGCGCTTCAACCGGCCCCTTTTTAGTATTAATCAGCCTGTCCGCCTCTATTATCATTGCTGCGAACCTCTACTTGTTACATACAACCCCAAATGAGGTTAAAGAGGCTAATTCAACAGATCCCCAAAACGCTCATTCTGAATTCGCGGTTATCCACAGATGTGTTATTCACAACTCAGGAGTCGTTTTACACACAATTTAGCGATTTTCGACGAACAACCTGTGTATAAAACATTTTGGCTTTTTGGGTCATCCTGTCGAAAATTAAACAATTTATAAACAATATATTGTGTTGTGATTAAAAATTATACACAAGTTATTGAATTTGTGGATAAAATCTCGCGATACGTTGAAATGCGGGGCTTCTTTTGCTATGATTGTATTACTTTTGGATGTGAATATGTGATCTGACCCATAATATTATCAACAGCCTGTGGATAAAGTTGTGAACAATTTTCCGTTGTTCATTCTTTTTTTGTTTTCGACCTGCGGGGGTTTGGGGATAAATTCCGGCAATATATCTCGTATTTCGACACTGCATCATGGCTTAAGCCACACTT